>NZ_JBVJCO010000020.1:0-125731 GCF_055588525.1 Kitasatospora sp. NPDC041988
GACAGAAGCAGCCGCACATCGTCCGCGGCTACTTCCACGGCCCGCACGTCCGCTACATCACCGAAATCCCGGAAATTTAGCGTTTCGGATCAATAGATGGATGAGAGAGCAAGCCCGGATTGGCATGAGCCAATCCGGGCGGTGAACAGAGTTACGGGATCAGGCTGCGACCACCTCCCGCACGAGCTTCAGCGCCTGCGCCTTCAGCGGCTCGGGCTTGATCAGCGTCCGGTTGAGCTTCGTCTCCCAGGTCCGGGACCGCCGGATGTGGTCCAGGTACTCGCCGGCTGCTTGAACGAGGCCATACGCGGTGTGGGCCACCGGCTCGGTGGTCGGTGAGGTCAGGATGGAGCGAACGGCCTCACGGGCCTCCTCCACGTTCCGGGCGACCCGGTCCGTCACCAACCCCGCGGGAGGCGAGGGGATGAAGGCCCGCACGAACCGCTCGCGCTGCTGGGCCGTGACGCGGATGCCGAGCAGTTCGGTCGCCAGCGCCTCGTAGGCCCGCATCTCCTGACGAGCGCCGGTCACGGCCTCGCGGGCCTGGGCCACGCGGTTGCGCCAGCCCGGCTTGTGAATGAAGGAGAAGGTGGTGCCGGTTCGGTCGCCTTCCAGTTCGGCGGCCCGGAAGGTGTTGGCGCAGACGATGCGCACCGCGGTGGCTCGCAGCGTGCAGCCGCCCGGTTGGCCGTGCCGGTTCGTGATGGCCAGGTACGGCAGCGTCGGGGACGCGTCGCCCGGCAGCTGGATCGGCTCATCGAGCAGGGCCAGGCACCAGACCGAGCGGCCCTCGTCGAGGACGCCGGCGGTTTCCCAGGTGACGTTGGGCTGGGCCAGGACGGCCTCGACGATCTCGCCCATCTCGCCGTGGTCGATCACGGTGTAGCTCTCGCGGTTGATCCACAGCGTGGCGCTGGTGTCGGAGCGGGCGATGCGCTGCCAGCCCTCGATGGGCCGGTACAGCGGCTGACCGTGCCCGTCGATGCTGACCAGCTCGTACACGGCTTCGGTGATCGGGTCCCAGGTGAGGCCGGCCAACCGGCGGGCTTCGTCCCAGGTCGTCGGGTGCTGGTCCAGGACCAGCCCCTCCCGGTGCCAGGGCATCTCCCTGACCGAGAACATCGATTCCACATTGGCAGACATGGCTGCCGTCCTCTCTGCCCGAAGGCATGAGAACGGGAGCCCACCTGGTGGTGGACTCCCGAACTGCGGCTTGAGAAGGTGCGGTTCTACTCGGCGTCGACGTACGCCAGCGCCGAGACCTCGAACGTGCTGGCCGGGTGGACGACGTCGGCATAGCCGGCGACCGTCAGGCCGGTGAAGAACTGGATCTGCTCGGCCAGCCAGTGGCGGGCCAGCTCGATGTCCAGCTCCGGGCAGCCCGAAGCGAAGGTGATGCGCAGCAACAGGTCCATGACGGCCTACAGCTCGCTGATGTCGACGATGGTGACGTCGTAGGTCGACGACTCGTCGACCACGTCGTCCAGGCTCGACAGCTCGGGCTGCAGGTAGCCCTGGGCGTCTTCCTCGGCGAAGCCAGCATCGTGGCCTTCCACCTCGTAGGAACCCGAGATGGTGTAGTCGACCCGAACCCGGGTGACGTACGGCTCGAACTCGAACTCATCCAGGAAGCGGTCCAACCCTTCACGGCAGATGTCGCCCTCCTCGTGCCGCTGGATGGCGTACTGGCGGATGGCGCTCAGCTGGAGATCGTGCGCCTGGCGCTGCTCGGCATGAGCCTCGAAGGCGACCCGTCGGCAGATGGTCAGGGCTTCGACGGCTTCCGTCAGGGCCGCGGCCTGGGTGGCCGGATCGGCGACGGGCTCGACGTCCAGGGCCGCCACGGCCACGTGGGTGATCTGCGCGGCGTGGTACAGCTCGACGTGGGCAGCGTCGACCTGGCGCAGGATGACGCCAGCGCGGTCGCCCAGCTGGACGACCGCGGGCAGCATGGCGGCCAGATCCTGCGGGGCAAGCTCGCACATGATCTGAACGGTCAGGTCAGTCATGGCTGACCCTCCTTCACGCTGAAGGTGCAAGCGCTGATTTGAAGTTGGGCTCAGCACTCAGTAGCCCCGGGCAAACGCCCGCCTGGCCAGCTAAAGGGCGGGATGCCCTGGGCTGGCCGGGTGGACGTTCGGCGGCGGACCGGATAGAACAACCCATTCGGGTGCTTACATGTAGCGACTCTGCCCTTTAGGAAAGAAGGGTGACGTTGACATCCGCACTGGCCTCCGATCTTGTTGGCGATCCGAAGGCATTTGCAACGCTGTTGGCGGCGTGCGTTGCCGCCGCCGCTTCAGTTTCTGTTGCAATCCTGGGTAATAGATTTCGGCGCAACAGTGAGAAGTTTCAGGAGTTCCTTACAAGTCGCACGGCTGATCTTCAGCGCGATACCGAGGCGGTCAAAAGTAAACTCGAAAGTGATCGGAGGTACAGGGAAAGACTGCGCGATCGAATCCTGGGGATCATCGAATCGTTGGAACGTGGGGCGGTTACAATCAGCACTCACGCGGAGCTTGTAGGGAAAACGGCCTGGATTGAGTCCAGAGGTATCGCTCACGCTGATGAGGCTGTCAACTCGGCGATCTCCTCAGTCCGCTTCTGCCTCAATCTGCTTGGCGCGCTCGGAGCCCTGCCGGAGGATCGCCGATCCGAATGCTTCAAGGCCACCGGGGATGTCAAATGGGAATGGGATTCGACGGTGAATGCTCTGACTCCGCGGTATGATCGAAGGTTTCAGGAAGGACATCCGAACGTCAAATTCGACCCGGACAAGTTCGTCGATGCTTACGAAAGTCTCAGTGCCGCGAATTCTCGACTGCAGGAAAGTCTCCTGGAAGCCATCAGGGGAGCTCTGGTGCCCCTGTGAGCTTTCTTGGCGATAAGGGACCCCGGCGCGTCCATGCCTCCGACGTTTTCGCCCCCGTTCGGCCCAAGTAGGGCGAGCCCATGCTGGTGGGCACGGGCTCCGGGGGTTGGGTGGAGTCAGCCGCTACCGCGGGTCAGCCCTGACGACAAAGAATTGGTAGCCGGCCGTCTCGTCGTCCAGCTCGTAGATACCCGACAGGTCAGGGCGGATGGTGTTCTTGGCGTCCCGCTCAGCCGCTTCAGGGCTGGTATCGACCTCGTACGACCCGAAGATCGTGTAGGTGATCTTGGTGCGGCGACTGTACGACTTGAGGCCGAACTCGGCCAGGAAAGCATCCAACCCCTGCTGGCAGATGACCCCCTGCTCCATCCGGTCGATGGCGTACTGGCGGATGGCGGCCAGCTTCTCGGCGTGTGCCTCGATGGACACCCGGCGGCAGATGGTCAGCGCCTCCACGGCGTTGCGCAGCGTCTCCTCCAGGAGCACCGGCTCGGTGACAGGCTCAACCTCCAGCACCTTGGTGCTGACGAAGCTGATGGTTCCGGCGAGGTACAGCTCGACCAGCTCGGTGTCGGCCAGCCGCAGCACCATCCCGGTGCGGTCGCCAATCTGAACAGGGGCCGGCAGCAGCGCGGCCAGGTCGTGCGGCTCAAGGGTCCGCAGCTTCTCGGTGGTCAGCTCAGACATGGCTGACTCCCTTCCGAACAGATGAACAAGCACTGATTTCAGCGGTGAGGCTCAGTGCCAAGCCCTTCGGGCAGGCGCCCGCCCGACCGGCCGGCTTCCGGGCAACGGCCGGTCGAGTGGGCGCCCATCCAGGCGAGGGTCAGAGTTTGCGGCTACAGACGAAGCAGTAGTCGAATCCGGGGATGACGTCAGTGGCGTAGATGACATGAGGGAACTCCCGCGACGTGAAGGTGCTCTCCTTGAAGCGGTCGATGCCTGCCTTGGCCGCCGCTTCATTCAGCAGGCTCTCCGTAGAAATATGGGAGTCCGTAAGCCGGTACATCGGCACGACGATCTCGCGGGTGCACTTGGGGCACAGTGTCTTGTGGTCGTAGACGTAAGCGCCGACGTCTGTTGCGTGAGGCTGGTTCTCAGCGTCAAAGTCCTTACCTTTCGGGGCGGGCATGAGTGTTTTGGGCACACAGCCTCCTTTCTCGTAGGGCACACCTACGGGCGGACGTTATGGACGAGGTCTACTAAAATTCGGGGCTGCGTAGGGTTGTTATGGCGTCGGCCGCCGTGGCGACCAGGAAGAGTCCACGGGCATCATCCGGCTGGGCGGTGATGACCCGGGCGATGGCCTGCTTGCGTTGCTCGTCGGGCACGATAAACAAGACGCCGGGGAAGACACCGTGCTGCTGGTACTCGATGTCGGTTAGCTCGTAGGCACGATAGGCGCGACACTTCTGGTCAATCTTGCGTAAGCCCTCGGTGTCGCGGTCGATCTCGATGAACCAAGACAAGTCCTGGCCATCATGGAAGAGCCGCACATAGACATCAGGACGCAGGACGCGCAAGCGGCCAGCAGCGTTGCGGTGGATTCGCTTGGCATCGGCTTCGGCGGCGAACTCCTGGATAGACAGACTGAGGTCAGCTCGTTGGGCCTCCACCAGGCGAACATAGATCTCACCAATGGCGAGCCAATGAGCCAGCTTGGATGGGCCCGGATGCCAGGTTTTACGCTGAGAGATGCCAGGGCTGCTCGTGCGCCCAATGATGCGAAGAGCGCTTGGCGTGAGTACGTGGATGAATCCTGGCCGACCGCCTTTTCTGACCGGGGCGACGTTGGGGTACCGGCGAACCAGGCCCGAATCCATCAGACGCTGAAGATGCCGATGGGCCAGCCGGCGCGAAGTCTCTGGGGTTTCTCCACCGAAGACTGCTCGGGATACCTGGTCAGCGGTGGCTACGCGGGTGTGCCCAATGGCAACGAGTACGGCCTCTTCGCGTGGTGTCAGACTGGCGGCCAGCTGGCTTGCGTACGAGAGAAACAGGGGTTTGGTTGAAGTGAAAGCTATAGCGTCTATCTCCACCTTAGAGAATTGATAAAAATGAAAAAGAGGGGGTATATATGTAATACGCAGTTGGGACGGGCTCAACAGATAGGGCTGCGGGTCAAACCCCGGAGAGGTTGGGACAGGCCCAGGGACAGGCGCTACCGCGAGCCGGTTGGCACCCAGCGCTGCCGTAAGGCCGGTGCAACCGTTTGCCGCGCCGCGGTTTCCTGCTCGACATCTGCCAGCGCTCGACCGTAGGCCGCCTGGGAGGCAGCCCGAGCGGCGTCTCCGTACCCAGTGGGCCTCGGCGGCGGACTGGTGGCGATGGTGACGGCCGGGGTGACCTTGCTGTCCGCGACGATGGACGCCAGGGCGGTGTGGGCATCGAGAGCGAGCAGGTCTTCCGGCTCAACCGGAGGGCCGAAGGTTCGGGCCAGCATCGCCGCGTCGTCAGGGCCGGCCTGGAACGCGACCCTCGTGCGGGCCTCGCTGAGCAAGGCCTTCCGTAGCGCGGTGGGAGCCTGGCCCAGGTGCTGGAGGGCAGCGACCAGGCCAAGGGCATGGCCGCGGGCGCGGGCCAGCATGTCGGCCAGGTTGGCCCCGCTGCGCAGGAAGCGAGCGACCTCATCGATGTACAGGGCCGTCTGCTCGCGCTCCTCGCGGGCCATGGCGGTACGCCGGAGCGCGGCGTTCCAGACCATATGCATGACCAGGCCACCGAGCAGATCCGCGGCCGGCGAGCCGATCTGGCCGGACGGCAGGCCCACCACCAGGATCTTGCGGTGGTCGATCACCTCCTGGACGGACCAACTCGGTTTCGCTTGACCGACGATGGCGCGCAGCTGGCGGCGGTCGGTCAGCGGAGAAACCTTGTTGAGCACGGCTGAGACCGCCTGGTCGCGTTCACCGTCGGTCCAGTCATCGAAGCGGCTGAAGAATGCTCCGACCGTGGGAGTGAAGCCGGGGTCGAGACGGTGGAGCAGCGAGGCCCGGAACTGGCGATCCGTGAGCACGGCCGGCACCTCCACCAGCGTCATGCCAGGGGTGGCTGCGAGCAGCACCAAGGCGTTCTTCAGGATTTCTTGGAGGCGTGGCCCCCAGCCTTCCGCTTGATCGTGGACAAGTTCGAGCACCTGGTCGGCCACGAGTTCGGCGTCGGCAGGTGCACAGTCCAAGGGGTTGAGCCCCACGGGCTGGTCGCTGGCGGCGTCAAGGTAGATCAGGTCGCGGACGCGATGAGCCGGCACGCGGTCGACGACGTCGCGGGCCAGGTCGCCACCGGGGTCGATGACGACCACGGCGCGGCCGGCCCGCATGTCCTGGGTGATCTGGTTCAGCAACAACGTGCTCTTACCGGTGCCGGTGGAGCCGGTGACCAGCTGGTGCATCAAGGCACCCGCGGGCGGTACGGCCACGGGCCGCTGCAAGCCGTCGTAGGCAGCAGTGCCCAGGAGGCGACCGGTTGAGGGCACCTCGACGGTCGGCGGGAAGACTCGGCCGCCGTTCAACGCCAAGCCTGGAACCGTCGGGCCGCCCAGTGGCCAGGCCAGCATGGTGGCGGTCTCCAGCGCGTTGCCGTAGATCGGGCCAGACAGCGGTCGGCTGGTCGCCCCTCGGGTGAGCCAGTCGGCCGCGCGCTGCGGCAGCCACCGCGGCACCAAAGAGGCACCCTCCTGATCTAACAGGTGGAGCGTGGCCATGACCCGGCCGACGAGCAGGTGCGCGCCGGCTTGCGCCGGGGCAACTGCTCCCACGGTGCCGTGGACGCCGAACCAGGGTTCGGCAGTCTTGGCACGGAAGGCGGTCAGGTCCTGGTTGTCGATGACGGCCGGCGGGGCGGCGGTGAGCAGCTGACCCAGGCGGTGCAGCCAGGGCGGCAGCAGCTGCGCGTCAGACCGAACAGCGTCCCGCGACGTGGGAGTACGGACGGGGAACACGACGAGCTGGTAGACCAGCGTCTCGTCGGGGAACACGGGCTGAAGCGTGTTGATGAGTCCGACGGCAAAGGTCTTGGCCACCTCCGTCCGCAGCGGGCGGAGGAGCGTGGTCAGGCCAATGCGCCGGAGCCAGGTGGCCTTGGGCAAGGCCGGCGCTTCGATGAGGGTGGGGCGCAGTCCGGGCACGATGCCGCGCAGCTGCCGGAGCAGCACATCGGCTTCATACCGAGGCAACCGCAGGCGGTGCTCGATCCGGCCCGGCAGACCGATGCCCTCGAAGACCACGCTGTCCCGGCCAAAGAGCCAGCCACGGGACGGCCGTAACCGTCCGAGGACGCGCACGAAGGCCGTCACCTGCTGGATGGTCAGGTCACGCGGGAATTCGAGTTGGTAGGTCAGTCGGCTGGTGTCTCGGGTCAGCTGGTCGCGAAAGCGTAGGCGAATAATAATTGCGATTGCGGCACCTAGCAGGGCGACGCTACTGACGAGCTGAATACTGTCACTCATTGGCGGGGTCTCCGTTTATTACAACTGGGAGCCCGGCGCTGATGAGGGGCAGTACCTCTTGGAGACGGTACCGACCATGTGGTCACCTAATGGTGCATCCACCCTCCAAAGTCGCAAAAAGCCGCGGTCAGGCGGCGTGCGATTTTGACAGATCGAAATTGTTTCAATTTCAAACCTGTACATCTAGTATAGCACGAAAAAGGTTGAATTGTCAATAGTTTTGTGGCTTTTCCAAGTCGGTCTGCATCAACCTGCCGCCCCCGCGACGGCCCTTGCCACCGCAGCAGCCACCAACACCAGCGCCGAACGCGTCGCCTTCACTTCGCCGGACCCGCACGCCGCGCCGTCACGTCAGCCGCCGCCTGGCCGGCCTGCTGCTCGTCCTGGCATCGGTCGTGGTCGGGCTCAGGGTCAACGCTCAGCACGAACTGCCAGCCCGGGAGAGCGCCCACCCAGACCGCTACTGCTCGGTCTCCACCTATCACGGCCAGGTGACCGACTACTACCGCACCAATCCGGGGTCCAGAACCAAGGTCGGCGACGTCCTGTGGTCAGCCGCTACGCCTTCTTCGAAGAAGGACCCCTTCGTGGCCTGGTGGACACCAGCGTTTCCATACTGGGAGTGGGCCAACCGACAGGACGGCTTCGTCTCGGAAGGCATCGACTACGGGCAGTACCAGGACATCGAAGTCTCGGTGATCTGGGCGCGGGGCTGGGAGCCGCTGACGGGGCTGTTCGAGCGCTGGCCGGACCTGAGTGCCGCGGCGGAGGCTGCTCAGCGGACTAGCTTCCTGAACGAGTGGGTCCATGAGCTTGGCTCGCCTCGGTGTAGCTGAGGCTCGATGTGCAAAGACGGTGCGAGAGCTGTAGGCACCACCTGGCATCTAGCTGAGAGACGTGCGAGAAGAAGCCGCGTGGTGGTGCTCAACGACGCCGTGCGGGCGAACCATTTACAATTTCGCACAAATGTTGCACAATATAAAAAGCTCCTAGATATCTAGGAGCTCAATTTGGGCCTTTCATCTCTGAAAGAAGGCTCGATAGCGATCCTTCTTTTCGATGTAGTCTCGGCTAAACAGCCCAAGCGATGACTTGCCCTGAGATGTGACCCTGGCCATGTTGCCGGGCAGTCGTTCCAGGGTTCCAGCGACAATAAGACTGCCAACCTTCTCTCCCAGATTATCCGGGAAGGCAGCTGGTCCCGCCAATTCATCTTGATGGAAAATATGCATAGCGCGGTCTTTGAGTTCCGCCAAAGCAAAGGCATCTTCGTCTTGAAGATCCAGAAGTACCTCACAAAGCGCATGCAGAAACGCGGCCCCGGCGTATACTTCTCGCGGGCCACGATAGGCAGCATATGCGGCAGTCACGGAATCCAAGGGTTCCCCTTAAGGAAAAATTTCGCGAAGGCTATCATGCGGCAGGTATTGATCGCCAGCCCCTGTGATCGCGATGATCATGATGGCCGCGGTCGTAGGGATACTGAAGCCCACAGCAGCACCGGCGTGAGCTGGCCATCTGATCGGGTGGGTCAGGTACCAAATTCCGCTAGATAGGCTGGCATTTGACGTGACATCACATGGATGCGTGCGGGCGTCCTGGGCCGAACAGCTGCGAGCCAAAGCACCGAGTGATCCACGAGAAAACCGCAGTCGACCAGCGGCGTTGCGGGAAGAGCAAGATTTTAAAGATCAGCCAGCCTCATTCTTTGAAGGGTTGCCATCTGACGTGTCATCAGCGTGGCCCAAACCCTCGGGCTGCGAGGGCGCGAGAACGGGCAGGAAGCCGGTCTACGGCTAGGGTCTATGCCTGAGCTCAGAGGGCTAGAGATGACTCAGGAATCCACGGCTATACCCGTGAGCCCAAAATAGCCAGCTACTTCAGCAAGGTAGAGTCGGCGGGCGATATCTGGGAAGTAGCTTCGGAAGCTATCGCAAATCTCTTGAGGAGATGGCCTAACGGTAGTTCCCTCATTAGATTCTCCCACAGAAATGAAATAAGTAAAGAGTTTCACTCTTTCCTCGGCGGCATCCACGAGCGAGGCCACCAGCGGGCTGGATGCGCGAAGAGAGTGAAAATCCTGTTCTGTGATCGGGGTATCTCTTTTGTCCTCATCCCGCGCATCGCGCACAAGTTGCGTTTCCTCATCTCCTTCTGTTACTGCCCTGAAGGTTCGATAGGTGACCTCCCAGAACCCGCGCTCTGGTCTATTTCGGTCTTTAGCATTTAGTATTGTGCTAAATGCATATCCATTCTTCCCAACGACATACTGGGCAACGTGATTAAGGAGCTGCACAGGACTCGCATCTTCGGTGGCTACTCGCAGGGCCTCGGCCTCCACGCTACTGTAATCGGACTGGTTAAGAAGGTTGGCCGCACCAATTCTGGAAACCTCGGATCGGATCTTCTTCCATGCATTCTCAACAACCGGAACAAGTTCGCCCTTGAGATCCGCCGCCTCCTTTAGGTATTCTTCGTAATTCTTCCAGGCGATAACAAAATTCTTTTTGCGGTGAATGCAAGCTGCCTGATAGGCGACCAGTCGCTCTGCATAGAAGGATGCCGGGGCTGGTATAGATTCTCGCCCTAGGAGGGTTTGGGCGACTAACGTGCCGCGCTTCAACCATTCAAGGATTGTTGAGTCGTCAAACAGGGCCCTCTGTTGTTCCTGCATTTTTTGGAGCCATTTATCCCCGATGCCGGCCATGGCTGCGGCTGGCTCGGCTGCTGCCCTGTCTGCGGGATCTGATGCGGTGGCTCCATGCCTTGCTGGGTTTCGGCCGGTGGCCGCTAACACATGGTCGGTGAGTGAACCGAAGATGTCGCGCTCGGTGAGGGGTTGCCCTTTTCTTACGTAATCGAGATTCGGGCGAAGCTGGGCGAATATGGCCCTCACTGTATCGGGTACACCGTTGCTTTCCGAGACGTCTTCCAGCTCGATCATCATCTGAAGACCACGTAGCAAGAAGAGGTCGGAAGCTACCACCCACGGATGGAAGAGAATCCAGCGATAAGCCTGCAATCGCTGCACGAGAAGGGTCTCGGCAGCAGACCGCGATCTAAATCCGAGGACTACTGCCCCTTTTTTGTCGGCGGGTTGTCCTGGGACTGTTCCAGGAAAGAATTCCAGAGAGGCTAAGAGGCGCTGATAGTCAATGGCGCCGAACTCGCTTCCCGCCCGATGCGCGTCGCGCATCAAGTAGTCAAGGCGGTCTACGTCGATTTCGCTGTCCAGCAGGTCATAGAGAGTATGTGTCCATGGTGCCCCACTGCCGCTTTTAGCCCTATTTAGTCTTAGAATGAGAGCTCTGCGAACATTGTCCATCCCCTGGGCTTCGGTGACAATTTCTTCAGCCAGCGCGTGACCTGCTACCTCGTGGAACTGCTTTCCTCCATAGCGCTGTTTGAGCTCGCTGAAGTTTGGCAGGGTAGATGAGACGTCGGTTATGTCTCGGTCAGGAATGGCTATGCCAAGGTTGTCCAGATAGAATGGCTCCAATGCGTGAGAAAATGGAGGATGCCCGATGTCATGCAGAAAGGCTAGGCAGGCGAGAGCATCTGTCATGATCTCAGGGAATTTTGCTGCGGAGATATGAAGCGACGGCCGGTCGCGTTGGATCGAGGCGATCAGCCCTCTCTTTGCCGCATCGGAAGAATTTCTCCACACAGCCTGCCAGGCAAGTTGCATTAGATGCATCGTTCCTAGGGCGTGCTCAAACCTAGTTCCCGTCATCGACGGGTACACGCTGGTCGCCCGGGAGTTTTGTGAAACTCGACGGAGCCGTTGGACTAGCGGATGGTCGAGAACACCTTCAAGGCTTCGCGGTATTGTAACGTATCCGTACACCGGGTCGCGGATTACGCGCTCGCGTCGAACGGACATAACTGCTGCCTCTGTTCCAGTTTAGTGCTGGGCTTCTCGCGTGGAATAAATCGCGACTCCATTTCATGCTCTTAAAACGGCCATTTGTTCCCCCTTCACTCAGGCTATCCCCGGGGCATGTTGCTTGCATCTCACGGCTCGTGCCGTCGGTACCAGCTACGGATGTAGCACGAGTGTTGGCCGCACCAGCGGTAGACGACCTGAGCGTTCAGGCGCAGGTTGGGATCATGCTCGCCTCGGGCTTCGATGAGCGGTCCGAGTACCTGCACTAGCTTGTTGACCGTGTTGAGGGGCAGCTCCGTGGCGGCAGCCAGTGACTCGGCATCGGTGGCTCGGCCGGCCGCGATGGCTCCGGCGATGCGCGCCGCCGTGGCTCCGCCGCGGGGCCGGCTGAAGTACGCGCAGATCGACTAGGGGTCGGGCTTGAACTGATCCGCAGCGTTGGCGGCTGGCAGGGGGAGGCGGTAAGCCGCAGCCTGAATGGCTTCCTGGAAGTGCTCGCGCTCCATACCGTGGCCCTGGGCTGCGAAGATCACGGGGGCAGTCCGGTCGCAGGCCCGGATGAGGGATAAGACGTCGAGGCCGTCGAAGTCGTGCTCGACGCGGTAGTCCACCCAGGTCAGGTCGATCACCAGGGCATCGAAGCGCACTTGGTGCACGATCGCGCGCTCGATCTCTGCTTCGGTGGCGGCCGCTACGACAGTGGCCCCCGGCATCGCTTGCTCCAGGATCGGAGTGCGGCTCGCCCTGGAGGACCTCCCCGTCAGGATTCGCCGCCGCGAGGGTCTCTCCACCGCAGCTGTCCATAACGTCCGGCGCGTGGATGAAGAGATCGACAAGTGGTGGCTGGCGAGCGGTCGCTCCTGATCCGTCGCATCCTGCTGGTATGGACGACAGCCGCGATGAGACCCCGCCGCCCATCGTGGTGGGCGAGGCCAACGAAGGCCGACTACCGTTCCGCCGGGTCCAGATCAAGGGCGTGATGGTCGGCAAGGCCCACAATGCCAGCGACGTGATCGAGTTCGCCCGTCGAGCTGGGCTGCCTGACCTCGACCTCGACGACCCCGACCTCGTGACGTGGCGCGGTGGCGGCAAGGGCGAGTGGGACATCTGACCGGCCAGTCGGCCATCCAGTGGCGCGGCTAGGATTCCCCTGATCCAGCTCCACCGAAGCGGGCTGGGTGAGTCGGGTGCATGTCCTTTGTTGGACGATCCATTGCCTTGCGTACCCGCACGAGATAGCCCCAGCAACCATCTTGGCTGCCGGGGCTCTACTAATTGCTTTAGATGGCTCGGGAGCGGCGCGCTACTGGCGACAGACGAGGATGCCGCCCAAGCACGTGATGCGGAAGACGCCCTCATCCTGGATGGTGGCAGCCGCCAGCTCCTCGGCCCGCTGAACGGTTTCCGCGAACGGCACGCCAAGCTGCTCGGCCCAGGCTTCGTACGAGGCCAGATGCGCCACGATCGGGGCCGGATCGGTGACCTCGATGACGCCGGGCAACTCCCGCACGCGGACGTCACCGAAGGCCGAGCTGAGGAAGCCGGGTGCCTTCTCCAGTGAGAAGCGCGAGCTGAGGGAAACGCGGGTCGGCCCATCCGGGACACCGAGAACGTCGCCAGCAGCGCGTCGCCATAGCTCATCCAGCTCCCGCTTGTCGCTGTCACTGTTGGTCGAGGCCAGCACCACGCCACCCGGTTTGAGTACCCGCGCCAGATCCGTGACCGTCGCCTCGATGTCCCGCAGGTGGTACAGCATGTGCATCGCCAGGACGGCGTCGGCCGTCTGGTCGGCAAAGGGCAAGGCCTGGGCGTCCGCCACCACCACCGGTCCGGGCACGTCGGCCAGGATGCCGGCCGAGATGTCGAGACCCACCACCGCGAGGTTGGGGCGATCCTGGCGCAGTCGCTTGATGAACTTCCCGTTGCCGCAGCCAACGTCGAGCACCAGGCCGTCTGTACCCACCAGCTCCTGGACGACGAGGCCTGGCAAGTCGTACTGCGGCTGCTGCCACCGGTAGATGGACTGCCTGGCGGCCAGATGCCGCTGGTCGCCATAGGCGGCATGAGCCAGCAACTTCGGATCGGTGACGGCAGCGTCCTGCTGCTCGGTGTTGGTCACTGCGCGAGCTCCGGAGGGTTCGTAAGGGCGGGGCGACGGCACGCCTCCCTGACACTTTCCCGAAGGCTACGGGCAACCGTCGAGCCCGCGTAGGTAGGTTCGCCAAGCCGGACGCCGAAGGCCTGCAAGCGATTGGAGATGCTGGCCGTGCGCCGCTCGGGCGAGGCGTCCAGTACTACCGCCAGCTTGTCCCAGACACCATCGATGTCGCCGCCCGCCAGGTGGGCGGTAGCCAGGTCAAGGTGGGCTGCCAGCAGGTCACCGGATGACTGATCTTCCTCGGGTGCGGCTTGGTACAAGGCAATCGCCTGCGACGAGGCGTCGATGGCTTGCTGGACGTGTTGCTTGCCGCCGACGGCCAGTAGCGCGGTTCCGGCGTAGGCCCACTGCTTGGCCTCGGGGAAGGTGAAGACGCCGGGCAGCTCAGACGAGACGACCGTGGTGTGCCGGGCGTCCCGGGCCGCCGCCACCGCCCATAGAGCTTGCGTTCGATCACCACAGGCAGCGTTCGCTCGCGCCGCCAGACTGAGGAGCCGAGCTCGGATCGTGCCAGCCTCGGCATAGCGCAGGCCGGATTGCGCGAGGTCGGCGGCTTGGCGGTAGTCCTGCTGCCAATAGGCGATCAAGGACTGGACGGACCGCACCCAGGCGCGCAGCTCGTTGTGGCCGGCGGATTCGGCGCAGCGCCAGGCCGTGCGGGAGTGGGTGGCGGCGGCAGCGAATTGGCCGAGGTCCAGTGCTACGTGCGTGGCCAGGCCGCACAGCCGACCGGCGGCCAGGTACAGCTGACTTGCCTGGTAGGGGTGCTGGTGGCCCTGCAAGAGCTCGAATACCAGGCGGCGCAGCGTCGTGATCTCACGAAACAGCGTGGTGACCGGCTGGCTCACGAAGCTGGTGGCCAACCGCGCGATGTCGGCGTCGAGCTGCTCCAGGACGAGATCATCCACATTGGACTGACTGGCGAAGCGCAGGAACAGGGCCGAGTCGGCGGCATCGACCGCTACGGCTTCCACCAGCGTCAGGGCCGTTGTGTCGGTGGCTAGCCGTCCGGCCGCCGACTCCACCAGGATCGATTCGGGCGTGGCTGGCGGAGCTGAGCCGGGCTGGGGCGCGAGGTCAGCCTCGGCTCCAAGCAGGGCGGCCAACCCGTCGGCGTTGACCCGGAGTGCCCGCGCGAGCTGCGGTCTCATCCAGGGTTGAGGATCACTGCGGCCGCTTTCCCATCGCCCCACCGTCGTGCGGTCAATCTGAAGCAGCTCGGCCAGCGACTCCTGCGTGTGGCCAACGGCCTTGCGCCGTTGGATGAACCGCGTCCGCTTGCCTGCCATCGGCTCCCGCTCCTGGTGCGCCAAATCGATTGTCGGTGACGTTCCGCCAGGTCACGCCCGGGTTTGCGACACGGATGCATCACTGCCACCGCAATTCTGCTCTGTTCCGGCTCAGCCGGAGGCGGTTCGGTAGAGCCAATCGTCCTTTCGCGTTACGCCGATCTGATTCCAGCTCCCACCTGGGAGGCACCCCCATGCCACAAGCACGCTCCAGCGTCAGCCAATTGGCGCTGGCCGATACCCCCAACGCCGTGCCGTGGGCCCGGCGGCACACCGTTGCAGTCCTGCGGCACTGGCAAGCCTCGTCCAGCCTCATTGACACGGCCCAGCTGGTCGTCTCGGAGCTGACCACCAACGCCATCCGTCGTCTCCAGCCGGGCGAAGAGCCAGCGCCGTACTCGGCCGCCACGCCGGTCAGCACCATCACGCTGACGTTGCGGCTGGAAGGCTCCCGTCTGCTGTTGCTGGTGCACGACTACCAACCCGAGGCGCCCGTGCTCAAGGAGGTCGGCCTGGACGCTGAGTACGGCCGCGGTGTCTTCCTGGTGGCCCATCTGAGCAACCAGTGGGGTTACTACGCCCCGGCCGCGGCCAGCGGCAAGGTCGTCTGGTCCGAGCTGCTGTTGGAGCCGACCGGGGTGGAGCCAGCGACGCCGGCCACGGGGCTTCAGCGCTCACCGTTCGAGAAGGATCCGGCCTCGTCGCTCCTGGTGGCCAAGACGCTCGTCGGACTGCGGGGACTGTAGATGACGCTGGCATCCGCGCTGACTGCGCATCACGAGCCACTCGCGCCGGACCAGCTGGCGTCCCTGCTACGGGCACCGGCCGCCAGACGTAGCTACCTCTGCCAGTACGTGCTCGTCCTGACCGGCGGCGAGCAGGTGACCGGGGGGCTACCGCTGCGCCACTTCGCGGAGTCGCCCGGTCAGGCCGTGCGCTGGCTGCGTCGAGCGGTTCGGCGGCTGGCCCCGACGCTGGATGAGCACGCCGAGCGGCTGGCCACTGAGTGGTTGGACGACGAGGCCGGCTACCACGCGGCCGTCCTTGGCCTGCTCCACGGCGAGGCGATCTTGCTGGCGTTGCCCTCGGACGGCCTGTGCCTCCAGATCGAGGCCCGACCGGTGATCACCCTGACCACCGTGGCGGCCCCGGCCGCTTCCTGATCTTCCCATCCACCACCTCCCGGACGGGCTCTTTCGCCCGCCAGGTGAGCCGTCATGCCCGCATCTCATATCGGAGAAACGAGGCTCGAATGACCACCGCCACCACGCAGCGACCCGTACCGCAGGTCGACCGGCTGGCTGAAGCGATCCAGCTGGCGCTGCCCGCAGCCCCGGCCGCCGTGGTTGCTGGCGCTGCCCGGCTCCTCATCGCGCCGCCCCGGCTGCGGCGGCACCTCGACCACCACCTGGCGGGCCAGGTCGGCCGTATCCGGGTGACCGGCACCTTGGACCGGCGGCTGGTGCTTATCGAGCGGCCGGACGCGACGTGGGTGGTGGCCGACCTGTCGGGCCAGCCGCACGACTCGCGACACTGGCCGAGCTGGGTTACCGACCACCTGGACTTCCAGTCGCCGGACTCCTGGCTGTCGCTGGCCGTCATGGACGACTACGCCGCCCACCGCTTCAGCCGGCCGCAGCTGCTGCTGGCAGCGCTGTACCACCCGGAGTACTTCCCGCTGCCACGATTTCCGCTGGGCATCAGCGACGTGGCCCGGGCTGGCCGCTCGACCCTGATGGGCGAGGTGACGCTGGCCGACATGCAGCTCGGCGTCACCATGGCCGATCTGGTCAAGGCCGTGGCCCAGGACGCCCCCGACATTCTGGGCATCTCGGCCACCTTCGGGCAGCACGACCTCATGACCGAGCTGCTGGACGCCGCGTACGGCTTGGCCGAGCCGCCGCTGGTGGTGGCCGGTGGCAGCCTGACCGCCCGCAACGAGGCGCTGCTGCTGGAGCAGTACCCCGATCTGCTGATCGCCCGGGGCGCTGGTGAGGCCACCATCCAAGACGTGCTGGCCCACTGGCACGGCGACATCCCGCGCGAGGACATTCGCGGCATCGGCTACAACGGCGCCGCCCGCGGCGCCGGCACGCTGGCCATTGGTCGGCGGCGGACGGCCAAGCCGGTGTCCAGCTCCCAGGACGACATCTTCCCCGAGCTGGACCTGCTGCCCGACACCTTTGAGCACCACGGCGTCGGCCAGGCGGAAGGCTCGCGCGGCTGCACCAACTACTGCTCGTTCTGTCCGCGCGGCCACAAGGGCCAGTGGTTCGGCGGCCACCCGGAAGCCTTTCCCTGGCTGCTGGACGAAATGGGCCGGGTCTACGACCGCTACCCCCACCTCTCGCGAACGCTCTACCTGGTCGACGAGGAGTTCATCGGCCGGGGCCAGGACGCCGTACCCCGGGCGCTGGAGATGGCCGGCACGCTTCACACGGCCGGCTTCAAGTGGGAAACCAGCTGCCGCATCGACCAGGTGACGCGGCCCGACCGTGACCAGGCCTGGCACGTCGAACGCGCCAGCATGTGGCGCGGCCTGGTCGACCGCGGCCTGCGGCGCTGCCTGTTCGGCGTCGAATCCGGGGTGGACTCGATTCTGCAGCGGTTCAACAAGGAGACCGGCGGCGAGCAGAACGCCGTGGCTATCCGGACGCTGTCGGCGCTCGGCGTGCCCACGCGCTTCACGTACATCAGCTTCGACCAGCTGATGACCTTCGACGAGCTCAAGGCCACCTACGCCTACCAGGGCCGCACCGATCTGCTGCTGTCGCCGCTGCCCGAGCTCAGCCCCGAGGACATCGTGGCGGGCGTCGTTGACCCGGACTGGGTGGCGGCTCATTCGACTGGTCGGCCGTTCCACTCGGCCGTCTCCTACATGCTCGTCTCGATGGAGTGCCTGATTGGGGCGGCCTACACCAAGCAGGCCCAGGCCGCCGGCCTGACGGGTGAGGTCCGGCCGTCCATGGGCCGGGTCGACGCCCGCTTCGCTGACTGGCGCATCGGCGTGGCCAGCGAGTGGGCCCAGCTCTGGGTGGATCGGAACTTCGCGCTCGACTACACCTTCAAGTCGCTGGAGAAGATCCTCGACGGCGACCCGCGCCACGCCGTGCGGGCCGCCCGCGTGGTGCTCAAGGACGCCGCCTACACCGTCTTCGGCCACATGATCCGCGAGATTGAAGCCACCAGCCAGGAAGTCGGGGCCGAGGCTGGCGCTGATGAGCTGTCGGCCGGGTTGCGGTTGTGGCTGAACGCCGAGGTTGCCCTGCTGGCCGACCGGATGAGCGGCGTGGTCGAGCAGGTCAGTCGCACCTTGCCGCCCGACCACGCCCGCACGCTGGCCTACGAGCACGGCCGCTGGGCCCGCAACACCGAATGGCGCTCGATCAACGCCAGCGACCCGTGTGGCACCTGATGAGGGGACTCAAAATGGACCGACGACAGCTGCCCGGCTTGGATCGTGAAGTGTCAGCCCTCGGGGCCGGCTGCTGGACGATTGGCGGGCTGGCCACCAACCGCGGCGTGCCCATTGGCTGGGCCGGGGTCGATGAAGACGAAGCCTTCGCCGGCCTGGTCCGGGCGCACGATCTTGGCGTCACGCTCTACGACACCGCCGATGTCTACGGCCTGGGCCGGTCGGAGCGGCTGCTCGGCCGCCTGCTGAAGCAGGTCAACCGCAGCCGCCTGATCATCTCCAGCAAGGTGGGCTACTTCGCCGGTACGGCCAGCCACCCGTACGCCGCGGCCCAGATCCGGCGGCAACTGCTCACCAGCTTGAGCAACCTCGGCACCGACCACCTCGACCTGTACTTCCTTCACTCCAGCGACTTCGGCCCCGACGACCGCTACCTCGACGAGGCCGTCGAGACCATCCAGCGGCTGCGGCGCGACGGCCTGATCCGGGCCGTGGGGATGCGTGCGCCGCACGAGTTCGCCGTCGAGTGGGCCAGTGGCCCCCACCACCCGCAGGCGGCTGAGAGCGCCCGGTTCCTGGCCCTGTTCGAGCGGATCCAGCCAGATGTCCTGACCGCCCGCTACAACCTGCTCAGCCCGCTGTACGGCCCCGATGAGACCGACGTCTTCAGCTTCGCCCGCCAGCACCAGGTCGGCCTGCTGCTCAAGCAGGTGCTGGGCCAGGGCCTGCTCATCGGCGCGCGCAGCCCCAACTCGCCCCTGGCCTTTCCCACCGGCGACCACCGCCAAGGCGGCTCGTTGTTCACTCGGCCAACGCTACGGGCCATTCACGACGGCCTGGCCACCCTGAGCCAGCGCTTCGGTGGCAGCCGGGCTGATCTCACCCGCGTCGCCGTGCGCTATGCGCTCCAGCGCGACCCTGACGCCGCCGTCCTGCTGGGCTTCCGCAACGCCCGGCAGATCGGCAGCAACCTCACCTGTCTGGGTGAGCCCTTGAGCTCGGAGGACATTGGCGCGATTCAGCTCGCCATGTCGTCCGTCCGGGACATGCTTACCGCGTCCCGACCCGCCACCCCCAACTCCCCTCAGGAGCACAGCGCATGAAGTACATCGAGGTCGAGCAGAAGTTCCAGCTCCTCAGCTCGCCGGACGACCTCAAGGCCACCCTGGCGGCCCGCGGGGCCAAGGCCGGCACCGCCTCGCGCCAGGTCGACACCTACTACAACGCACCCCACCGCGACTTCCTGGCTGGTGAGGTCATCTCGGAGTGGCTGCGGGTCCGGGTCGAGGACGAGGAGTCGTCGCTCAACTTCAAGCGGTGGTACCCGCTGGAGGAGCCGATCAAGACCCACTGCGACGAGTTCGAGACCACCGTGGCCGACGCCGAGGCGGTCACCCGGCTGCTGGGCGCGCTCGACTTCACTCGCGTCACTACCGTCGACAAGGTCCGCGAGGAGTGGGTCACCGACGGCATCGCGGTGGCCTTCGACACCGTGGCCGGCCTGGGCGAGTTCATCGAGTTCGAGTTCAAGGGCGAGGCCGACACCATCGAGGAGGCCACGGCCAAGATCGAGGCGTTCATCGCCGGGCTGGGCATCGAGCTGGGCGACCGCATCCACGCCGGCTACCCGCACCTGGCGCTTGGGATCGCGCCCGCCACAACCTGAGCCTCGTATACGCACGAGGGCCGGAAGCCTCAGGGGGCTTCCGGCTCCTGTCGTTGCGCGGTGTGTCAGAGGTGGCCGATTGTTCCTTGCCGCAGTGTTGCGCCCTATTGGAGCGGGAAGTCCGGCTGGAGTACGAGGGCTAAGGTCCCGTGTGTATGTAGGAAGCCCACCGTGAAGGGACGAGGGGAGCTTGGTCTCGGACGTGGCGGATAGCGGCGCTTAAGGCTGACGCTGTGTGGGTGGCTCCTGGTGGGCCATCAGAGGTGTCGGATTGAAGGGATTTATATAGATCACTAGTGACCTTGATGGCCGTATTGACGCCAATGGGCCACAGGGTGCCGACGACATGGGTGTAGCCGGCGAGCTGGAAGGCAGCAGCGATGTGGATGGCCTCGTCGGCGAGCGTCAGATTCCCGCGATGAAAAGTACTGCATGCTGACAGGAACGCAAGCTCAGCGCCATCGTTGTGGAGTTGCGATACCTTGAGAACCGACAGCTCATCGTCGTGGAGCGCCAGATAACTGGCTGACGGGCTATCGGTGTCGCTCCACCCATGGCAGGCAAAGTGTGCCCACGCACAGCTCGGGAGTGCGGCGAGAACGCGTTCCAGGGTCGCTTCCGGCCCGACAAGAGATTCGAGGTTGCCAGAGAAGTGCTGGTTGAGAATCTTGACTGCCTCGTCAGCCTCAAGAAGGTCAGGCTGGCCAGGCGTGCGTGGCATGGCGACGACCAGCTTCTGCACGTTTGCGCCCATCGGCACTTTGGTGCGCGCGTGGCTCAGGGCGCGGACGGTGGGTGTGTAGGAGGAAACCACCCGGTCCATTACCGTCGGCGGCATGGTCTCGTCAAGGCGGGTATGGTAGCCGGCTGCGTGCAAAGGCAGAAAGTTGAGCAGGCCGGTTGGTGACCACCAGACCCTAGAAGGTGGTTGACTATCTTCGAGCCGAGTGGTCAAGCCGAGATCGGTGAGCACGGGCTCGGCGAGATCATCCCAGAGCCAGCGGAGAGTGCTCTCCACGCGTTTCTCGGCGTTCACTCGTTTCTCAACGTCCGCGTCATCCTGGGCTGTTTTCAGAGCATCCAGAAACCTATCGACCTGTCGGGTGACCGCCTCGGGGGTGAGCGCCGGCAGCGGCACGGTATGTACTCCTTCAGGAGTCAGAATGATGGCGTCAGAACGATATCCGCTGACGTTGACCGTGATGATCGGGCCCGATTGAGCGGCGCGGAGCAGCTCGTCGATACTCGGGGGCGACAGGAAGCGCCGGAGTTGAGGCTCCTGCTCGATTAGCAGATCCCACTGGCGGGCTAGCGCATGCCGCCGATCCACCACGGCTCTCATCTTCGGAACCGATTCGAGGGTGTCGGCTGTGAGCGATGAGGAGTAGACGTCGCTGTCGAGTTCTTCACGGAGCCGGTCGAACTGTTCGGCTACTCTCGGGTCGCGCTTGCGTAGTTCGGTCAGGTCGCTGCGGGACTCCAGGGCTTGGGAGAGCAGGACTCCACGTCCCTGTTCGAGGAGGTCGACTGCTCGTGTCGGGTCACCGGCATGCAATGCGGCTGCGGCGGCGTCGGACACGACTCCGGGGAAGCGCGACAGCTGATGTTCTTGGTCGCTTGGCCACAGGTGGCGTGCAGCAACGCGCGGCAACAATTCGACAGCTGTCGCAAGTCCTTCAGTCGCCTCATGCCAGTGCTCGGCCACGGATTCAAGACGACCCCAGCTGCGGGCAGCTTCCAGGCGGACGCTGGAGGGTGCAGCAGTCACGTGCGCTGCTTGGCGGAGGGCCATTGCAGCCTCGTCGCGCGCTGCGGTGTCTCCCGGTTCAGCGTGCTGCTGCTGGGCGTTCAACCCGCTGGCCAAATTTGCCAGGAGTTTGGCAAGGTCGGGGTGGTCCGCAGGGGTTGCCGCAATCGCGTCCCGGTCGGCCTGGACCGCTTCTGCGAGGGCGAGTGGGTTACCCGTACGCCCGTACAGGGTCTGCAGCGCTCTGCTGAGACCGGACAAGACCATGCCACGATTGGGGTGACCGCTCGGGGTTGCGGCAACGGCTTTGCTCAACACGGTCGGCGCCTCGACGAGGGGCCTGAGGTCGCCCGTCTGCTCGTGTTGGGTCATAAGTGCGCTGCCCAAGTTGACCAGGAATCCAGCCCTTCGGGGATCATTCTCTGACGCGCCCTCGACTGCCTCCCGGCTTACGGCGACCGCCTCCTCAATCGTCGCCTCGTCCGGTACGCGCTGATAGCGAACCACTAGGGTGTGGCCGAGATTGGTCAGGAACCCCAGCCTCAAGTACCCGCCACTTGGTTCTGCCGCGACAGCTTCCCGCTGGATGTCGATGGCGTCGCTGAGCGTGGTCAGATCCCCGATCGAGTCGTATCGAACGCGCAGGGCGATACCCAGGTCCGACAAGGTGGTCCCGCGCCCCTTGTGCCCGCGCCGGGTCTCCTCGGCGGCCTCCCGGTAGAGCCGGGTCTCCTCGGCGGCCTCCCGGTAGAAGCCGATGGCTTCCTCTAGTGTGGCTGGGTCCCCCGTTCGCTTGTACGAGACCAACAGGGCGTTGGCGAGACCGCCAAGCGATGACCACCGGCGAGAATGACCGGGAGCGGTGTCCGCGAGGGCTACTCTGCCGAGGCTGATGGCCTCATTCAGCGCCTCCAGATCATCCACACGCTCATGCCGTGCTTGCAGGGCACTGCTGAGCGCGAACACGAAGTCCGGACGGTCCTCGGGGGAGCTTTTCTCGGCCGCTTCGCGCAACCCGCGGATGGCCTCTTCAAGCGCGTCCAGGTCGTCCACGCGCTCATGCCACGCATGAAGCGCCTGACCCCAGTTGGCTAGGTAGCGGGCCAACATTGGATCGCTCGCTCCGGTTGCCCGGCCGGCTTCGACTGCTTCCCGGCCTACTCGCTCGGCCTCCGCGAGCACGTCAAGATCCCACGCGCTGAGATGCAAGTCCATCAAGGCGGTGGACAAGGTCGATAGGTAGCCCGCGCGGCGGGGATCGATGCCTGAAGTGAAGTCGACCGCCTGCCGAAGGAGTTCGATCGCTTCATTGATCGCTTTGGGATCCTGCGTGTCAGCCTCCACCAGCAGGTCGACAGCATGGTCATGCATTGAAGTCACTTGATGGAGGAACTCTTGAACCTGGTCAGGAACAAGCTCTGGGTGCTCCGGCACCTGCCGGTAGACCGGACTCAGGAGCTCGACGGCCCGCACCAGCTCCAGTCTTCCTTGCTCTTCCGGGAGCACGAGGTACCGATTCCAGTGCAAATACCCGACCGCCCACAAGGCTTCCACGTCGGACACTGGATCAGTACGGCTGTCCATCAGGGCCGCTGCTTCTGCCGCCGCCTCCTGACTCAGAACCACCTGGGGATCCCCAGTTGCGTTGAACTCTTGCAGCCGTTCCATCACTGCGGCTAGCAGACTCGCCCGGGTCATGCTTCCTCCCCGCGTCTCACCCGCAACGTGTTGGCTGCGCTTTGACTGACAGTGAGGACCGAGCCCATGCGGCGAGCCACGGAAGCGGACTGAAGGGAAACCTGGTATGTATACGACGCTAGCGCGAGCTGCGTCCTGACGCACGTCGTTGGGTGCCGAGCTCGATCGAGGGAGTGAGATGGCTGATCGACGTCACGACACTGCTTGGTTGTGTGAGCAGCTACCTGTCCTCCGCAGACTAGCGAAGGGCGCGGGCAACGATAGGGTGCAGGAGCTGGCAGACATCGTTAACGTTGCCGGCGAGCGCGGAGAGTTCATGGAGCTCCTTAGGGTACTGGGCCCCCGTCTCGGCTTTGATATCGACAGTATGATGGGCTTTAAGCCGCTAGATGGACCAATCCCACCGCCTCTTCCGGGGGTGTATGTGTGCCCGGTGGGCCTTTGTAGCAGCCGGCGCGAACATCAGCCGGGCGCACCACTGCCTACCTGTGCGATCAGCGGGCAGGTACTCCGTGCTGAGTGGGATTAGCCGTGCAGGGATTCCTCAACGAGCTGGGCAAGAAGCTGGCCGAGAAGTGGTTCTCCCTGCTGGTGTTGCCCGGCCTCCTATTCTTGGCCGCGGGCACGGTCGCGGTGATATTGGGGCAGGCCCGCTGGATCGACTGGACGTACCTGATCGACGAGTCCCGCGATCTCGGGCAGAAGCTGAGCATGCAGCCGGGGGTGACGATCGGACTACTCGCAGTCGCGACGTTACTCGCCGCTGCTGCCGTCGGTATCACGGCAAGGGCGCTCGGGAGCTTCACCCAATCTATGTGGCTAGGTGACTGGCCCCGAATCTTCAGCTGGGCAGCCAAAGCACGTACAAACAATATCAATAGTCGCTGGAAGCGTTGTACTAGCAATTCTAAGAAGCTTCAACTCTCTATGGCAGAACCCAAGAGTGCTACGTGGATGGGCAACAGGATTGGGTCCATCAGCGCCCGAGTTGACAATGTATATGGGTTGCAGCTGAGGCGCGCTTGGCCTTGCCTCTGGTTGATCATGCCAGAGTCATCCCGGAACGAACTGCACGCCGCCCGCACAGAATTTGAGATCGCCGCCACACTCGCCGGATGGGGAGTGCTCTACACTCTGATTGGCATCCAATGGTGGCCTGCTGCGGTGATCGGACTGGTTACGTGCCTCACGGGATGGCGCCGTGGCCGGGCTTCTATCGACGCTTTCGCCAGCCTCACTGAAGCAGCAGTTGACGTTCATGGTCCTGCTCTCGCTGCAGCCCTAGGTTTCGGTTCCAGCGATGTCCCGCTCGATCTAAAGACAGGACGGAAGATTACCGAGCGGGTGAGAAAGGGGGCTTAAGAACTCCAGAAGAGGGGGGTGCCCTTCTTGAAGGTGCTGAGCTCGGCGATCCCCTGTTCGGCGAAGAGAACAACTCACCGCTCATCTTCTGGAGATCAATATCCGGTACTCATCAGCCACTGCACCCACCCCGGCCGATTGCTCATGATCGGATCCTCAACCTAGCGGCTGCGAATGATAGGTGCTGGCATGCCGGGCTGCACCGGAAGCGGAAGCTTTGCCTTTCCTGCGCACTCTTTACAACAGACTAACGCCACTGGGTCCGATACTCCCTCATGCTCGAATACCTCATCTTGCTCACATTCGAGAAGGCGGCTAATCATAAACTCTGCCGGGTCGGGCTCGATGCCGAGCCTAACCAAGCCAGCTACGAGCAGTTGGCCGTCTCCCTGGAAGTAGAGAACAGTGGTAGCAGGCTTTCGGCAGGCCATACAGGTGGCATTCATGGCTTTCTTGCCTCTCGCATCCGTGACTCTGAGTCGCCCTCACCGCGCCCGAGCAGGGAGGCCACCTCAGGTAGATACTTCCATTTCACACCCACGCTCCTCAGCTTGCAGTCCGGGAAACCGCATCGTGGCAACTCCCATTTGTTGAAACGTCGCTTACTGCGCATGCAATACAGCTGAGCTGGCGCGATGACTCGTCGGCGCCCGGCTGGTGGACGGAATCGTCGGCGTGCGTCAGTGCCACACCACAGCTTCAGCCCCCAGCTCCTGGCCGCACCTCTTCGCCTGAGCCGCGATGACCGAGCATGCCCCCTCAACGTCGTAGAGGCACCACGCTGCCGTCCGCTTTGACAAGGACTGCATGCTGTTCATCTGCGGTGGCAAAGGCAGGCGCTCCTAGCGGCGTGGTGCTCCAGCTGACCTGGCCCGACAGGCCGTCCACCAGCCACAGCCCCGGGTTGCCCGACGCATCGGCCCAGCGCACCAGCCTGCCGCCCGTCAGGTACTCGGCCGGCGGCCGGTCGATCTCCCACCAGACCGCGGTGGAGGTCCAGAGCTGGCGGCCGGTAGCCGCGTCGTAGGCGATCTCCTGCTGCGGCGTCCCGTCGGCGCAGCCACCCAGACACACGTGGACGAGCACGACCTGCTCGGAGAGCGTGGGCCACAGGCCCAGGTGGCCGGGGAACGGTACCCGCCAGAGCACCCGGCCGGAGCTCAGTGACCGCGCCTCGATCCCGTCGCTCGTGCCGAGGACCACTCGGCCGCCAGCGATGCCGGCCAGCTGCGGACCGCTACCGAGTTGCCCGAGGTCCCGCGTCCACTCGATCCGCCCGGTCGCCAGGTCCAGCGCTGACACGGCCATGTCGCCAGCGGCCCCGTCTTCCACGGCCACCAACGTCTGGCCGTCCGAGGCCAGCGCGCGGATCTGCTTGCCAGACAGGCCCCGGCTCCACTGCGGCACACCGGTACCGGCCTGGAAGGCGTGGAGTGGCCCCTGCGGGCCGTCGGCGATGACGACCAGGCCACTCACCACCACCGGCTTGATCGGGCTGGCCGTGCCAGACGGCCACGGCTGATCCCACTTCACCTGGCCGCTGGCACCATCCAGGCCGAAGAAGCCGGTACTGCTCTCGCTCACCACCACATCGCCGGTCGCGTCAGCCTGCGACGTCCAGTTGGCCTGCGGCGGACTGGCGGCGTGGTCGCTCTCCCAAATAGCTCGGCCGGCGTCCAGATCAACGGCTCGGATCGCGGTCCGGCCATCGGAGGCTTCGGCGGCCTCGTACAGCAGGTGGCCGGCGACGGTCACCCGCGGGGTGGTGGCGTCGGTCATGTTCTCCACCAGCGGCCCCACCTGCCAAGCCACCCCCTGCGCAGGTGTCTCCGGGCCCGTCGCCCCCGCCGATGGCGTCGGGCGCGGCGCAGCCGGGCGACCGTGCGGTCCACCCAGCATGTGGCCGCCGACCAGGATCAGCAGTACCGCCAAGATCAGGCCGAGCGCGATCCCCACGACGACCCGCGACTGCGAGGAGGGAGCGTCAGCAGCTGGCGACGGCGTGTCCGCCGGGGCGGCCGGAGCCGGGCTGGCCTCGGACACCACCACGGCTTCCGCGACGGTGACGGTCAGGGTGATGCCAACTCGGACGTCGTCCACCGCGACCTGCACCCAGTCGGTCCGCAGACCGGGTTCCAAGCTGGTCGAAATCTCCCGGCCGCGGAACACGATGACGGCCGCGGTGACGTCCTGCAGCTCCTCGTACTGGTCGTTCGTCCAGAACCGGCCCCAGTGGTTGAGCATCGCGACGCGGCCCAGGCGGGAGCCGTCGCTGTAGCTGATCCTGACCTGCTGCGTGTCCGGTACGTCACCGACGGACACCGTGCCGAAGTCGATCGTCTCGGGCTCCAGAACCAGACGCCGCGGCGGCGGGGGCGGAGCCGGTGGCGGTTCAGGCCGGGGCCGGCCCGAGGCAGTGCTGCTGGCCACCTTCCGTCGGCTCAGGTTGTACTCCGTGCGCCGGAGGCTGTCCGTCAGGATGTCGCGAGCCTCGTTGAGCTTCACTGCCTCTTGGTGGGCTCGGTGCTCCTCGCCCGCCCGACCGTCTGGATGGACCTGGCGGATCTTTGCCTTCCAGGCCCGCTGGACCGTGGCCGTGTCAGCGTCGGGTGGCACGCCCAGCCGGGCGTACAGATCATCGGTTGGGGGTCGCCACACGGCACACCTCACCAGGCCTCGGGCGGTGGAGGCTCCACCGTAGGCAAACCGGGGGTCCCGAAAGGTCCGTTCGTTGCCGCTGGGGCGGCCAGTTCAAGGTCATCGTCACTCCTGGCTGCTCCAGCCGTAGTACCGCGGGTTGCGCTCGTGGTAGTCGGGGTTGGCCGCGATGTCACAGCTCGGGCAGCGGAAGTTCCACCCGTCAAACTTCGGAGTGGGCCTCTGGCAGTCCCGGCAGGGGTAGAGGTTGCAGTGATCCATGACCGCCGGCCAGCCCATGAATTCAGCACCGCAGGCGCACTGGTAGGGCGCTGGGGGCGAGACGTTGTCCACCACCCGCCAGAACCACTGCTCGATGTTGCGCGGCTCCATCCGGTGGCCGCTGCCCACCAAGAAGGCGGGACAGCCGAAGTGATCGATCTCGTAGACCGACAGTTCGTCTCCTCGTAGCTCCAAGTAGCGGATGTCTAGCGGACCGCACATGACTACCTCCTCAGCCAGTCGGTGGTGTCGTTGAAGGCGCAGACGGCGAACCAGTCGCGGTCTGGGTGTCGCTCGATGGCTCGCTGGATCAGCCGCAGCTGTCGCGCCTCGCAGGTCGGCAGATCGTGGGACACCACGAACAGCACCAGCGGAAGCGAGCCATCAGCTGCGGGCCAGGATCGAGCGGCCGCCGCGTAGGTGGTGAGCTTGCCGGTGATCTGCCCGGCCGACTCGGTGGCCCGGTCCAACTCGATGAAGACCTGCCGGCCGCGGCCGCTGCATTCGAGGCGCAGCCAGGCGTCCGGCTTGAGCGTCATCGCCCCGACCTGCCGGTAGCTGGTCGGCTCGGCCTCGAAGTCGGTCAGCGCGAAGACACCGTCGCGGGCGGCCTCGACCAGCCCGACGTACAGCTCGGCCAGGGCGAACCGGTGATCTTGGAAGGTCCGGCTCCGGCTGCCCGGCGGCAGGTAGAGGTAGCCGTCGCTGCCGCCGCGGTGGCCGCCGATCCAGCGCTGCGGCAGTCGGGCGACCAGTCCCCAGCGGACGAGGCGGGCCATGGTGCGGCGCATCCGCGCACCCCGCGAAGCCGGCGAGCCGTCCGCGAAGTGGAGCCGTTGAAGCTGGCCTGATGAGACCTGGCCGAGCTGATGGACGCTGGCGATGACGGCCCGGTCGCGGGGCGACAACTGGGCGGAGGTAGGACTACGCATGGGCGACAGTCCTTCCGTACACGAGATTGGGCATCTGCCCAGGTCGATGGCTGGAGGGGTGTAGCGCGACCTGTACCCCGACCGCTACGGCGACTGACACGGCCATCGCTACGCCTCCCAACCGCGCGGGGGCTCCTGGCCAGTGGCCTTCGGCCCCTGCTGCCGGGCCAGGATGGCGGCCTCGACTACGTTCCGGTGGGTGGCCCAGCGGGCGCGGGAGGCGGCGCGGACCTCTACGGGTGAGCTGGTGACCGGCAGCGGGGGCAGGGTGCGGGCGGTGGCCGGTGCGCTCGGCTGATCATCCGTCACCACCTGGAGGACCACTTCGAACTTGCCCAGAGCGATTAGGTCGGCCGGCTCGACCGGCGGCCCGAGTTCGCGGGCGGCGGCGTGAGCGTCATCCGCACTGACGGCGAAGGCAACTTTCGTTCGCGTGTTCGAATTGATCGCGGCGCGCACCTGGACCGGCATCTGGGCGTCGTGGGTGTGCCCGAGGCAGAGGCCGAGGCCGTACTTGCGGGCCTCGGTCAGCACATCCGCGATTGGTAGCGCTGAGTGAAGACTCGACTGCGCTTCGTCAACATGCAGGAAGTAGGGATGCCGGTCGTCACGCGGCCGGGCCATGGCGGCCTGCCACATCCGCGAGAACACGAGCGAGCCGAACAGGGCTGAGGTCTCCTCGCCGAGCAGCCCCTTGGGGATGGAGACGATCAGGACCTTGCGCTCGCGCAGCACCCGGGCCATGTCGAGCCGGTTATCGGCCTGCCCCAGGGTGAGCTTGACGCTCTCGCGCAGCAGCAGCGGCTGCACCCGGTGGATAGCCGGCTGAACGAGGCGCAACTGCTCGGCGGGCTTGGCCTCATCGAACCGTGCCCAGAAGCTGTCCAGCATCGGGTCGGCCACCTGCCGCATGATCCGGGCGCGGAAGGCCGGATTCGTCAGGAACTCCGGAATCTCGGCCAGTGTGTAACCGCGTACCGACGCCAGCGTCTGGATCGCGGCCCGCAGGTAGTTCGAGGTGTAGATACCGGAGTCGTGGTAGATGCCGTGAAAGATGGCCATGACCTGGTCGGCCAGAACATCCGGCTTGGCGGTGGTATCGAAGATGTTGAAACCGACGTGCAGGCCGCTGCCGTCCTCATCGGCCGGCTCGACCAGTACCACGTCACCGAGCCGGTCGGGCGCGATGCGCTCCAGCAGATGACCCGCGGCCTCCCCGGTCGGGTCGATGAAGCACACCCCATAGCCAGCTGTGATCTGACGGACCGCAAGATTGATCATGAAGGCGGACTTACCGACGCCAGTACGACCGTGGACATGCACGTGCTTGAGCAAGTCGTGCGGCCGCAGGGCGATGGGACGCTCGGCTCCGGGGTAGTTGGACGTCGCCACCACCAGACCCGTGCTCGGGATGGTGTGGTCGGCTATCAGGCGGCGGCTCCGCACGGGCTTCAAGCCGGGGACCGCTGGGCGGCCCAGGGGCAACCCTGTCACGATCGCGAGCTCGGCGGCGTTCATGATCGACGCCCTGGCCCCGGGAGCCGATCGCTCACGGAGGCGCATCCGGGCAGTCTCTGGCGAGACCAACCGGCGCTTGAACTGGACCCCGTGGGTGCCGAGACTCGCGTAGGGCGCACGCAACCGGGCCAGCAGCACGTCGGGCCGGTGGCTCCGGGCTGCCAGCCGGCCCACCACGTGAAAGACCGGCTCGTCCTGCTTCTTCTTGTCGGCCGCCGGGTCGATCTGCCGGCCCCAAGGCTGCTTGGTGTCGTCCTTGGACACCGGGCGCGTCGATCGGGCCCCGGTAATGATCCACTGCTGCACCAGGGTCTCACCGTCGCCGAGGCCGGTGAAGGCGCTTAGCAACGATGCCACCGCTCCGGCCGGAGACGGGATGCGCAGTGGTTCGTGCTGGCTCGTGAGACCGATCTCGATCACCTTGTTGAACGCGGTCATGCTGACGCGGTCATCCGCCGAGGCGACCGGCGCGACGATGGCCCCGGGCAGGAGGGTGGTGATGAGCTGCTGGCTCGCCGGTCGGAGGTGTTCCGGCAGGTTCACGGTGAAGGTGAAGCCGAGCCGATCGGCCACCACCTCGATGGCGATGGTCGGGGGCGGCGTACCGGCCAGCAAGGGGCCGCTGAGTGACCGAAACAGGCCGAGCACCGCGTCGTAGGACAGGTCACGAGGACACATCACCTCGACCGTCTGTCGACGACCGTGGGGGCGCTGGCACCGGGGGTTGCGCACGCGAATCTCCTTGAGGAAGAAAGGGAGTGGGGAATGAAGATCGCCGGGGCGGAGCCCGCCCCGACGAGAAGATGGATCAACCTGCAGCTGGCGACTCGGTGGGCTCGACCGGTTCGCCGCGCGTCGGCCGCTCGGTCTGCCGGGCCCGCTCGGTGTCCCGAGCGATCCGGATGAGCTCACAAAGCGTCACGGCCGTGTCGGGATCAGTGACTGTCGCGGGAAGTCCTTGCTCGCTGCGTGACCGTCGCACCCAGGCAGCCAGGTCATCCGGCGGCACCGTCACCAGCGCGTGCCCCACCGGATGATCGCGACGGCAACCGTGGCGATGACCGCCAGGGCGACGAGCCCGAGCACCACCCAGGGCAACACGGGGATCAAGGTGAGCAGGAGACGCTGGGTGACGATCATCAGGACGATGATCAAGACCAGCGTCCCGCGCCAGCCGCCGGAGCTACGCATCCTGACCATCCGGCGTACCCCGCGTGGACAGGTTGCCGGTCACGCCGCCTCCCCCTCGCCGTCCACGACCGTGCCCGGGTCATCGGGCGGCGCGCCCAGGAGCTCATCGCGGCCGGGCAGGTAGTCCAGGAGCCGGTTGGCCTCGATGATCTTCTGGAACTGCGTCCACTCCGTGCGCCAGCTGAAGCTAATGCGATTAGCTATCGGGAACAACTGTTCCAGGCCGACGGTCGACTCCCAGTGCTGCAGCGTCCGGAGGCAGTCCTCCAGAATCATCCCTTCTACGAAGCAGACCTCTTCGAGCACCGCCCTCGCGGCCTGGGCGAGGTCGTCCTCCAGCGCGATGGTCGCGCCGAGCGGCTGCTGCTCGTAGGACTCCAGGGCGGCCTCGAACACCGCCCGGGCGTCGACAGTCACCCGCTCGACGACCTGCGCGCCGAGCTCACCGAGCGCCACGGCGACCTCCGCCCCCAGCTGATCCAGATGCTCCGCCTGGTCCACGGCTTCCCGCGCCAGCACGAGGCTGTGCTGCGCGCGGGCCTCCTCCACCGGCTCGGGGATACCGTGGTTGGGGGACTCGATGTTCCTCATGTGCGTCTCCTGCTTCTCGACGAGGCGCTGGAAGGTCCAGGCCGTCATGGAACCGATCTCGTGGAGCGACCGGACGAAGACGGGGTCGCCCTCGCTGATCGCCTCCCAGAAGCGCAGCTCTCTCTGGAGCCGCACCATGAACTGCCGCGCCGCCTGGTCGATGCCGTCGTCCCAGGCGTTCGCGTTGAACCCGTTCATCGCCGGGCTCCCTTCAGTTGAGACCTGGCCTCGGCCTTGGCCGGCCGAGGCTCGTGAGGTCTGTCGGGCCTCAAGAATGGGACCGATAGCACATGTGCGTCTAAGGTCCCGAGGCAATTCCGAGGCAACAACGAGTGCGAGGTGGCCATGCAGTCGTCTGATGCTGATCCGGATACACCTACACGCCTAGCGGTAGCCGCTAAGCTCAAGCAATGTGCTGGCGATTTTTTCGAGAAGTGCCTGAAGACAAACGACTATGAGTGTCTCGCGGACCTGGAGCTTGTGCGGTCCAGGCTTCACGTTGACAGGACCGGCAAGGTAGTCGGCCATCAAAACGGCGTGGATGAAGCGATCAGGGTTGCCACCTCAACGCTCCGCGGCGAGTACCGAATCCTGAAGGGGAAGGTTCCCGGAAAGACCATTTCGGTGCCAGCCAAACAGGTCAGGCAAGGGCTTCTTGTGGCTTTCGGGCTGGATGACAATCCGATATCTGATTCCGCACTCCGGCGGGCCCGCGTGCGAGAAGTTTTAGGGCTCACATGCGGAGAGAGAACCTATCGTGGTGACCCTGGGGTTCTCAGCCCGGAGCAGAACCTAATGGAGATACTTGCCGACGAACTCATAAGGCAGGGTCAGGCAGTTGAGGGCGCCCGCACTGAGAAAGTGGCCTACACCTTCCATTTGGCGTCTGAGCACCCCGGCTGCCAAAGCCCGCACCCCTTTGCGCTGGAACGGCTCGACACGGTCCGAACCGTCAGGTCAACCCTCAATGAAGGGACCTTCATTGTTGACCCCGAGGAGGTTGTCGGAGTCGGCCGTGGAGCGTACTCCTGCATCTGTGGCGCATGTTCACCTGCGATCAAGTCAAACCGGCTCGTGATTAGCTTTAAGCGGATGCCACACGGCACGGCCAGGGATCTTGGATATGTGGTGACGTTCAATCGTCCCGAGAGATCCCGCTTTGGAACCTTCACCATCCGTCCGATGCGCCCATATGAAGTGGTGAGCGTGCGGGTTGTCATCGCGCCAGAGGTTACGCGCAGTCGCGAAGTGTTTTCCTTTGAGCAGAAGCTGGAACCACTATTCTGGTCCGGCTCAACTTCTGGGCTAACGCGGCTAGTCCCTGACGAGCGGGGCGCGTACCGCTTCGAGGTGGTTAAGCCGACTCCACTGCGATACCTCGGGTTTGCTCTGGATGACGAGAGACTTGTGACTGGCGGCTGAGTAAGAACATGAAAAAGGCCGCGACAGATGTCGCGGCCCTGCTTGGTTATCAGAGATCTTCCCCGAAGAGATCGCTGAAGAGACTGAGAAGCGGACTAGGTGCCGTCGGGGTTTCTTCTCCGGGCTCTAGCCGGCAGAGTGAAACTGCTCCATCCCCGAAGAGTGAGCCGATTACCCAGATCTGCTCCGGGTAGTCGCTGCGATCACCCATGAGCCAACCCTCGAACTCGTGCTCTGGCGGCTCGTGGAACGCCTCGGGGACACTATGGCGGTCATAGACAGCCCGGATGCAGGTCGGGACCACCAGGATGGTGACCGCGTCTTCCTGCTCGGTTCCCACGAACTCGCCGCGAACGTTAAAGGCGAGCGCCTTCGGTGCCCAGCGGGGGCTCTGTCGTATGCAGCTGAGGAAATCATCCAGGCTGTAGCGACCAGGGACACCATCTGCCCGGGAGGTGTCGCTTATTATGCGCCTCTTGTGGCGCTCAGGCGTAACGTCAATTGCCACCAGGTCTCCCATTTGGGATCGAGGGCCTGGTGATTCCAGGCCGCACCCCTATCACTCAGCAGGGGCTCGGTCTGGAATATTGCATTATGGCACATAATGCAATAAATTGCAATAGAAGGAGGGTTAAAGAGGCCCAAGCTGAGCCTTACTTTAAGTGGGCAGAACTCGAAGCGGTATGCAAACGACTGACTAGAGATCTTTGAAGCAGACGCTTGTCAGCTGTAGCAAACGGAGCGATAGTGGTGGACCCTGTCGTCAGCTGATGTCATGCATGTGAGCACGCCAGCGATCCAAGGGATCAAGAAGCAGGCTCGTTGACCTGCGTCCCCAAGCGAAGGATCCAGCCGATGAACCTGCGGCCACGTCCTCGACGAGACCAGAATTTGCCTCCAACTCGTCCATCTCGCTCCGCCTGGATTATTATTGCCATCGGCCTCGGTGTTGGGCTTGCTACAGCCTTCCTGCCAGTCCTCATCCCATGCCTGACGACCACAGCTGCGGTCGTCGCAGCGGCTGCGGCCGTGGTTGCCATCTGGCGACGTAGCGGGCTCTAGGCTCCCTCAAGAAGCTAGGTAGCCGTGGGACTTAGATCGAAGTGGGCATCCAGACCATCAAAGAACTGCCGAAGCATAGCTACTGCATCTGGTTGCATGAGCTCGTAGCCACCGAAGCGGAAAACCTCGTAGCCCTTAAGTCGGAGCGCTCGGTCCTCGGCCACCATCTCCGAGTAGATCCGCGGCGATGCCTCGTCTATCTTGCGGCCAGGCTTAGGGTTGACAAGCCTTTTCACCGAGTAGTGCTGGACGCCGTCCACCTCGATGACGACGCGGACGCCGCCGGGCAGCAACAGGAGGAAGTCCATACGCTCGCGCCCCAGGCGATCGCCCTTACCGAGGTGCTGGCGTTCCCGCTTGGTCAGCGGATCGAAGTGCAGGTACACCTGCGGCAGTAACGCTGGCCGCTGCTTGCCAGATTCTCCCCCGCGGTACCGCTCGCAGTAGGTGCGGAAGACGATCTCCTCGACCTTGTTTCCCTGAAGTGAGGCGAGCAGCCGGTTGTAGAGATGGCCACCTACCGTCCGGTCATCTTCGTCCCGAAAGCCGTGCTCCTGGCGCCACCACCCGACAAGGTCACCCCAGGTGAGGCCAGCGTTACCGAGCGGCCGATTGTAGATGAGACAGTGTTCAGCGTTCTTCGTGACCTTGATGACGTTATCGAGCGCGTCATCGAATACGAGCTCCGGCTTGAAGTCGGACGACGCGAAGATGACGTTCCGCAGCTGGCCGTCGGGTCCGCGGTACCCAGCCGGCTCCCGCTCCGCGTCTTCCAGATCGTCCAGCTGTTCCCAGATCGGCGCGAACAGCTCGTTCAGGTAGCCCCGACGTGCCGCCCACCCGCCAGCGCCGCCCATGCTCTCGCGGCTCCAGTAGCCCCGGAAGCTCTTGAAGTCACGAAAGGGCGTCTTGAAGTCAATCCCGAGCCGCCCCAGGACCGTCCGAAGGGTACGGAGGGCCGCCGCGATCTGCTCCTCGTCCAGCCGCTGCCTCTCGTCGGTGCCATAGGCCTCCAGCTCACCGTGAACGAGCCGCGCCAAGGCGTGTCCCAGATCAAGATCAGACTTGTCTTGGTCGATGCCAAGCCTCACCATTTCAAGTCGGCCAAGGTGGAAGACCTGCAGCGGCGGCAGCCGGCCGTCCACATAGACAGGCTCGAAGAAGTAGTCAGGAGTCATTGCGGGCCTAGTCGGCCAGCGCCAGGTGCGCCGGGAAGTAGCAGTTGCCGGTCTCGTTGGCGTACCGCTTCTTGCGCTTGAGGAGCTCATCGAGCGGGATACGCCCCTCCAGCACGGCGTACAGGTCCGCGCCGTCCATGGTGATGAACGAGGTCCGGCGATCATGCTCGCGCAGCGCGCCGGCCGTGAAGCCGTTGACGGCGATGTACAGCCCGAGGGCGTTCTTGCCCTTGCGCCTCACCTTGGCGTCGAAGATGTCCACGTGCTCCCGCTCCATCGGCTCCTTCCACCACTTCGCTTCCACGATGTAGTCGTCGGTGTCGAACGACAGGGAGCCGTCGATCTGCTCGGTCTCCAGTTTGTAGGACAACCGGGGGTCCAGATCGAACAGGTGGAACAGCTCGTTCAGGAAGGGTTCGAACGCCAGACCGGCCTTCTGCCGGTTCGGCATCTGGCTCAGCTCCATGAACCGGTCCTTGAGCGCCACCAGCTTGGCCGCGAAGCCCTGCTGGGCCTGGGCGGCTGCCCGGTGGTCGGCCAGATCCGCGGCGAGCCGCTGGCGCTCGTCGATGATGCCCTGGTGCTGCTGGGTCCAGGTCTTCAGGGCGGCCACCGCCTCCTGAGCGGCCGGCAGCAGGGTGGCCGCGTCGGCGTGCCGCTTCAGGCTGGGGAAGCTGTCCATCTGGGCCACTTCGAGCATGATGCTGAGCGTGAGGTCGCGGTACCGCGCCTCGCCCGTCAGGAGCCGAGTGACGAACGCCTTGGCGAACACGATCTTGTAGGCGGTGAAGTCCAGGCCGGCGACCAGCTCCGGGTGGGCGCTGCTGCGGGTCCGGATGAAGTTCTCAAGATCGCCCTTGTACCAGTAGATGGCGGCCAACGCTTCCCGCAGAGCGTCGTAGGCCCCGGGGTGAATCCGCTGCGCCCGCATTGACTGAGTCACGTCTACCTCTGTCCTCCCCAGTCGGGTCGGCTCGACCCGCTACCCCGATCAGCTGATGGTACCGACGCAGACCGTCAGAACAGGGTCAGCCGTCCGACCAGACCCCCTGTCCCGCACGGACTGCATCGAACTTCTGATCGAACGTCATGCGGACTTCTTCTGCGCCAGGTTGTCGACCTGGTGTTCGCCGCTGGATTGGCCGGGCAGCTGGACCACCTGCCCCTGCGGCTCACCCCCAAAGAACGCGCGGTACTTCTCCGGAGTGCCAACCTCGGTGATGATCCGCTTCACCCAGGCGTCGGTGTAGACGTAGTTCCCGAACGCCTCGCTGTACACGCAGTACTTGGCGTCCGTGTCGTACGGCTTCGCGGCCCCCTTCGGCTTCCGCACCCCAAGCCGGTGCCACAGTTCGGTGTGGTGATGGATCTTGAAATCGAACGGCACCTGGCTGTCGACCAGCTGGACGACCTTGCTCGGCAGCAGCTTGCCCTTATCCGCCACCTCCACCTGACGGTCGCGAACGAGAACGGTTCCGTTTCGGCCCGCCTCCGTCATGATCTTCCGCTCGTCCTCGGTGAGCTCATCCAGCCTCACGAAGTTGATCGCTAGGTCAGCATCGGTCTTGGGGCCCACGATGGGCACCAGTCGAACGCGGTAGTCGTACTGAAGATCATCCAGGACCTCCTGGTCGAGCGCCGCCTCGTAGCGGGCGACCAGGTCACGGGTCCGTCGCGGGAGCTTGGCTGCGGCCGCACGTAGTTCGTCGCGGCCGGCCGCGGTGAGCTGCTGGAGCGAGATCGGGAACCGCAACCGATCGGCAAGGCTGTAGAGCGGCCCGAAATGGGACACCATCTCGTGCTCGAAGTTGAAGACGAGCGCCTGGGCCTTGCCGCCCGTCACGACCTTGAGCCCGTGCTCGTAGCGGTGCTCCACCTTGTTGCGCAGCTGAACGAAGAGCTCGGCATTCAGTCGGACGGGGTCCGCCGAGTTGGGGTAGCGCCGCTTCAGGCAATCCTCCAGGGCCCAGGCCTTGGGCTCACCGTCGACGATCGCATGCCGCCCGGTTTTGGGGTCCCGGTAGTGGTAGTCCACACCGTCCTTGTGGAACTCCGCATGCAGCAGGTAGTGCCACGCCTTGTGCATGTGGGTCAGGAAGTCTCCGTAGTCACCACCCGAGCAGTTCCACTCATCGACCGCCTTGAGGGCGTGCCGTTGAGACTGCATCAACATGTGGTGCCACCGGGGCTTTGCCATGACGCCTCCTGCCATTCTGTGATCAGGATCACATCCCCGGTGGCCTCGTGGCAATCAAAATTCCTTCTATCCGACTTGCGCACCACCACGCTCACGAGTCGCACGGTTGTGCGAGCTTCGACACAACCGACGCCGCTGCCGCTCCATGCGGATGTCGCCCTTCAGATTCGGATCGACGACCACGGTGCCACTGAGGGCCGTAGGCTGGCCTCAATACCCACCTGACGCCCTTGGTGGTGCCCCTCGCGGCTCCGGGGGTGCATTGGCAGTCCGTGGCATCGGCCACGGTGTCAACCTCCCACTTTCTGCAACACCTTGTCTCTTTCAACTTTTAGCGTAGCGGCGTAAGCCGCTGGACTCATTTTCAAGGCCGTATGTATGCGGTTGTGGTTGTAATAATAAATCGTCAGGGCCACCGCCTCATATAAATGTGGGGTGTCACGGTACTCGCCAAGTGGCCCCAGCTCTAACTTAATCGTGCCAAAGAACCGTTCCATGAAACCGTTCTGCCAGGGACTGGCTTTGTCAGAGCACGACAAAACGATTTCCATGCGCTCGCATAGCAGTTCGTGCTTGTGGCTTAGGTACCCGCTGCCTTGGTCGGAATGCAGGATGGTGGGCGCCGGGTGCTTGCTCAATGCATCCAGCACGGCGGCGTAGGTCAACTCGCTCGTGTGACGCAGACCGAGTTGCCAGCCCATGACCTGACGTGTCTTCAGGTTAATAACTACCGCCAGGTAATGAAAGCTGCGGTCAAACCACAGGTAGGTAAAGTCTTGCACCCAGCCACCTGAATCAGTCATGCCGGCATAGCTCATGCCGTCCTGGGGCCGGGATACATCCTTGAACGTGGCATAGGGCCGCAAGGCGTTATCTGGCGCTGGTATCTCAGCTCGGCCAGATTTGCCGTACCTGCGCTTCTTGCTCGCTCGCTGGATGACAATACCGGCTAAGTTGCGGATACGTCGGGCTTTCTTCTCGCTCCAGCCTAGGTGCAGAGCGAGTCGTGCAACGCCGTAGAACTGGTGATCCTCGTGGGCCTTCTTAAGGGCGGCCACCGCCAAGGCGTCACGAGCGGCTAGTGCCTGAGGCAGGCGGTAATAGCTGGTTCTAGAAACTCGCAAGATGCGGGCAAAGTGACCGCGCCACCCTGGTTCGACTTCTTCCAGGAGGCTTAACTTTTTGGGCGCTGCATCTCGGCGGTGGCTCGGCCAATAATCCGGTATGCAATCTCAAGTTCTTTCCGCAGCTTGTTGTTTTCTAAGATGAGGTTGCGATTGCCATCCACTACGCCCTCGCGGAGCCAGTTGTAGATGGTCTTGCTGTGGAAACCGTAGGTGACGCTAGCGTCGGCGACGCTCAGGCCCTCATTACGGATCTTGGTGATAATTCCAGCCTTAATTTTTGAGTCGGTGGGTTGGCCGGTTGGCATCTGGACACGCTCCTTTGGATGATTTGCGTAGTGTATACGGTTATCTGGAAAGAGACAACGTGTTCATTTTAAGGGGAGGGTGACATTGCCGCCCAACTTAGTTCCGTACCGGAACCGAAGGAGTCATTCCAATACAGCTATGAAATCGACTTCTCGGATTCTCCCCTCATGGGTGGCGGGGCCTACAACCTGAAGATGCACTCTTTGCCACAGATTCCTCAACTGACCGTTCAGCTCAAGTTTGAATCTGCATGTAGCCCGTATCGCGTGCTTGCCGGGCGGCGTTCGGATGATCCGTGGCTACTGAAAGGGCAGGAGGAAGTGCTGCGGCCGCGACAGGACGGATCGTATCGGCATATCGTCCGCCAACCTGACCCCCACTACTACCATTGGCTCGTTATCTCATGGGCATCCCGTGAGGGAAAATGAAAAGGGTGCAAGTTACCTTGCACCCTGTTGGGAGTTAATCGGTTGAGTCGCTGTCGGGCACGCCCTCCGGCACAGAGTACTTCGGAACTGAGCCGGTGGCCTCGCTGGCAGGGATAACCCGGATTTCACCTTCCTCGATGATGCCGACTTCCCCGCGCGTGTCCAGCTTTAGCCGTACCCAGATTTGCTCTGGGTAGTCACCGAGTATCCAGCCTTCGACCTCATAGTCGTATACGCGCGAATCGTCGGGGCTCACCGCGCGTATGGACGTTGGAACAACTTGGATCGTGATCTCGTGGCCTGCCATCCACTCAGAAACGATAAGCTGCTCGTAGACGACAAGGTCTACTGCTACGGGCTTAAATCTGGTACCGCGCCTCAGTGCCTCGAAAAAAGCATCGAGCGTCAGGTCGCCGCCGTAGATGGCGGAATGGCCCGACCATTCGGGATGTCCGACTTCGTCGTCATCGAGGTCGTTCTCGAAGCCAATTGGCATTGTGATCGGCCTTCCTGCTTGAGGGGAGGCCCGATATTCCGGGCCCACCTCTATCACTCAGCAGAGAAGGATCCGCAATCGAACATCATAAACTAATTCATCGGGAATTGCAAGGACTTTCTTGAATTCCGCGCCTGTAACTCGATGTGGCTCCTAGGGAATTCCCTTCGATTAGCGACGAAAAGCCCGTCGAAGGCGGGCTGAACATTGGCTTGGGATCTCGCTCGGTATCAGTGCTTCCAGTGGATCTGAATGAATTCCGGGTCGAACCGGATCCCGCCAGGTCTTACTGCCGAGTCGGCCGCCCGGGATCACCGTGACCCGCTCGACCACCAGCTTCACGATGCTCAGCCGCCAGTCCAGGCCGGAGGCGTCTCAGGCTTCCCGGATCGTCTGGACAGCTGGCACCCGGGCCAGCGCCGTCTCCTCCTGAGCGGCGGCCAGCAGGCTGCCGGGCCTCCTGGACCGCTGCCTCGGCGATGGGCTTGGCCTGGGCGAACTGCTCGCGGGTGAGGAGGTCCGTGACGAGCTGGTCGACGCCGGGTGTCGATCGACGCCGACGCTGCCGAGTTCTACGCTGAAGGCGGGCGGCCGATGTGGGCGCCACCATCACGGTTTTGAGAGGTCCCTTTCGGAACAGTCGCCCACGCCGCGTCCCGGGCGGCGTCCACCGACCAGGCGCCCACCCGGTGCGTCAGCGGCTCGGCCCGCTCCAGCACGTCCGGCCCCGGCATCAGCTGCTCCCGCACGGCCGTCTCCACCGCGGCGAGCAGGCCGTTGATCCGGTGGTAGTCGGCGGCTAGCTGCCAGGGCGTGCGGCCGAGGCGGTGGCAGGTGTCGACCACGGCGAGCGGCAGGTCGTGCTGGATGTGGGCGTTCATTCCGGCCAGCGCGAACTGCATCGGGTGCACGTCCGGGTCCGCCCGCAGCTCGAACAGCGGCCGCCAGCAGGCCGGCGGCCGCCGCCCCGCCGCGACGGCGTCCACGGCCAGCAGGTACCGCCCGGCGAACACCACGTCCAGTTCGGCCATCGCGGCCGGGTCGGCGAAGTAGCGGCGGCCGAGGTGGCGGCGGACCGCCTCCGTCACGGTGAGGTACATCCGGTTGAACACCGCGACACCGTCGCCGTCCGGGAGGCCGGCGCCGATCCCGCGCAGCCGGTGGATCACCTCGTCAACCGCGTGCGCCATGTCCCGGGCCATTCGTCACCTTCCGCGATCGATCGTCTGCCGATCGCATCATCGTGACAGCGGCGGGCCGGGCGACGCCGACGCCGCGCAGGCACTCCCGCCGGCCCGTATCGGTCCGGCCCGTCCTGGTTCGGCCCGGATCGGCCCAGCTCGCGGGCCCGGATCGGATCGGCCCAGTTCGCCGGCCCTGCCCGGATCAGCCCAGCTCGTACTCCAGGGCGTAGGTGTGCCTGCCCTCGTCGTCCACGTTCAGCTCGAACGTGCCGGTCAGCCCCGCCAGCTCGCCCGCGCCGGTGCCCGCCAGCACCCGGATCGCCAGCCGCTCGCCCCGGCTGTCCGGCGCCGTGTGCTGGAGCACGAACGAGCCCTTCCGGCCGTCCAGCTCACCGGTGAAGTGCTCCATCGCGACGTACCCCGCCGGGGCGCCCGAGCCGCCCAGCACGGAGAGCATCCGCACCACGCTGCTGCCCGTCAGGCCGCCCGTGAACTCCTTGGTCATCCGGACCCGGCCGAGCGTCGCGCCCGGTCGCTCGTCCGTCTCCTCCGGCTCGAACGCGGTCACCTCGAACGCCCCGCCCGCCTTGATCCCCATGACACCGTCCCCTCGACGAACCTGCCCGTGGACGGCGCTCCGCCGACCGCACGGACAGCGTTGCACACGGCACCGACAGTGGCGCCGACCGCCGCTCAGTGCTCCCAGCGCAGTGCCAGCAGGGCCGCGTCGTCGGCCAGGCCGGCGACGCCCACCCAGGCGCGGACCTCCGCCAGCAGCTCGTCCAGCACGTCCTCCGGGCTCCCCGCGGACACCCCCGTCAGCCGCTCCGCCAACGGAAAGAACCGGCCGGCCGCGTTCCGGGCCTCGGACACGCCGTCGGTGTAGAGCAGCAGCAGGTCGCCCGGACGGGGTTCGAAACCGCCCGCCCGGTAGCCCCCGCCCATCAGGCCGAGCAGCCCCAGCGGCGGGGCGTGGTGCGGCGGCTCCAGCTCGCTCACCCGGCCCGCCGTGCGCAGCAGCGGGTGCGGATGGCCGCAGTTGACCAGCCGCGCCGCGCCGCCCGCCGGGTCCACCCCCAGCAGCAGCGCCGTGACGAACCGCTCGTTCACCGGGCGGCTCGCCAGCGCCGAGTCCAGCCGCTCCGCCACCCGGGCCAGCTCCGGCTCCGTGCGGGCCGCCTCCCGGAACACCCCCAGCACGTCCGCCGCCGTCTCCACCGCCGGCAACCCGTGCCCCTGCACGTCCCCCAGCAGGACCCGGATCCCGTACGGGCCCTGCGCCACCTCGTACAGGTCCCCGCCGATCCGCGCCTCGGCCGCCGCCGCGACGTACCGCACCGCCACCCGCAGCGGCCCGAGCCGCTCCGGCGGCGGCCGCAGCAGCGCCCGCTGCGCCGCCTCGGCCACCGTGCGGACCTGGAATAGCTCCCGCTCCCGGGCCGCCACCAGCACCACGTTCCCGGCGCTGGCGAGCGTGGCGGCGAGCACGGTGATCAGCGCGGTCAGGTGGACGGAGGTGGGCAGCCCGTGGTTGGAGACCTCCAGCAGGCCGACCGCGACCATGGCGGCCGCTCCCGTGAGCAGCGGCACCCGGGCCCGCCGGGTGGTCGCCCCGGCCAGCACCGGCGCCACCGCGAGCACGGGGGAGAGGGTCGTCCCCGGACCGGACACCAGGTCGGCCACCACGGCCGCGACCAGCAGGAGGTACGCACAGGCGAGCAGCAGCCGCGTCCGCCGCGGCAGATGCAGCGGCGGCACCGCGCCCTGCGGTCCGTCGGCGGTCACGCGTACGCCTCCAGTGGGGGTCGGCGGGGGCCTCACCGTCCACTCTCCACCGCGGCGGCCGCCATCGGCACGTCGGACGGGGCGCCCCGCCCTCCCGCCGGCCGCCCCGGGGTGCCGTCGCCGCCCCCGGCTAGGCTGGCGGCGAGATGAGACGCAAGAGCAAGCCGGTCGCCCCCCTTCCCCAGCGCCGCGGGGTGGACCCGGTGCACCTGAGGCTGCCCGTCGAGGGGCCGTGGCCGACGGTGCGCGCGTACCTGGCCGAGCGGCTGCCCACCGTGGCGCCGGAGCGGATCGACGCGCTGCTGCAGGGCCGCGAGATCGTCGGCCAGGGCGGGCCGATCGGGCCGGACGAGCCGTTCCGGCCGGGGGCGCACCTCTGGCTCTACCGCGAGCTGCCGGACGAGGTCCCGGTCCCCTTCGAGGTGGAGGTGGTGCACCGCGACGAGCACCTGGTCGTGGTCGACAAGCCGCACTTCCTGGCCACCACCCCGCGCGGCCGGCACGTCGTCGAGACGGCACTCTCCCGGCTGCGGCACTCGCTGGACCTCCCCGCCCTCAGCCCGGCCCACCGGCTGGACCGGCTGACGGCGGGCCTGGCGATGTTCGTGGTCCGCCCCGAGGAACGCGGTGCCTACCAGACGCTCTTCCGTGACCGGCTGGTCCGCAAGGAGTACCGGGCGATCGCGCCGTACGACCCGGCGCTCGCGCTGCCGTGCACCGTGCGCAGCCACATCGTCAAGGAGCGCGGCGTGATCGCGGCGCGGGAGCTGGACGCCCCGCCGAACAGCGAGAGCCGGATCGAGCTGGTCGAGCACCGCGACGGCCTAGGCCACTACCGGCTGCTCCCGCTCAGCGGGCGTACCCACCAGCTGCGACTGCACATGAGCGGCCTCGGCCTGCCGATCCTCGGCGACCCGGTGTACCCGGTGCTGCTGCCGGATCCGGCCCCGGACGACTTCCGCCGCCCGCTGCAACTGCTCGCCTCCACCGTGGAGTTCACCGACCCGCTGACCGGCCGCCCGCGCCGCTTCGAGAGCCGCCGCACGCTCGCCGCGTGGTCGGACCCGGCCGCCTGGGCGGGCCCGGAGGGGCTGGGTGGGCGCCGCCTCGGCCCCTTGATCTAGGTCAAAGGGACGACCTGGTCCCAGGCCCGGTGGCCGATCCGGCGGCGGGCGTCCGGGGCGATCGTGGTGCCATGAACACCGCATCGCAGCACACCGCCCAGCCCGTCGCCCCGCACACCGCCGAGCCGGTCGCCCTGATCACCGGTGCCTCCCGAGGCCTCGGTCTGGCGCTGGCCCGGGCGCTGGCCGCCGACGGCTGGCAGCTGGTGATCACGGCCCGCGACCGGGCCGGACTCTCCGCCGTCGAGGCCGAGCTGGCCGCTCTCACCAAGGTCACCGCGCTGGCCGGTTCGGTCGTCGACGACGACCACCGCGCGCGCCTGGCCGAGGCCGCCGCCGCGCTCGGCGGCGCGACGCTCCTGGTCAACAACGCCGGCACGCTGAACGGCTCGGACGCGGACAGCGAGCCGCTGCCCCGGCTCGCCGACGTCCCGTTGCCCGACCTGCTGGAGATGTTCGAGGTCAACGCCCTCGCGCCGATCGCCCTGACCCAGCTGCTGCTGCCGCAGCTGCGCGCGCACTCCGGCGCCCTGCTCAACATCAGCTCCGACGCGGCCGTCGAGGCCTACCTGGGCTGGGGCGGCTACGGCGCGAGCAAGGCCGCGCTGGACCATGCCTCCGCCGTACTGGCCCGGGAGGAGCCGGAGTTGAAGGTCTGGGCGGTCGACCCGGGCACCATGCGGACCAGGATGTACCAGGAGGCCTGCCCGGGCGAGGACATCTCCGCCGAGCCGCTGCCCGAGACCGTCGCCCCCGCCCTGCTCGGCCTGCTCCGCGACCGTCCCGCCTCCGGCCGCTACCGGGCCGCCGACCTGCTCGCCGCCGTCGAAGCCGCCGCCCAGGGCGACCGATGACCGCACTCACCGACCCCGGGATCGACGTCACCGTCCCGCCCGAACTCTCCGCCCGCGCACCCGCGGAGGCCCGCGGCACCGCCCGGGACGGCGTGCGGATGCTGGTCGGCCGCCGCGACGGCGCCGCCGTCGAGCACCGCCGCTTCACCGACCTGCCCGGGGTGCTGCGCCCCGGCGACCTGCTGGTGGTCAACAACTCGGCAACCCTGCCCGCCGCGCTGACCGGCCGGCTGCCGGACGGCAGCCCCGTCGCGCTGCACCTCTCCTCCGCCCAGCCGGACCGACGCGGCTCCTTCCTGGTGGAGTTGCGTCGGCCGGTGCCCGGCGAGGCCGCCGCCTACTACCCGCCGGAGGAGTCCCCGGCCCGCCCGGGGCTGCGGGTGGCGCTGCCGGGCGGCGGATCGGCCGAGCTGGCCGAGCCGTTCACCGCCCGCCTCTGGTACGCCCGACTCGACCTTCCCGCACCGCTGTCGGGCTACCTGGCCAGCCATGGCAAGGCCATCCGGTACGGCTATGTGGACGGCGACTGGCCGATCGAGGCGTACCAGACGGTCTTCGCGACCGTTCCGGGCAGCAGCGAAATGCCCAGCGCCGCCCGCCCGTTCACCGCCGAGGTGGTGGCCCGACTGGCCGGCCGCGGGGTACTGGTCGCGCCGATCACCCTGCACACCGGCGTCGCCTCCCCGGAGGCGCACGAGGCCCCGTACGCCGAGCGGTTCCAGGTGCCGGCCGCGACCGCCCGCCTGGTCGGCCACGTCCGGTCCGGCGGCGGCCGGGTGATCGCGGTCGGCACCACCGTCGTCCGCGCCCTGGAGTCGGCCGCCGCCCCGGACGGCACCGTCCACCAGGCCGACGGCTGGACCGAGTTGGTGATCACCCCCGACCGCGGCGTCCGTGCCGTGGACGGCCTCCTCACCGGCTGGCACGAGCCCCGCGCCTCCCACCTGCTCATGCTCGCCGCCGTCGCGGGCCGCCCCCTGCTGGCGCGGTGCTACGCGGAGGCGGTCCGACACCGCTACCTGTGGCACGAGTTCGGCGACGTCAACCTGCTGCTGCCCGCCTAGGCACGATCGCCCGGGGCGGGGCCCAGGCCGACCGGTCCGGGGCTCGGACGGCCCGGCCCGGCCCGGGCTCAGACGGACCGGTCCGCGAACAGCGTGAGTGCCGCGTGGTGCGTGTCCAGGTACTCGCGCACCGCGGTGATCAGGCCGTTCTCGACGGTGAAGATGCCCAGGCACTGGTTGTCGTACGCGGTGCCGTTGGCCGCTGTGCCCTTGGCGGTCCACTCGGCGACCACCTGCGGGCCGTCCGCCAGCAGGCCGGTGAGCGTCACCTGCGGGGCGCCGTCGGGAGCGAACAGGGTGCCCACCGAGCCGAGGAAGTCCCCGACGATGGCGTCCCGGCCGTTCCAGACCCGCGACAGCGGCAGGTCGCCGGGGTAGGACCAGGTGGCGTTCTCCGCGAACGAGGCAATCGCGGTGGGGAGGTCGCCGGTGGCGATGGCGGTGACGTAGCGCTCCACGACGGTACGGGGGTCGAGCTGGTCCACGGTCTGCTCCTGGTGTTCCGGGTCGGTCTTTCTGCCGGGACCAAGCCAAGCCCCTCGGGGTGCGCGCGGGCGAACAACCGCACGGCGGCGGCGACAAACAGCGGTTGTCGTGGGTGATCAGCGGGCTGGCGTACCCGGCGGCAGCTCCAGTTCGAACCAGACCACCTTGCCGTCCCGGGTGCGCCGGCTGCCCCAGCGGTGGGCGAGCTCGTTGACCAGGTGCATGCCGCGACCGCCCTCGTCCTCCTCGCGGGCGCGCCGCATCCGGGGCGACTCGGCGTCCCGGTCGGCGACCTCCACGGTGAGCAGCCGGTTGTAGAACAGCCGTAGCTGGGTGGGGGATCCGGCGTGCACCAGGGCGTTGGTGATCAGCTCGCTGGTGAGCAGCTCGGCCCAGTCGGCGAGCGGGCCGAGCCCCCAGCCGATGAGCGTCTCGCGGGTGAACCGGCGCGAGTGCGCGACCATCGCATGGTCGTCTGTGAGCGGCAGGGTGGCGATCCGGTCGGCGCCGGCCGGCCGGACCTGCGCCAGGATGATCGCGATGTCGTCCTCGCTGGTGCGGCCGGTGAGTTCGGCCAGGACGGCGTCGCAGGTCTGCTCCAGCGAGCGGCGCCGGTCGGCGATGGTCCGGCAGAGCTGGTCCAGGCCCTCGTCGAGGTCGCGGCCCCGGCGCTCGACCAGCCCGTCGGTGTACATCGCCAGGATGCCCTCCTCCGGGAGCGTGAACTCGACGCTCTCGAACGGGACTCCGCCGACCCCCAGCGGGGCCCCGGGCGGCAGGTCGAGCAGCCGGGCCGCGCCCTCGGCGTCGGCGACCACCGGCGGCAGGTGGCCCGCGCAGGCGGCGGTGCAGAGCCGGTCCACCGGGTCGTACACCACGCAGACGCAGGTCGCGAACTGGCCCTCCCCGAGGGCGCTGGTGGCCTCGTCCAGCCGGTGCAGCACCCGCGCCGGGTCCAGCTCCAGCGTGATCAACGTGCGCGCCACAGTGCGGAGCTGGCCCATCGTCGCGGCGGCCCGGATGCCGTGGCCCATCACGTCGCCGACCACCAGCGCCACCCGGCCCGAGGAGAGCGGCACGACGTCGAACCAGTCGCCGCCGACCTCGCTGACCACACTGCTCGGCAGGTACCGGTAGGCGATCTCCAGCCCCAGCGTGCGGTGGATCTCCTGCGGCAGCAGGCTGCGTTGCAGCGTGAGCGCGGTGTCCCGCTCGCGCCGGTAGAGCCGGCCGTTGTCCATCGCCAGCGCCGTCCGGGCGGCCAGCTCCTCGGCCAGCGCCCGGTCGGCCTGCCCGAACGGCACCGGATTGCGGATCCGGATGAACTCCGCGCCGCCCAGCACCAGTCCGCGCGCCAGCAGCGGCACCATCAGGTACGAGTGCACCCCGGCCTCCAGGCCCGGCTGCACCCGGTCCGGCGAGGCGACGATCCGCCGCAGCGCCTCCTCGTCCACCTCCGACACCAGGATCGAGCGCCCCGTCCGCAGGCTCTCCGCGTACACCTGCGCGGACTGGGAGTTGGCGCCGACCTGGTCGGCGGCCCTCGCCATCACCCCGTTCGAGTTGGCCTCGCCGACGGCGACCGCCCGCAGCAGTACCGTGCCGTCGTCCGGGACGGGGCTGGGCTCGTCGCCGCTCAGCACCGCCTCGCGCAGGTCGACGGTGACGAAGTCGGCGAAGCGCGGGATCACCACCTCCACCAACTCCTCGGCGGTGCGGTGCAGATCGAGCGTGGTGCCGATCCGGGTACTGGCCTCGTTGAGCAGCGACAGCCGCTGCTGCGCCGCCCACGCCTCGTCCAGGGCGCGCTGGCGGGCAGCCGCCGCGTCGCGCTCCCGGGTGAACAGCAGCGCGTTGTCGATCGACACCGCCGCCCGCACCGCCAACTCCCCGGCCAGCGCCAGGTCGTCGTCCTCGTACGGGCGCTCCACCACCGTCCGGTAGAACGCTGCGACACCGACCGGCGAGCCCCGGGCGATCAGCGGCACCACCATGAACGAGCGCACGTTCTGCTTCCTGGCGGCGGCCGTGCGGACCGGGTCGTCGGTGAACCAGGCCATGCCCGCCGCGTCCATCCGCGGCACCAGCACCGGCTTGCGGTGCGCCAGGCTCCACGCGTACGGCGAACCAGGCCGGAACCGCTGCACCCCGCCGGTGCGGTCGATCGGCTCCAGCGTCGAACCGTGCGCCGAGTGGAAGGCCATCCGGCGCAGCACGGCCGAACCGTCCGCCAGCGTGCGGGCCTCGCGCTCGCCGCGCACCAGGTCGTCCAGCACCTCCACCACCACGGTGTCGGCCAGCCGGGGCGTCGCCACCTCGGCCAACTCCTGGGCGGTCTGGGCGAGATCGAGTGTGGTGCCGATCCGCGCCGAGGCGGCGTTGACCAGTGCCAGCCGCTCCTGCGCGGCCTTCGCCTCACGCAGCGCCTGCTGCCGGGCCAGCACGGTCTGGTGCTGGCGCAGGTAGAGCCGGGCGTTGTCGATCGCCACGGCGGCCCGCGAGGCAAGCTCGTCACCGAGGGTGATGTCAGCCTCGGCGAAGGACTCCCGCTCGCCGCGCCGCGAGTACACCACCATGCCCAGCGTGGTGCCGCGCGCCACCAACGGGGTGATCCGCACCGAACGCGGCCGGTCGCCGAGATATGCCTGGCGGCGGCTCTCGGAGATCCCCTGGCTCAGCAGCGGCAGCTCCCAGGACGGCACCACCACCGTGCGCCCGGTCGCCAGGGCCCGCGCGTACGGAGAGTCCGGTGCCACCTCGTACACCGTGTCCACCGGCAGCGCCTCGGCCGGGTAGAGCGGGTCGGTGGTGGCGAGCGCCAGCCGGCGCACCAGCTGGGCGGCGGACGGGTCCAGCGGCTCCACGTTGCGCCCCGCGACCAGGGCCTCCAGCGCGAACACGCCGCTGATGTCCGAGACCCTGGGCACCATCGCGTCGGCCAGCTCGCGGGCGGTCTGCCGCAGGTCCAGCGTGGTGCCGATCGACGCCGTGGCGTCGACCAGCAGCGACAGCCGCTCCTGAGCCCGCGCCGCCCGGGCGTCCGCGCGGAACCGCTCGGTGACGTCGATGACCGTCGAACTCACCCCGAGGACCTCCCCGGCCGGGTCCTCCAACCGGAAGTACGAGGCCGACCAGGCGTGGTCGTGCTCCGGATCGCCCAGGGTGCGGCCGTGCGAGCGCGAGTCCACCACCGGCTCGCCGCTCTCCAGCACCTGCCGCATCACCGCCTCGCTCTCCTCCCCGTTGATCCCGGGCAGCAGCTCGCTCAGCCGGTGCCCCAGGTGCGCGTCGGCGGGCAGGCCGTTCACCCGGGCCAGCGCGTCGTTCAGCCGGACGAAGGCGAGCCGGGTGTCGAACACGCCCATCCCGACCGGGGACTGCGTGAAGAACCCGTCGAGGACGGCGAGATCCGCCTGGATCCGGCGCAGCGTCGTCACGTCGGACGCCACCGCGAGCACCAACGGGCTGCCGCCCGGCCCCGAGATCGGGTGGGTGCGGAACTCCAGGTTGACGTGGTGGCCGTCCCGGTGCCGGACGGGGAACACGCCCGACCAGCCGCGGCCGTCCAGGATCTCCTGGAACAGCTCCATCACCTCCGGCCGCTGCTCGTCGGAGGCCAGCAACTGCGCGGCCCGCGTGCCGATCGCCTCCTCGGCCGTGTAACCGAGCAGTGCCTCGGCGTCGTTGCTCCAGTGCAGGATCCGGCCGTCGGCCTCGATCAGCGCGGTCGCGATCGGCACCATCAGCAGGGCATCCTGACGCGGCCGCCTGGGCTCGCCGGCATCACGCTGCTCGTTCACCATGGCCAGAGAACCGCCCGGAGATCGTTTCCACCAGCCCTGCCATCTTCCCACGCGGCCCCACGGCCCCGCTCGTTCCACCGACCCGCGCCGGCTCCGCGGAGCCCGTCCGCAGCCCCCGGCCCCTGGCCACACCACCGTGCGAGCCCGGGCCCCGCCGGCCCAGGACGCCGGCCGGCCCGACCCCCACCGCACCGGGCCCGGCCGGCCGGCGGATGCCAACCGCTTCCCGCGCGTGCCCTCGCGCCCAGGATGTCGGCCGAGCCGACTTCCTGTGTGGGTGAGGCGGCCTGGTGTTGCGCGTTCTCCGGTTGTTTGGCGAGGTGGAGAAGCCCCCCGGGCCGGGTGCCTCGCCCGATGTCCGCCCGGATCCGGGCGGACGCGCGCCGGCCCGCCCGCACCGTCTGCTCGCGCCGGTCGGGACGGCGGCGGAGCCGCAGCCGCGGCAGGAGCGGGCCCGGTCGGCCGCCGGGCGTTGACCCGGCGGGCCGGTGTCAGTCCAGCGCCTCCAGGATGGTGGCGTTGGCCAGGCCGCCCGCCTCGCACATGGTCTGCAGTGCGAACCGCGCGCCGTGCTCGCGCATCGCGTGCACCAGGGTGGTCATCAGTCGGGTGCCGCTGGCGCCGAGCGGGTGGCCGAGCGCGATCGCGCCGCCGTTGACGTTCACCTTCGCGGGGTCGGCGCCGGTCTCCTGGAGCCAGGCCAGCACGACGCTGGCGAACGCCTCGTTCACCTCGAACAGGTCGATGTCCGCCAGTGACAGCCCGGCGCGGTGGAGCACCTTCTCGGTGGCGGGTATGACGCCGGTCAGCATCAGCAGTGGGTCCGAACCGGTCACCGCGAAGGAGTGCAGCCGGGCCAGCGGACGCAGGCCGAGCCGCACCGCAGTCTCGCTGCTGGTGATCAGGACGGCGGAGGCGCCGTCGTTGATCGGGCTGCTGTTGCCGGCCGTCACCGACCAGTCGATCTGCGGGTATCGCTCGGCGAAGCCGGGGTCGGTGAAGGACGGGCGGAGGCCGGCCAGGATCTCCGGCGTGGTGCTGGGGCGAACCGACTCGTCCATGGCGACGAGTCCGGCGGGCGTGGTGACCGGTGCCAGCTCCGCCTCGAAGAGGCCGGTGGCGTGGGCGTGCGCGGCCTTGGCGTGGGAGGCGGTGGCGAAGGCGTCCATCGCCTCGCGCGAGACGGACCACTTGGCGGCGATCAGCTCCGCGCTGACGCCCTGCGGGATCAGCCCGCCGGGGTAGCGGGCGGCGATCGCGGCGCTGAACGGGTCCGATCCCGGCGGCACGTTGGACCACATCGGCACGCGGCTCATCGACTCGATCCCGCACGCCACCACCAGGTCGTACGCGCCCGCGATCACGCCCTGCGCGGCGAAGTGGACGGCCTGCTGGGAGGAGCCGCACTGCCGGTCGACCGTGGTCGCCGGGACGGAGTCCGGCAGGCCGGCCGCCAGCCAGGCGTACCGGGTGGTGTTCATGGCCTGCTCGCCAACCTGGTCGACACAGCCGCCGATCACGTCGTCGATCAGCGCCGGGTCGACGCCGCTGCGGCCGATCAGGGTCTGGAGGGTGTGCGCGAGCAGCTCGACCGGGTGGACGGACGAGAGTGCGCCTCCCGGCTTGCCTTTGCCGATGGGGGTACGGACGGCTTCGACGATCACGGCGTCACGCATGGCGGCCGCCTTCCTCTGGGGTGGTTGGAAAAGCAAACTCACTATAGGACTAGTAAGTTTGGAATTCCAATGCTGTGAAGTTGTGGTCCGGGTCACTCTCCGGACGTGATCGTTCGGTCTCTGCTTCCGACCCCGCGCGCGGCACGACCGGCGCTGCCGGGCTTGGGGAGGACCCGTGGTGCAGGCGGCCGTTTCAGGCAAGGCAGTGCGCAGGGTCACCGGAGCGAGTGCCACTCTGGCGGCCGCCGATCCGGCCGCAGCCGGCGCGACTGTGGTCATGACGGGGCCAACCCAGCCCGAACGGTGATCCGGCGGCGCTGCGGCACCCTCACGAGGGCGTGGTGGGTACGTCAGGCCCGCTGAGCGTGGGCTTCCCCGCCCGGGATCCGCGTGCTCGACCTGGACGGGGGTTGGCCTGGCGCCGGGCGGTGTCGCCCCGACATGGCCCGGCATGCGACGTCCGGGCGCCGCAGCGGTCCGGTGGTCACCTCGGCCGTCGCCTGCGCGTCGCGGGGGCGGCCCGGGGTGGGTCGGGTAGCCGGCGGGGTGCCGGGAGCCCCCGTCCCCGCCCCCGCCTACGCGCCGCCACCGTCCGTCGCGTGGTCGTTCTGCAGGGTGCGCAGCAGGGCCACCCCCGCCGGATCGACCGAACGGCGGGTGTTGGCCAGGACTATGACGCCGACCTGCTTCTCGGGGTCGAAGGCGACGAAGGAGCGGAAGCCGCCCGTCTCGCCGTTGTGCCAGATCTGGAGGTGGCCGCCCTGCCGGGGGTGGAGCCGGTGGGCGAGCCAGCCGAGGTGCATCCAGGCGAACGGGTTGACGTGGTGCTTGACCTCCCGGGTGAGCGCTATCGCGGGCGCCAGCGATGAGCCGCCCGGTGCCGTGGTGGGGGCGGCGGCGGGGGAGGTGGCGGCGGGGGAGGGGGCGGGCGCCAGCTGGGCCCGCAGGAGTATCGCCAGGTCGGCGGCGGTCGAGCGGAGCCCGCCGGCGCCCGCGAGGCCGGCCAGGTGCCAGCCGGGGACGGGGCGGCGGCCCGGCGTGTGGCCGTGGGCGAGGCGGCCGGAGCGCTCCTCGTCGATGGTGATCACCGTGTCGGCGAGGCCGAGCGGCTCGCAGACCTCCCGGGTGACCAGCTCCTCGTAGCCGGTGCCGGCCCGGTGGGCGAGGGCGAGGCCGAGCAGGCCGGCGCCGAGGTTGGAGTAGCGGAAGCTGCGGCCGGGCACCGCGCGCAGTCTGGTGCGGGCGAGCCCGGACAGCAGGGCGTCGGTGGTGCAATGGCGGTACGGGTCGGGTTTGTTCGGGGTGACGAGGGCGCGCAGCAGCATTCCGGCGGGGAGTCGCGGCAGCCCGGACGTGTGGGTGGCCAGGTGTTGCAGGGTGATCGGTGTGCTGCCCTTGGCGGGGACGGTGACGCCGGGCGGCAGCGCGTCCGCCAGCAGGTGGGACAGTGGTTCGTCGAGTGCGGCCGAGTCCGCGAGCACCAGCCGGGCCAGGGCGAGCGAGGTGAACACCTTGGTGACCGAGCCGATTTCGAACAGTGTGTGCGCTCCGGGCGCGCTGCCGCCCGGGCCGGCGGAGGTGCTTCCGGCGCCGCGGATCTCCACCGTGCCGCCGGCCAGGCCGGCGACCACGGCGCCGACCTGCTGGCCGGCGAGCCGGTCGGCGGTCTGCTGGACAAGGCTGCCAAGGTCGTTCATGGCTGCGAGCCTAGGCCTCCGCCATCCACCCGGTCGTCCGCCGTGACGATGATTCTGCACCCCCGCCGGTCCTCCGCTCGAGGTACGCCCCCGCTACTCCCCGTGAAGTATCGGGGCGAAGCGGGGGCGTACCGACGGGAGCGAGGCGAAGAGCTGTCGAAGCGTCAGCAGCTCAGGTTCGAGCCCGGGACGGTGCCGAGGATCTGGGTGAAGCTCTGGTAGGCGTTGATCCGGCTCTGCACCTGCGCGGGGTTGCCGCCGTTGCACTCCAGGGTGCCGTTGATGCTGCGGATGGTCTCGCCGAAGCCGTACCCGTTGACCATGGCGTTGTGCGGGGTCATGGTGCCCGGGCCGGTCTGGGTGTTCCAGTACCAGAGCGCGGTCTTCCAGGCCACGGCCGGGTCGGTCTGCACCAGGTCGGGGTTGTGCAGCAGGTCGATGCCGAGGGCGTCGCCGGCCGCCTTGTAGTTGAAGTTCCAGCTCAGCTGGATCGGACCGCGCCCGTAGTACGCGGCCTGCCCGGCCGGGCACCCGTACGGCTGCGAGGTGTCGCAGTAGTGCGGGTAGTTGGCGGTGTTCTGCTCGACCACATAGACCAGGCCGCCGGTCTCGTGGCTGACGTTGGCGAGGAAGGCGGCGGCCTCCTGCTTGCGGACGGTGTCGCTGCCGGTGTTGGCGAAGCCGGGGTAGGCGCCGAGTGCGTCGAGCAGGCCCTGGTAGGTGTAGAAGGAGTTCCGGTTCGGGAACATCTGGTTGAACTGCGCCTGGCCGACCGGGAATCCGCCGGGGTTCGGGGTCGTGGTCGGGGTGCCGGTCGGCGTCGGGCCGCAGCTGTACGGCTCCCAGTACCAGGTGCTGATCACCGGGTCGTACCCCGGGTTGTCGTGGGTGGCCCGGTAGAGCCCGCCGTTGGTGTAGCGGACGATACTCCCGGTGGCGTACGTGTGCCCGGCGGCCCAGTCCGGGTAGACGCAGCCGCCCGAGGTCGGGGTGGGCGTCGGGTCGGTGGGGCCGCTGCCGCAGGCGCCCTGGTCGGCCCAGACCCCGGTGCCGGCGGTGCTGGGGGCCTCGTTCTGGGTCCACCACTTGGCGGACCAGTTGTGGCCGCTGTAGGAGACGGCGGCGCCGCCCGTGTACGCGGTGGCCGCGTTCCAGGGGGCGGCGCAGGCGGCGGCGTTGGCGGAGGCGGCGGGCAGCAGCAGCGCGAGCGCGAGTGCCGTGACCATGGCGGAGAGCAGCGCGAGCAGGCGTTTCGTTGACACGTGATCACCCCTTGTGCGGTGGGGGCCGCACATCGGTGGGACAGGGACTGTGGTGCCAGGGGGCCTCTGCCCCGCGCGGGGGCGCGTCGTGGGGGACGAGCCGACCGGGGTGCGGGCCGGTGCGGGGCTGACCGAGACTCAAGCGGAATGGTCTATACCTGTCAAGGGGTTGACCGCGGATTGGTCCGGGATCGGCCCGCGTATTGTCCGGGATCGGCCCCAAGACACCCCCCTGGCCCGCCCCCCAAGGCACCCGCAAGTACCCCCGGGGTGCCCTCGGAGCAGCCCCGGCGCACCTCGGCCCCGACGCGCCACATCCGCCGATTCGGCCTGAATCGGACGCCCGCCCGAGTCTGCGAGGATGGCCGGATGGACGAAACCCCCGGGCCCGCGAACCCCCTGCCCGGCCTCGGCACGCCGATCCGTGCGGGCATCCCCGAGCACGGCCGGGTACCCAAGTACTACTCCGTCAAGGGCCAGTTGGAGGCGCTGCTCGACGAGCTCGGCGAGGGTGGCGTGCTGCCGACCGAGCGTGACCTCGCCGCCCGCTTCGAGGTGGCCCGCGAGACCCTCCGGCAGGCGTTGCGCGACCTGCTGATCCAGGGGCGGGTCCGGCGGCGCGGCCGCAGCACCGTGGTGGCCGGGCCCAAGCTGGAGCAGCCGCTGTCGCTGGCCAGCTACACCGAGGGCGTCCGCCGCCAGGGGCGGGTGCCGGGCCGCAACCTGATCGGGCTGGAGCGGTTCGCCGCCGACCCGCTGCTGGCCGGGCAGTTGGACATCGGCGTGGGGGAGCAGGTCTGGCATCTGGAGCGGGTGCTACTCGCGGACGGTGAGCGGGTCGGCCTGGAGAGCACCTATCTGGCGGTGGCGCGGGTCCCGGAGCTGGACCGGGAGTTCGACCCCGGATCGTCGTTCTACGCCTTCCTGAAGGAGAAGGCGGGCGTCGAGCTCGGCGCGGCCGACGAGCGGATCGAGACGGTGCTCGCCTCGCCGCGCGAGGCGCTGCTGATCGGGACGCCGCCCGCCCTGCCGATGCTGCTGCTGCACCGGCTCACCAGGGACGCGGCCGGTGCGCCGCTGGAGCGGGTGCGCTCGCTGTATCGCGGCGACCGCTTCAGCTTCACCACCCGCCTCGAAGCCGACTGACCAGCGGCTGTGGGGGCGTCGCAGGCGGCGGCGACGGCGACGGCGACGAACGGGCCCCGGGCTCGGCCGCCCCCGGGGCCCGTTCGACCCCTGGCTCGGCCGCCCCGGGCGAGGCCGATCTCGAGCTCGGCCGCCTCCTCCCCGCCCACCCATTTGATCACTGAACGATAACGGGTCTGGACCGAATTCCAGCGCTGTTCACGCCCGGGACGAAACCCCGGCGACCCCTGTCCACCCGCCGCTCCGACCGTAGTCACCGCCCCTTCAGCTCCGTGACGCAGCATCAGGAGACGACGTGACCACCGGAATCCCCCGCCGCAGCCTGTTCCTCGGCGCCGCCGCCACCCTCCTCGCGGCCGGCCCGCTCGCGCGCACCGCCGTGGCCGCCACCGTCGGCGCCGCCACCGAGAGCACCGCCACCGCCGAAACCACCGCCGCCGCGGCCACGACCCGAACCCCGAAGGTCCTGGTCATCGGCCTGGACGGCGCCATGCTCAACCGCATCAAGGACGCCGACGCACCCAACCTGGACGCCCTGATGGCCGGCGGTTTCACCGCCGCGAGCAGCCTCTACGCCAACCCGATGGCCGCCACCGCCTCCGGCCCCGGCTGGTCGACCATCGCCACCGGCGTCTGGCCGGACAAGCACAACGTCAGGGACAACAACTTCACCGCCCCCGCGTTCGCGGCCTACCCCGACTTCCTCACCCGGATCGAGACCGCCGCCCCCGCGCTCTCCACCTACGTCGTCGCCTCCTGGGCGCCGATCGCCGACACCGTCTACTCCGGCAAGGTCGACACCCGCGTCGCCACGCCGTCCGCCGAGTACGACGCAGGCACCACCTCCCGCGCGGTCGCCAAGTTGCGCGACGGCGACCCGGACGCCGTCTTCGTCCAGCTCGACAACGTGGACCACGCCGGTCACGCCAGTGGCGCCGCCAGCCAGGCGTACCTGGACGCGATCCACGGGGTGGACGGCCAGGTCGGCCAGATCGTCGCCGCCGTCCGGGGGCGCGCCACGTACGCGCAGGAGGACTGGCTGATCATGGTCACCGCCGACCACGGTCACACCGACGCGGGCGGCCACGGCGGCTCGACCTGGAGCGAGCGGCAGACCTTCGTGATCGCCAACGGCGGTGGCCTCCCGGCCGGTTCGGTCCGCCACGACGTCCGCATGGTCGACATCGCGCCCACGGCGATCGCCCACCTCGGGCTCGCGATCGACCCGGCCTGGAATCTCGACGGCAGCCCGGTCGCCGGCCTCGTCCCGGACGCCTTCGACGCGCTCCGCCCGCAGCTCACCGGGCCGGTGGACGAGACGGGCATCGCGGCCGGCACCATCGGCTTCACCCACACCCCGCCGAGCGGCTGGTCGGTCGACAACTCCGCGATGGGCACGGGCGGCGTCACCGAGTGGCGCGGCTGGGCCTTCACCACCGACGAGTTCTGGACCAAGACCCAGCGCGACCAGTTCCGCGAGCTGAACGTCCGTTCCCGCAACGTCTTCGCCGTCGCCGACTCCGACGAGTGGGCCGACAAGACGTTCAAGGGCAGCTACGACTCCACCCTGGTCAGCCCGGAGTACCCGGTGGCCGGGCTGAGCAGCGTCCCGGTCTCGTTCACCACCTACTACCAGCAGGAGGGCAGCCAGACCGCCCAGGTGCTGGCCGTCTGGGACGGCGGGACGCCGGTCGTCGTCAAGAGCTACAGCGCCGAGACCAACGGCCGGCAGACGCTGGCCCTGGCCGTCCCGGCCGGTGCGAGCCGGCTGCGGCTGCGGTTCCGGTACACCGGCAGCAACAACTGGTACTGGGTGCTCGACAACGTCCGGGTGGGCTGAGCCGCCCGGACGGCAACCGTCAGGACGGGGCGAGCGCCGCGCGCAGCCGCTCGGCGACCTCCGCCGCGCCCGCCTCGTCCGGGTACTTCCCGCGCGGCCAGAAGAAGCCGCGCAGCCCGTCCTTCGGATTGCGCGGCACCACATGGACGTGCAGGTGCGGCACCGACTGGCTGATCCGGTTGTTCGCCGCGACGAAGCTGCCCGCCGCCCCGAGCCCACGCTCCACGGCGGCCGCCACCCGTTGCACCTGCAGGAAGAACGGGCCCACCTCCGCCGCCGGCAGGTCCGCCAGCGTGCGGTGGTGGGCGCGCGGAACGACCAGCACATGGCCGGGGAAGAGCGGCCGCCGGTCCAGGAAGGCCACCGCCGCCTCGTCGTCCAGCACCCGGTGCGCGGGCTCCTCGCCCGCCACCACCGCACAGAAGACGCAGTCCATCCGTCCATTCAAGCGACCGCCCGCCGCCCCGGCACGCCCGCGAACCCTCCACGGCGCGGCTTCACCCGTCCGGCCGCCGCCCGGGTGCGGCGGGCCGCCGACCGCCGCCCGGCTACTCGTAGCGGTACAGCAGCGCCTCCCGCTCGTTCTGCTCGATCATCTCGATCGTCAGCGAGGGATCCCGCAGGTGGGAGAGGGTGACCGCCGCCGAGGTGGGCTGCGCGTCCTTGGCGAGCCAGTTCTCCGGCTTCCACGCCGAGCCGCGCAGGAGCGCCTTCGGGCAGTGCGCGTACACCTCCTCGACCGCCACCACGATCGCACTGCGCGGTGGCTTGCCGACCGCCGTCAGCTGCTCCAGCAGCCGCGGATCGGTGGAGACGCAGGCCCGCCCGTTGACCCGCAGTGTGGTGTCCCGGCCGGGCACCACGAAGATCAGCCCGACCTGCCCGGTCTCGATGATGTTGTGCAGGGTGTCCAGCCGCTTGTTGCCGGTGGCGTCCGGAATCGCCAGCGTGTGCTCGTCCAGCACCGAGACCAGCCCGGCCGGCCCGCCGCGCGGCGACACGTCGCACCGCCCGGCGGCATCCGCACTGGCCACGAAGACCAGCGACGAGCAGGCGATCAGCTGCCGGGCCACCTCGTGGATCCGGTCCACCTGCTTGCGCCGCGCATGGTCGCTCGGCTGCTCGTAGATCTCCCGGAGGTCTGCCGCGTCCTTCACGGCGTCCGCGCTGAGCGCCGCGAACAGGCCCCCCTGCGCGCCCTGCGAGACGGGCCCGTCCGGCCCGGTGGTTGACGGAACGACAGTCTCTGGTGTGCTGGTCATACCGGAAATCTAGCGGAGGCCCCCCAACCGCCCGGAAGCCCCGTCCGCCCGCCCCCGGGACTGGTCGGGCACCCTCCGCGCGACTGCCGGAAAGGAGGCAGGTGCCGGAACGGCGCCACGGCGGATAATTGTGGTGTTTCCATCGGCCCGCAGCCTGGTGCGGAGTGCCTCAGGGAGGTGGTGGCCGTGATCGTGAGGATCTGGGCCGGGCAGGTCATGGCCGGGCACATCGAAGAGTTCTGCGCCCTGCTGACGTCACAGGTGATCCCGCAGCTCGGGCAGACGGACGGCTGCCTGGGCGGCGAGCTGCTGCGGTCGGTGACCGAGGACGGCCACCGGGTGCTGGTGGTGAGCCGATGGCGCGACGAGGAGGCCCTGCGCGGGTACGCGGGGCCGATGTGGCGGATCCGGCCGGTCTGGTCGGAGGGCGAGCTGCGCTACCTGGCGCACCCGCCCGAGGTCACCCACTTCACGCCGATCCCGGCCGTCCGGCCGCTCTGACCCACGCCGACGCCGGTCTGACCTGCGCTGACGCCGACCGGCGGACAGCCCGGGTCCGGTCCGTCGGCGGTCAGACCATCAGCGGCACCGGATGGATCTCGTCCGCCGGGTGCCCGCTGCGCTCGTGGATGCGCTGCACGGCCTCCTTGGACGGCGCCTCGGAGAGGCAGTAGACGGTGCCCGACTCCGGGTCGGCCCACGCCTGCTCGAAGTGCACGCCCTCGTCGCCCTCGATCGCCAGGTCGGCCCGGTGGGCCATCCGCAGCTGTTCCTCGGTGATACCCGCCATGCCGTGGTGGACGTCCATGAACTTGGCCATCGCTCTCGCACCTCCAGGAGTCCCCGGCCGGCCGTCGCCGGCCGCGTACCACCAGCCTGCGCCCGTCGCACCCGGGCCCGCCACCGGACACCCACCGGTGCGGAGCCCTAGGCTCGGAACGGGGCCACCCCCGGTGCAGCCCCGGGTGAGAGGACGGCCCGATGCCCGTGCTTCCCTTCGTCGGCCGCGACGGCCTCTTCCGCCCCGATGTGTTCTGCGACCTCACCGTCCCGTACTGGCGGTTGCAGTCCCGCGGTGTCGACGGCCTGGTCGCCCTGAGGAAGAGCGGCCACCCGGCCCCCGGCACCGTTGCGCGCCACCGTATGGACCGGACCGGCACCGGGTTCGTCCTGGAGGTCGAGGAGAGCTGGGAGCAGGACGGCGGGCGCTGGTACTGCCGCGAGCTGCTGCGCGCCGACGTCCGGGACGGCGCGATCGACCGCGTCTGCGTCTACTGCACGGGGGACTGGGACGCCGAACAGCAGCGCCGCCACCGCGCCGAGGTGACGCTGCTGGAACCCTGACGACGGTGCCGTCGGAGCCGTGACGGGCGGCGCCGGTCCTGCGCCGGGCGGCCGGAATCCGTCGTCCGCGCACCCCGGCGCATTCCCGCCCCGCACGTGAAACAGGCCACAGCGAAAGGCTCTCCCTCGCTTCGCGCGGATCATGGCACAATGACGTCAGTAGTAGCAGTGACGTTCAGCGCACTCCGGGGTCGGTGAAAATCCGAACCGGCGGTTACAGTCCGCGACCCGTCCGCAGCCAGCGGCCGGTTGACCAGGTGAAATTCCTGGACCGACGGTTAAAGTCCGGATGGGAGGCGTGCGCGGCGGACGAAGAGCAGTGCCCGTGGTCCCCCGGTGGACCTCGGGAAGGTGTGCGACGGGAGAGCTCTCTCCCGGCGGTTCTGCGGCACCCCGGCGACGGGTCGTGTCCGGAGTCCGTGCACCCGTGCCCGTCCGTGTCCTCTCCCATGCCGCCCCGGAGTCCGCGCCCCAAGCGCGAGGAGAACCCGGGTGTTCACCGGCATCATCGAAGAGCTCGGCGAGGTCGTGTCGATCGAGGAGATCGGCGACTCCTCGCGAATCCGCCTGCGCGGCCCGGTGGTCTGTCAGGGCGCGCACCACGGCGACTCCATCGCGGTCAACGGCGTCTGCCTGACCGTCGTCGACAGCCCCGAGCAACTGGCCGCCGAGAGCGGCGAGTTCAGTGCCGACGTGATGGCCGAGACGCTGCACCGCTCCAGCCTGGGCGAGCTGAAGCCCGGCTCGCGGGTCAACCTGGAGCGGGCGATGGCGCTCGGCGCCCGGCTCGGCGGCCACCTCGTGCAGGGTCATGTCGACGCCGCCGGCACCCTGTTGGGCCGCGAGCCCGGCGAGCGCGACGCGGAGGGCAACCTCCGCTGGGAGGTGCTGCGCTTCTCGCTGCCCGACAGCATCTCCCGCTACCTGGTGGAGAAGGGCTCGATCACCGTGGACGGCGTCAGCCTCACCGTGGTCGAGGCGGCCCGGGACAGCTTCACCGTCAGCCTCATCCCCGCCACCCTCGCGCTGACCACGCTGGGCGCCAAGACCGTCGGTGAGAGCGTCAACCTTGAGGTCGACGTCCTCGCCAAGTACGTGGAGCGCCTGCTCGAATCGCGCACCCTGCCCCCCACGATCGCTGCCGGGACGACCGCTGAGACGACCGGAGAGTCGAAGTGAACTGGCTCAGTGGAGAAGCGTTCACCGTCTTCGGTGAGCACGTGAAGTGGGCCGACATGTTCGGCAACCTGCTCGGGCTGTCCGCGCTCGCGCTGGGCTGGCGCCGCTCGGTGTGGAGCTGGCCGGTCCAGCTGCTCTCCGGCCTCGTGCTGATCACGGCCTACCTGAACGGCCATGTGCCCGGCCTGATCGGCAAGCAGCTGATCGTCGTCGCCACGGCCGCCTGGGGCTGGACGCAGTGGCAGCGCGGCCGCCGCGGCACCGGTGAGATCGCCGTCCGGTTCGCGAGCTGGCCGGAGCGGGCCGCCCTGGTGGCCGGCACCGCGCTCGGCACGGGCGCTCTGGCCTGGCTGTTCCTGGCCAACCCCAGCCTGTCCTGGAGCCCTTGGTCGGACGCCTACATCTTCGTGGGCACGCTGGCGGCGATGGTCGCCCAGGCCCGCGGCTGGGTGGAGTTCTGGTTCGCCTGGATCGCCGTCGACGTCGTCGGCGTCCCGCTCGCCTTCAACAGCGGCTACTCGTTCTCCGGCCTCACCTACTCGATCTACTTCGTTCTGGTGCTGCTCGGCCTGCGCTCCTGGTGGCTGAGCACCCGTGAGCCCCGCACCACGTCCGCCACCGTCCTCCAGGGAGCCTCCGCATGAGCACCGACCCCGCCACCGAAGACCTCCTGGCCGAGGACCTCGTGCTCGACCCCGTCGAGCGGGCCGTCGCCGACATCGCGCTCGGCCGCGCCGTGATCGTGGTCGACGACGAGGACCGCGAGAACGAGGGCGACATCGTCTTCGCCGCCTCCGCGGCCACCCCCGAGCTGATGGCGTTCACCATCCGCTACAGCTCCGGTGTGATCTGCGCGCCGATGACCGGCGACGAGCTGGACCGGCTCAAGCTGCCCCCGATGACCCAGGTCAACGAGGACCGCAAGGGCACCGCCTACGCCGTCTCGGTCGACGCCCGCGACGGGGTCGACACCGGTATCTCGGCCGCCGACCGCGCCCGTACCGTCCGGTTGCTCTCCTCGGCCGGCACCGAGCCGGCCGACCTCACCCGCCCCGGGCACGTCTTCCCGCTGCGGGCCGTCGAGGGCGGGGTGCTGGTCCGCCCCGGCCACACCGAGGCCGCCGTCGACCTGGCCCGTCTGGCCGGGCTGGCGCCGGCCGGTGCGATCGCCGAGGTGGTCAACGATGACGGCACCATGGCGCGGCTGCCCGAGCTGGTCGCCTTCGCCCGCGAGCACGGCCTGGCGATCATCTCGATCGAGGACCTGATCGCCTACCGCCGCCGCACCGAGCTGCACGTGGACCGGGCCGCCGTCACCGCGCTGCCCACCGCGTACGGGGAGTTCACCGCGGTCGGCTACCAGGGCAGCATCGACGGGATCGAGCACCTCGCCCTGGTCGCGGGCGGCCTGGACGCCGACGGCCGGCTGCCGGACGGTGAGGACGTGCTGGTGCGGGTCCACTCCGAGTGCCTGACCGGCGACGTGTTCGGCTCGCTGCGCTGCGACTGCGGGCCGCAGCTGGAGGCGTCGCTCCGGAAGGTCGCCGAGGCCGGCCGCGGCGTCGTCCTCTACCTGCGCGGCCACGAGGGCCGGGGCATCGGCCTGGCCCACAAGCTGCGCGCCTACGAGCTGCAGGAGCAGGGCCGCGACACCGTCGACGCCAACCTGGACCTCGGCCTGCCCGCCGACGCCCGCGACTACAGCATCGGCGCGCAGATGCTCGGGGACCTCGGGGTGCGCTCGCTCACCCTGCTCACCAACAACCCGGAGAAGCTCGCCGCGCTCACCGAGCACGGCCTCAAGGTGAAGGGTCGCGTGCCGGTCGAGACCCCGGCCGGCGAGCACAACCTGCGCTACCTGCGCACCAAGCGCGACCGGATGGGCCACGACCTGCCCGGCCTCGGCTCCTGAACCCGAACCACCTCCCGACCGAACCCCGAAAGAGGACCAGCACATGAGCGGCCACGGCGCCCCCGAGCTGACCATCGACAACGCCGCCGACCTCAAGGTCGCCGTGATCGCCGCCCAGTGGCACGAGCAGGTGATGAACGGCCTGCTGGACGGCGCGCACCGCGCGCTGAAGGAGCTGGGCATCGCCGAGCCGACGGTGCTGCGCGTCCCCGGCACCTTCGAGCTGCCGGTCGCGGCCAAGCGGCTCGCCGAGCGCGGCTACGACGCCGTGGTCGCCCTCGGCGTGGTCATCCGAGGCGGCACCCCGCACTTCGACTACGTCTGCCAGGCGGCGACCTCGGGCCTCACCCAGGTCAGTGTGGACACCGGCGTGCCGGTCGGCTTCGGTGTCCTGACCTGCGACAACGAGCAGCAGGCTGTGGACCGCGCGGGCCTGCCGGGCTCCGCGGAGGACAAGGGTCACGAGGCCGTCACCGCCGCCGTGGCCACCGCCGTCGCCCTGCGCGCGCTCTGACCTGACGCCCCCGCGCGCTCCCCGCGAACCCGCGTTCGGCCCCCCGGACCGTGGATGTCCATTGGACTGTCCACGGTCCGGGACCGTTTACCGCCTGTAAGCCCGCACGCCTTAAGGTGAGTCCATCATGGCTTCGAAGACATTCGAGGAGCTCTTCACCGAGCTCCAGCAGAAGGCCGCCACCGGCGACCCCTCGTCCTCCCGTACCGCGCAGCTCGTCCAGCAGGGCGTCCATGCGATCGGCAAGAAGGTCGTCGAGGAGGCCGCCGAGGTCTGGATGGCCGCCGAGTTCCAGTCGGACGAGCAGACCGCCGAGGAGATCTCCCAGCTCCTCTACCACCTTCAGGTGATGATGGTCGCCCGCGGGCTGACGCTCGACGACGTCTACAAGTACCTCTAGTCACCGGTCCAGAGAAACCGCACCACCCCACCAAAACAGGTAAGGAACCGACCTCCATGCTGCGCATCGCCCTCCCCAACAAGGGTTCGCTCTCGGGTCCCGCGGCGGAGATGCTCCATGAGGCCGGCTACCGCCAGCGCAAGGACCCGAAGGAGCTCGTCCTCGTCGACCCGGACAACCAGGTCGAGTTCTTCTTCCTGCGCCCGCGCGACATCGCGGTGTACGTCGGCTCCGGCCGCCTGGACGTCGGCATCACCGGCCGCGACCTGCTGCTCGACTCGCACTCCAACGCGGAGGAGGTGCTGGCGCTCGGCTTCGGCGGCTCCACCTTCCGCTTCGCCCGCCCGGAGGGCGTGGACGTCAAGGACGTGCAGGGCCTGGAGGGGCTGCGGATCGCCACCTCGTACACCGGTCTGGTCGAGCAGCACCTCGCCGACCACGGGGTCAAGGCCACCGTGACCAAGCTGGACGGTGCGGTGGAGACCGCGGTGCAGCTGGGCGTCGCCGACGTGATCGCCGACGTGGTGGAGACCGGCACCAGCCTGCGCAACGCCGGCCTGGAGGTGTTCGGTGACCCGATCCTGGTCTCCGACGCGGTGGTCATCCGCCCCAAGGGCGCGGGCGAGGACGCCGGCGTCGACCAGTTCCTGCGCCGCCTGCAGGGTGTGCTGGTGGCCCGCCGCTACGTGCTGATGGACTACGACATCCGTGCCGAGAACGTGAGCGCGGCCGTCGCGCTGACCCCGGGCCTGGAGTCGCCGACCGTCTCGCCGCTGCACACCGAGGGCTGGGTCGCGGTCCGCTCGATGGTGCTCCGCAAGGAGGCCCAGCGGATCATGGACGACCTCTGGGGCATCGGCGCCCGGGCGATCCTGGTCACCAACATCCACGCCTGCCGCCTCTGACCGCCCGCGGCCTCTGACGCCGGCCTCCTCCGGCCCCGGAGGCGGCCGCCGGCACGGAGTCAAGCACCGGTTCAATGGGGCGGGGGGGGGGGGGGGGGGGGCCCCCCCCCCCCCCCCCCCCCCCATCCGCTGGACTTCCCCAGGCCGGACTCCCCCAGAACGACCCCCGGAGACCCCACGTGTCCACCCCCGCCGAGCTCCCCGTCACCTGGGCGCCGCGCCGTACCCGGGCCGTGCTGCTGCCGGTCTGCGCGCTGCTGGTCGTCCTGTTCGCCGTGATCGCGGTCGCGCTCCCGGCGAGCTGGCAGCTCAACGACCGGATCATGATGGTGCTCAGCGGGGTCTTCTTCGCCGCCGCCGGCCTGATGCTGGCCCGCCCGCGGGTGAGCGCGGACGCCGAGGGCATCACCGTGGTGAACTTCGTCCGCCGCCGCCGGCTGAGCTGGGCCGAGATCGTCCGGGTCAACTTCCGCCAGGGCGACCCGTGGGCGACGCTCGACCTTGCCGACGGCACCTCGCTCGCGGCGGTCGGCATCCAGTCCGGCGTGGGCAAGGCGCAGGCGATCGCGGACGCCCGCGCGCTGCGCGACCTCGTCGAGCACCACGGCCGCTGACCGGCCGGCCGCGAACGGCCCGGCAGGCCCCCACAGCCGTGGGCGGTCTGTCCGAACACGGATCCGACAGTCGTACGGGTATCGTCTACGCTGGTAAAAGCAGGGCAAAGCGCACCGCCGGCGGTCCTCTGGCCCTGCTCCGCAACGACCAGAGGAGTGACACCCCCCGTCCATGGACGATCCGTCCGGTAGTACCCACGCCGCCCCACTTCCCACCACCGGAAGGCAGGCGGCACTGTGATCACCGCCTGGCTGCTGCTGTTCGCGGCACTTCTGCTCATCCTCGCCAACGGCCTCTTCGTGGCCGCCGAGTTCGCCTTCGTGACCGTCGAGCGCGGGGCCGTCGAGCGTGCCGCCGAGGCCGGCGACGCGCAGTCCGGCCGGGTCGCCAGGGCCCTGCGCCACCTCTCCTTCGAGCTCTCCGGAGCCCAGCTCGGCATCACCGTCACCTCGCTGGTGGTCGGCATGCTCGCCGAGCCGGCGCTGTCCGTCCTGCTGAAGCCCGTGTTCACCGGCGTCGGCCTGTCCGACGGGGCCGCCCGCGGCGCCGCCGTCATCATCGGCATGCTGATGGCCACCGTGGTGCAGATGGTGATCGGTGAGCTCGTCCCGAAGAACTGGGCGATCTCCCGGCCGCTCCAGGTGGCCCGCGCGGTGGCCGCCCCGCACATGGCGTTCTCCCGCACCTGCCGCCCGCTGATCAGCTTCCTGAACGGCTCCGCGGACCGCACCGTCCGCGCCTTCGGGATCGAGCCGCAGGAGGAGCTGGGCCACGCCCGCACCCCGGCTGAGCTGGTCTCGCTGGCCCGGCACTCGGCGAAGGCCGGTGCGATAGACGAGGAGTCGGCCACCCTGTTCGTGCGCACGCTCGGCCTGGGCCAGCTGACGGCCGAGTCGGTGATGACCCCGCGCGTGGACGTCGCCGCCCTCCAGCGGGATGCCAGCGCCGCCGACGTGCTCAACCTCACCAGGGCCACCGGCCTCTCCCGCTTCCCGGTCTACACGGACAGCCTGGACGAGGTCACCGGCACCGTCACGCTCAAGGACGCCCTCGCCGTCCCGCCCGCCCGGCGCGGCCTGGTGCGGGTCGGCGAGCTCGCCGTGCCGCCGCTGCTGGTGCCCGAGACGCTCCCGGCCGAGCGGCTGCTCGACCAGCTGCGCCGGCTCCAGCCGATGGCCATCGTGGTGGACGAGTACGGCGGCACCGCCGGCGTGGTCACCGTCGAGGACATCGTCGAGGAGATCGTCGGCGAGGTGCAGGACGAGCACGACCCGGCCGACACCCCCGAGCTGGTCCCGCTGCCGCCGGTCGGCGGGCAGCCCGTCTGGGCCGCCGACGGCCGGGCCCGGATCGACCAGCTGGAGGCCATCGGCCTGCACGCCCCGGACGGTCCGTACGAGACGCTGGCCGGCCTGGTCTCCGACCTGCTCGGCCGGCTGCCCGCCCCGGGCGAACAGGCCGAGCTGCCCGGCTGGCGGTTCACCGTCGAGGCCGTGGACCGCCACCGCACCAGCCGGGTGCGGGTGGAACGCACCGGCGGCCACCACCAGTTCGGCGACGACGAGGACGGGACCCGATGACCGCGCTCCAACTGGCCGTCGCGCTCCTGCTGCTCCTCGGCAACGCGTTCTTCGTCGGCGCCGAGTTCGCCGTCATCTCGGTCCGGCGCAGCCAGATCGAACCGCTCGCCGAGGCCGGCAACAGGCGCGCCCGCACCGTGCTGCACGCGCTCTCCAACGTCTCCGCGATGCTCGCCGCCGCCCAGCTCGGCATCACCGTCTGCTCGCTGGGCCTCGGCGCCCTCGCCGAGCCGACCATCGCCCACCTGCTGGAGGGCCCGTTCCACGCGGTCGGGATCCCGTCCGGCCTGATGCACCCGCTGTCGTTCGGCATCGCGCTGGCCGTGGTGGTCTTCCTGCACATGGTGATGGGCGAGATGGTGCCGAAGAACATGGCGCTGGCCGGCCCCGAGAAGGCCGCGCTCTGGCTCGGCCCGCCGCTGGACCGGCTCGCCCGCTGGCTCACGCCGGTGATCCGCTTCCTGAACGCCTCCGCCAACGGCGTGCTGAAGCTGTTCAAGGTCGAGGCCAAGGACGAGGTGGAGTCGGTGTTCACCACCGAGCAGCTGATGTACCTGCTGCTCGACTCCCGGGACGCCGGCCTGCTCGACGAGGATCGCCAGGAGCGCCTGGAGGACGCCCTGGAGATGGGCCGCCGCCCGGTCACCGACGTGCTGCTCAAGCCCGAGCAGCTGGTCACCGTGGACACCAAGGTGACCGCCGCGCAGGTCGAGGAGCTGGCGCTGCGCACCGGCTTCTCGCGCTTCCCGGTCACGGACGGCGACCCGGCCGGCCACGGCTACCTCGGCTACCTGCACCTCAAGGACATCCTGGACGTCGAGGACCAGTCTGCTCCCGTCCCGGCCCGCCTCTGGCGGCCGATCACGGTGCTGCGCGGCACGCTCCTGCTGGACGACGCGCTCGGCGCGATGCGCCGGGCCACCTGCCACCTGGCCGCCGTGCTCGACGAGGACGGGCGCACGCTCGGCGTGGTGACGCTGGAGGACGTGGTGGAGGAGCTGGTCGGCGAGGTGCACGACCCGGACCACCGCTCCGCCGCCTGACCCGCCGCCGGGCGGTTCCGCTGTGGGCGATTCTGCTCTGAGCGTTCGCCTGTTCCCATGCCGGCCACCTTCTGTGCAGGGTGGTCGGCATGAGGCTTCTGGTGCTGGGTGGAACGGAGTTCGTCGGTCGCGCCGTCACGGAGGAGGCGCTGGCCCGGGGATGGGAGGTGACGGTCTTCCACCGGGGGACGCACGAGCCCCCGGAGGGCGTACGCGCCCTGCACGGGGACCGGACGGCCGAGGGCGGCCTGGCCGCGCTGGCCGAGGGGGAGTGGGACGCGGTGGTGGACACCTGGTCGGGTGCCCCCTCGGCGGTGCGCGACAGCGCCCGCCTGCTGGCCGACCGGGTCGGCCGCTACGGGTACGTGTCCAGCCGGTCGGTGTACGAGTACCCGACCCCGGCCGGGGCGGACGAGAGCGCGCCGGTGGTCGAGGGCTCGCCGGACGCCGGCGAGGTGCCGTACCCGCAGGCCAAGCGGGGCGCCGAGCTGGCCCTGCTGGACGCCCTCGGTGACCGGGCCCTGTTCGCCCGCGCCGGGCTGATCATCGGCCCGTACGAGAACATCGGCCGGCTGCCCTGGTGGCTGGGCCGGATCTCCCGCGGCGGCCCGGTGCTCGCCCCGGGCCCGCGCGACCTCGGGATCCAGTACATCGACGCCCGCGACGTCGCGGTCTGGACCCTCGACGCCCTGGCGGCCGGTCTCGGCGGCGCGTACGACCTGGTCAGCCCGCAGGGGCACGCCACCATGGGCGGGCTGCTGGAGGCCTGCGTCCGGGTCACCGGCTCGGACGCCGAGCTGCGCTGGACCGAGCCCGGCCCGATCCTGGCGGCCGGCATCGAGCCCTGGAGCGACCTGCCGGTCTGGACCCCGCCGGGCGAGCTGCACGACGCCCTGCACGGCTCCGACGTGGCCAGGGCGGTGGCCGCAGGGCTGCGCTGCCGGCCGGTGGCGGAGACGGTCGCGGACACCTGGGCCTGGCTGCAGTCCGTCGGCGGGACGGCTCCGCAGCGTCCGGACCGGCCGGTGGTCGGCCTCGACCCGGAGCGGGAGGCCAAGGTCCTGGCCGGCTGAGCGGCGGACCGGCGGCCGGGGCTGCAGCGTCAGCCCCGACCGTCGATCAGCTCGCCGTAGGCCTGCACGAGGTCCGGCAGCCGCAGCGTCGCCAGGTCCTCGCGGCCCGGCGGCTCGCGCAGCAGCGAGAGCCGGAGGTCCCGGTAGGCGCAGGACTTCTCGTACAGGGTGCGGATGAACCGGCCGTTGCCGAGGTCGTCGATCCAGCCCTCGCGCACCACATGGGTGCAGATGCTGGCCAGCTCCTCGGCGGCGTCCTCGTCCCAGCCGTCGCCGTCCCGGTCGGCGAGCGCCGCGCCGATCGCGGTCAGCTCGCCGGGGCGGTAGCTGGGGAAGTCGACCCGGGTGGTGAAGCGGGAGTTGAGCCCGGGGTTGGTGGCGAGCAGCCGGTTCATCCCCTCCGGGTAGCCGGCCAGGATCACCACCAGCCGGTCGCGGTTGTCCTCGGCCCGCTTGAGCAGCACCTGGAGCGCCTCGTCGCCGTACGCGTCGCCCTTGCTGTAGCCGGAGTTGGAGAGGCTGTACGCCTCGTCGATGAAGAGCACGCCGTCCAGCGCGGAGTCGATCAGGTCGTTCGCCTTGACGGCCGTCTGGCCGAGGAACTCGCCGACCAGGTCGGCTCTCTGGGCCTCGACCAGATGGTCGCCGGAGAGCAGGCCGAGGGCGTGGAAGACCCGGCCGAGGATGCGCGCCACGGTGGTCTTGCCGGTGCCGGAGGGGCCGGAGAAGACGAAGTGCCGTTTGGGCGGCTGGACCGGCAGGCCCTGTGCCGCCCGCAGCCGGGACATCCGCAGCTGCGCGGAGAGCGCCCGGACCTGCCGCTTGACCGGCTCCAGGCCGACCATCCGGGCGAGTTCGGCCAGGGCCTCGTCCAACTCCCGCTCGCCGCCCTCCCGTTCGGCGGGCGCGAAAGCGCTCGCGACCCGGGGGAGGGCCTCGCCCCGGCTCGGCACCGGCCCGGCGGCGGGGGCCGGGGCGACGGGCGGGACGGCCGAGCCGGAGCGCTCGCCGGCGGCCAGCGGCGGGGCCCCGGCCTCCGCGGGCTCGGCCGCCCCCTCGCCGGACGCCGGGGCCTCGGCCGGGAACGCCGTACCCGGAAACTCCCCGGCCGGGAACGCCGCACCCGGAAACTCCCCCGCCGGAAACTCCTCGGCCGGGAAGGCGTCCCCCGGGAACGCCTCGGCCTCGAACGTCCCCGGGCCGAACCCGGGAGCCCCGTACCCCGCGACGTCCGCCCCCGTCGGATCCGGGCCCGCCGTGTCCGCCTCCGCAGCGTCCAACTCGGCCGCGTCGAACGCCTCTTCGCCGAACACGGCCGACCCCGGCTCGCGGCCGGCGCCCCCGCCGACGGCGTCCAGCAGCCCGTCGACCAGCCCGTCCTCGGCCGAGATCGCCGCCAGCCGCGACGCGGTGTCCATGAACGCCGGATCGGCCCGGTGCACCGCCCGGTAGAGCGGCAGCGCGGCGGCGCTGCGCCCGGCCCCCTCATACGCCCGGGCCAGCCAGTACCGCAGCTCCTTGCGCTGCGGCTGCTCGGAGCGGCAGCGGGCGAGCGAGGCCGCCAGCGGCGCCTGGGCCTGCGCGCACATGTCCAGCCGGACCCGCGCCATCCCGGCGAAGAGCCCGGCCTCGATTCCGAGCAGCGGGTCGTCCAGCAGCCGGTCGGTGTCCCGGATCAGCTGCTCCCAGTCCTTGAGCAGGTAGGAGCGGCAGGCGTGCAGGAACCGCGCGGACGGGTCCTCGCCGGGGGCCGGGCACTGCTCCAACGCCTGGTCCAGCTCGGCGAGATGGCGCCCGTCCAGCCAGTGCGAGGCGTGCGCGAGGGCCAGGTCGCGGGCGTCCTCCAGGACCGGCTGGACCCACCAGCCCAGCCAGTACCAGGAGCTGAGCGGGCGGCGGTGGAGTCTGCGCTGCTCGCCGAAACGTTTCTGGTGGCGGTACATCGCCAGCAGCGCCCCGGAGGTGTCGCTGCGCAGGGCGTGCAGGCCGAGCCAGGCGTCGGCCATCCCCGGGTCCAGCCTGACGGCCGCGCGGAACTCCTCCTCCGCGCGGGCGTACGCGCCCGCCGTGTAGGCGTCCATGGCGCGCAGCCAGGCCCGGTCGGCGAGCCGGTTCGGAGCCGGGCCGCCCGCGTTGTTGCTGTCGGAATTGTCCACCGTCGTCACTCACGCCCCCCGCGGTGTGCCTCGGGGCTCGGCCGGCATGTCGTGTGCGGAGAGCCGGCCGGTGGTCGAAGCCCCCGGGGCGCCAATGCGCCTGCCAGGAATCGTACCGGCGTGGCGCTGATCCGGAAGGGTGCCGCGCGCAGTCAAATGCGATCGAGGGCACGGTTGTTGGGCGTTCGCACGGGTCGGACGGGTTCGAACCGGCGTCCGGGCCGGCGCTCGGGCCGGAAACGGGGCCGGCACTCGGGCGGGAGGGCGGAGACGGCACCCCCGGCTCACGGGGGAACAAGCCGGGGATGCCGCGTCCGAATGTTGCCCGCTCAACGAGTTGGGCAACTGAGGAGAACCTATGTTCTGGTGATACCGCAGGTCAAGGGCTTGTTGAAGGTTCACCGACGGTGCTCGGCAAGATCCGCCGGGTCACTCCGTCGACCGTCGTCCCGGCGTACGGGCGGCTCGGGTCGGCGGCGAAATGTGCCGATTCGGCCCGCGCCCAGCCCTCCCAGAACTCCGCCAGTGCCGGGCCGTCCCGCTCCTCGCCGCGCCGCCGGGCGTCCTCGGCCGCCAGCTCCATCCAGACCAGCCGGGCCAGCCGCGGCCGCACCGCGCGCCGCCCGGCACCGACCCCCTCCACCAGCACCACGGGCGCGAGCGGTACCCCCGCCGTCGAGGCGAACCGGCGCAGCGTCCAGTCGTACACCTCGTACGCGGCGTCCCGCCCGGCCGCCAGCGGCTCCAGCACCTGCGTGCGCAGCCGCCCGGTCCAGCCGAACGGCTCGGCGTGGGTGGCCAGGTCGTCCAGGTGGACCACCGGAGCGCCCCCGAGCGCGGCGGCCAGCCGGCCCGCGAAGGTGGTCTTGCCGGAGCCCGCGTGCCCGTCCACCGCGACCAGCCGCACCGGCCCGCAGGACGGCGCCAGCCCGCGCAGCTCGGCGGCCAGCGCGCTCAGGTCCGCGGCGGGCGCGCCGGGCGGGGCGCCGGGGCGGGTTCGGGGGGTTTCGGAAGCAGCCACATCGGCCACCCTACGGCGGCCCGTGCGCCGGTACGGACAGTGAAGCGGCGCAGGTCGTGACGGCAGCGCCGGGATCGGGCATACTCACTTCGCCACGCATGTGAACGGCCGTTCACCGCAACCCGGTGCCGGTCGGGCCGACCTGCCACACCCGCGTCGGGCCCGCCACGCCAGGGCTCGTCGCCCGAACGAGGAGGCGACCAGCCGCCATGACCCCCTCCCCTGCGAAAGCCGTGGACCGCCAGCTGCCGACCGAGGAGGCCCGTGAACTGCTGAGCCTCACCCGGGACCTGGTCCAGCGCGAGCTCCAGCCGCGCGCGGCGGAGGACGAGGCCGCCGACCGCTTCCCGCGCGACGTCTTCCGCACCCTCGGCGAGGCGGGCCTGCTCTCCCTCCCGTACGAGGAGAAGTACGGCGGCGGTGACCAGCCCTACGAGGTGTACCTCCAGGTCCTGGAGGAGCTGGCGGCCGGCTGGCTGGCCGTCGGCCTCGGCGTCAGCGTCCACACCCTGTCCTGCCACGCCCTGGCCACCTTCGGCACCGACGAGCAGCGCGCCGCCTGGCTGCCCGGCATGCTCTCCGGCGAGCAGCTCGGCGCCTACTGCCTCTCGGAGCCGCAGTCCGGCTCCGACGCCGCCGCGCTGCGCACCCGCGCCGACCTGGACGGCGGGGAGTACGTGGTCAGCGGCACCAAGGCGTGGATCACCCACGGCGGGCAGGCCGACTTCTACAGCGCCCTGGTACGCACCGGCGAGCCGGGCTCGCGCGGCATCAGCTGCCTGCTGGTACCCGGTTCGACGGCCGGCCTCTCGGCGGCCCCGCCGGAGCACAAGATGGGCATGCGCTCCTCGCCGACGGCCCAGCTGCACTTCGACGGCGCCCGGGTGGCCCGCGAGCGGCTGATCGGCGCCGAGGGCCAGGGCTTCCAGATCGCGCTCGCCGCGCTGGACTCCGGCCGCCTCGGCATCGCCGCCTGCGCGATAGGCGTCGCCCAGGCCGCGCTCGACCTCGCCGTCGACTACGCGCGCACCCGCCGCCAGTTCGGCCGGCCGATCGCCGACTTCCAGGGCCTGTCCTTCATGCTCGCCGACATGGCCACCCAGATCGAGGCCGGGCGCGCGCTCTACCTGTCCGCCGCGCGCCTGCGCGACGCGGGCCGGCCGTTCTCCAAGGAGGCGGCGATGGCGAAGCTGTTCTGCACCGACACGGTGATGCGGGTGACCACCGACGCCGTCCAGGTGCTCGGCGGCTACGGCTACACCCAGGACTTCCCGGCCGAGCGCTACATGCGCGAGGCCAAGGTGCTGCAGATCGTGGAGGGCACCAACCAGATCCAGCGGCTGGTGATCGGCCGCCACCTGACCCAGGGCTGACGGCCCTCCCGGCCGGCCCACGGGCGGGCCCCCTCGAACGGCCTCCGGGCGTCACTCCAGGGTGCGGAGTGACGCCCGGAGGCATGTCCCCGCCGGGGCCGGCCGCCGGCTGACGGGCGGTCGACCCGCCGGCGGGGCGGGCGGACTCGAGGGCGGAGGCGCGCCGTCAGCGCCGGGCGAGCCGGGTGCGCTGCTGCGGGATCACCGGAGCGACGGCCGGTACCTGCACCGGGCGGTGCGCCACCGCGTGCGAGAACGGCTGCGTGCGCCAGTCGAGTTCGGCCGGCAGCGCCAGCAGCGCCTCCAGGCCGTCGGCCTCGGCGTCCTCAGCCGACTCCACCTCGGCCAGGTCGTCCGTCGGCGCGCCCGAACCGGGGCAGACCGCGGGGGAGAAGGGGTGCCAAGCGGTCGGCAGCACCGCGTGCTGAGGCAGCCGCTCCTCGTCGCCCACCAGGGCGATCGGGCGGCGGCACTCGGGGCAGTGCACGCGGAAGATCTCCCAGGTGTCGGCCTCGCCCGGGTCCACCCCCGGCGCGGGGCCGTTCGGGACCGCGAGGCTGTCGCGGCCGGTCATATCGTGGGTGTCGTCGGCGCTCGGCGAACGCAGGTCGGTTGCACGCATGGTGATCCCCCTCGGATCGGGCCCGGCGTGGTCGCCCGGGGCCACAACCAGCATTTCCCTGCGACGCGGACTCATAACCCTGCAGCTCGGTGCACTGTGATGCACCGGGTGTGTCCTTCGCCACATTCGCCCGGCATGTGCCCGCCCGGCACTCCGCGCCACCACCCGTGCCACCGCGCGCTCCGGCCGTGGCGCAGCCCGCGCCCCCGAAGCGGTAGGTTTGCGCCTTGTGGAGGATCTCGACCAACGCATCGTTCAGCTGCTCCTCGAGGACGGCCGGATGAGCTACACGGACCTGGGCAAGGCCACCGGCCTGTCCACCTCGGCGGTGCACCAACGGGTGCGGCGCCTGGAGCAGCGCGGGGTGATCCGCGGCTACACCGCGATCATCGACCCGGACTCCGTCGACCTGGCCCTGACCGCGTTCATCTCGGTCAAGCCCTTCGACCCGAGCGCCCCGGACGACACCCCCGAGCGGCTCGCCGGGCTGCCCGAGATCGAGGCCTGCCACAGCGTCGCCGGGGACGAGAACTACATCCTCAAGGTCCGCGTCGGCGCCCCCGGTGACCTGGAGGACCTGCTGGCCCGGATCCGCAGCGCGGCCGGCGTCTCCACCCGCACCACCGTCGTCCTCTCGACCCCGTACGAGGCGCGGCCCCCGAAGCTCTGACCACGTCCGGACAGGTGCAGACTAAGCCCCATGACCGAACGCACCCCCCGGACCGTCCTGCTGCGCGGCGGCGCCGTCTACAGCCCCGCCGACCCCTTCGCCACCGCGATGCTCGTCGAGGGCGAACACGTCGCCTGGGTCGGCAGCGACGGCGCCGCCGAGGCGTACGCCGACACCGTGGACGAAATCGTCGAGCTGGACGGCGCGCTGGTCACCCCCGCCTTCGTGGACGCGCACGTGCACGCCACCTCCGCCGGGCTGGCGCTCACCGGCCTCGACCTCACCGGCAGCCCCTCGCTCGCCGCCGCCCTGGCCGCCGTCACCGCCTTCGCCGAGTCCGCCGCCGCGGCCCAGGACGAGCCCGGCGGTGTGCTCATCGGCCACGGCTGGGACGAGACGGGCTGGCCGGAAGGCCGCCCGCCGACCCTCGCCGAGCTGGACGCGGCCGCCGGGGGCGCCGCCGTCTACCTCTCCCGCACCGACGTGCACTCCGCGCTCGCCACCACCGCGCTGCGCGCCCTCGTCCCCGGCCTCGCGGAGCAGCCCGGCCACGACGCCGACGGCCCGCTCATCCGCGACGCCCACCATGCCGTCCGGCAGACCGCGCTGGCCCACCTCACCCCCGAGCAGCGCCGCCGCGCCCAGCGCGCCGCCCTCGCCCGGGCCGCCGAACTCGGCATCGGCTCGCTGCACGAGTGCGCCGGCCCGGAGATCTCCTCCGAGGCCGACCTGACCGCCCTGCTGGCCCTGGCCGCCGAGGGTGAGGGCCCCGAAGTCTTCGGCTACTGGGGCGAGTTGGGGGGCGAAGGCCGCAGCGGTGTCGAGACGGCGGCCAGGCTCGGCGCGGTGGGCGCCGGCGGCGACCTCTTCGTCGACGGCGCGATCGGCTCGCACACCGCCTGCCTGCACGCCTCCTACGCTGACGCCGACCACACCGGCACCTCCTACCTGGGCGCCGCGCAGGTCGCCGACCACGTCGCCGCCTGCACCGAGGCGGGGCTGCAGGCCGGCTTCCACGCCATCGGCGACGCCGCGATCACCGCCGTGCTGGACGGCGTCCGGGCGGCCGGGGAGCGGGTCGGCGCCGACCGGGTCCGGGCGCTGCGCCACCGGGTCGAGCACGCCGAGGCGCTGGACGACAAGTCGATCGCCGCCTTCGCCGAGCTGGGCCTCACCGCCTCCGTCCAGCCCGCCTTCGACGCCACCTGGGGCGGCCCGGACGGCATGTACGTCCAGCGCCTGGGCGCCGAGCGGGCAGCCACCCTCAACCCGTTCGCCGCGCTGCTGCGGGCCGGCGTCCCGCTCGCCTTCGGCTCGGACGCCCCGGTCACCCCGCTCGACCCGTGGGGCACCGTCCGGGCGGCGGCCTTCCACCGGACCCTGGACCACCGGATCTCGGTGCGGGCCGCCTTCACCGCGCACACCCGCGGCGGCTGGCGCGCGCTCGGCCGCGACCAGGACGGCGTCCTCGTGCCCGGTGCGGTCGCCAGCTACGCGATCTGGGCCGCCGACGAGCTCGTCGTGCAGGCTCCCGACTCCCGGGTGGCCGGCTGGTCCACCGACCCGCGCTCCGGCACCCCCGGCCTGCCCGACCTCACCCCCGGCCGCCCCCTGCCCACCTGCCTGCGCACCGTCGTCCGCGGTCGTACCGTCCACCTCGCCGCCGGGTGAAAACCGGATGAGGCGGGGGCGCCGTCGGTCCTAGGTTGATCCACATGACCGATCTCGTACCTGCCGACTTCACCGTCCCCCGCACGCTCACCGCCGAGGGGTTCCGCCTGGAGCCCCTCGGCGAGCAGCACAACGCCTCCGACCTCGCCGCCTGGTCGTCGAGCATCGACCACATCCACGCCACCCCCGGCTGGACGGGCAGCTGGCCGCCCGCCGAGGGCATGACGCCGGAGCAGAACCTCGCCGACCTGCGCCGGCACGCCGCCGACTTCGAGAAGCGCTTCGGCTTCACCTACACCGTCCTGGAGACCCCCGGGGACGCCGTCGTCGGCTGCGTCTACATCTACCCGGACCGCGAGGAGCCGTCCGTCACCAAGGTCAGCTCCTGGGTCCGCGCCGACCGCGCCGATCTGGACGCCGTGCTCCACCGGACGGTCTCCGCCTGGCTCGCCGAGGCCTGGCCGCTGCGCGAGGTCCGCTACTTCCCGCGCTGAGCCGGGCCCGAACCACCCGACCTCACGGTGAGGTGACGTTCCGGGGTACCTTCTTCGGACAGCGTCCGAACAGCCGTCCCCGTACCTCCGCGAGGCGGCACCGAGAGAGATGGTGCGCCGGTGGCCATGCCCGTCACCCAGGAGCGGTCCGGGACCGCGCCCGAGACACCCGACGAGGCTCCCGTGCCCGGGCGGCGGGCGCGGGTGCTCGCCAAGGTCCGGGCCGGGCTGCCCCGCACCGGGCTGGCCGTGCTCGCCGGACTGCTGCTCGCCCTCGCCTTCCCGCCGTTCGACCTCTGGCCGCTCTCGCTGGTGGGCGTCGCCGCGTTCTCGCTGCTCACCCGGGGCCGCACCGTCCGGCAGGCCGCCTGGACGGGCTTCGCGTTCGGCCTGCCGTTCTTCCTGCTGCTGCTGAGCTGGCTGCGGGTGGTCGGCTGGGACGCCACCGTCGGCCTCTCGGTCGTCGAGGCGCTCTTCCTGGCCCTCCTCGGTGCCGGCCTCGCGCTCACCTCCCGGCTGCCCGGCTGGCCGCTCTGGGCGGCCTGCCTCTGGGTCACCCAGGAGTGGGCCCGCGACCGGCTGCCGCTCGGCGGCTTCCCCTGGGGCCGGCTCGCCTTCGCCAACACCGCCACCCCGTTCACCCCGCTCGCCGCGCTCGGCGGCGCCCCGCTGGTGACCTTCGCCGTCGCCCTGGCGGGCGCCCTGCTCGGCTGGGCGGCGCTGCGGCTGCGCGGCCCCCGCCGGGCCCCGAAGGCGGCCGCGCTGGCCGCGCTCGGCGCGGTCGCCACCCTGTTGGCCGGCTACCTGGTGCCGGTGCCCACCGCCGCGGCCGACACCGTGAAGGTCGCCCTGATCCAGGGCAATGTGCCCAACCCCGGCATGGACTTCCTCGGCCGCCCGATGATGGTCCTCAACAACCACGCCTCCGCCACCGAGAAGCTCGCCGCCGACATCAAGGCCGGCAAGGCCGAGAAGCCGGACCTCGTGATCTGGCCGGAGAACTCCTCCGACCTCGACCCGTTCAGCGACCCGCTCGCCTACCAGCGCATCGACGAGGCCGTGCGGGCGGTCGGCGTGCCCACCCTGGTCGGCACCCTGGTGGACGGACCGGACGAGCAGCACGTCCAGAACGAGGGCATCGTCTGGGACCCGAAGACCGGCCCCGGCGCCTCCTACACCAAGCAGCACCCGGTGCCCTTCGGCGAGTACGTGCCGTTCCGCGACCAGCTCATGAAGGTGATCACCCGGCTCCAGCGGGTCGCCCGGGACTTCTACCCCGGAGACCACAACGGCGTCATGCAGCTCGGCCCGGCGAAGATCGGCGACGTCATCTGCTTCGAGGTGGCGTACGACGAGATCGTCCGCGACACCGTGGACAAGGGCGCCCGGGTGCTGGTCGTCCAGACCAACAACGCCACCTACGCGAAGACCGGCCAGCCCGAGCAGCAGCTCGCGATGTCCCGGCTGCGCGCCGTGGAGCACGGCCGGGCCGTGCTGATCGCCGCCACCAGCGGCATCAGCGCCGTGATCGCCCCCGACGGCACGGTGCAGCAGCAGACCGAGGAGCTGACCGCCGCCGAGCTGTCCGCCGTCGTCCCGCTGCGCGACGGCACCACGGTGGCCGACCGCGTGGGCGCAGTGCCGGAGTGGACACTGGCCGTCGGCGGCCTGCTGGCCTGCGGTGCGGCACTGCTGGCCGGCCGGCGGCGGGTGAACCGCCCGCTCGCCGGCGCCGGAACACCCGCCGCCGGCGAGTCGTTGGACCAGGTGGTGCCGTAGCCGGCCCGGACCTCCCGTGCGGCGCGCAGAGCACCGCTTGGAGTGGATTCGTACCGTGACCCAGCAAGATGCCCCCGCCCGTCCGGCCCCGCGCGGAAAGCTCCGGCGGGTCGTGCCGCTGCTGATCACCGCCTGGCTGGTGCTGGAGATCTGGCTGCTGGTTCAGGTGGGCTCGTGGCTGGGCGGCCTGACCGTGGTGCTGCTGCTCCTCGCAGGTGTGCTGATCGGCGGCTCGCTGATCAAGCGGGCCGGGCTGAAGGCGCTGTCGGCGGCGATCGACCAGAGCCGGGACCCGAAGTCGCAGCAGCCGCAGACCGGCACCAGCCTCACCGTGCTGGCCGGCCTGCTGCTGATCGTCCCGGGCTTCCTCTCGGACGCCCTGGCGCTCACGCTGCTGTTCCCGCCCACCCGGGCCCTCTGGCGGGCCGCCGGGCGCCGCTTCGCCGACAAGGCGCTGCGCAGCACCTCCGCCGTGGGCGCGGACCCGCTCGCGGACGCGATGCGGCTGCAGGAGCAGCTGCGGATCCACCGCCCGGACGGCAAGGTGATCCAGGGCGAGGTGGTCGAGCCCGGCGCCGGCCCGCAGGGCCCCGACACCACCTACCGCCCGCCGATCAGCGGCTGACCCCGTCCGTCCCGATCCGCCGGCCGACCCCGGCCGGCGGATCAGGACGGCGGGCGAGACGGCGAGACGGCGGGACCGCGAGACGGCAACCGAGACGAACGATCCGGACAGCGGGTCCGGACAACGCGAAAGGGACCCTGGTGGCCAGGGTCCCTTTTCGCGTGCTCCCGCCGGGTGGCGGGGGCCGGGTCAGGCGCTCTTACGGGTGTCCCGCGGGTGTACCGCGAGGTTCATCCCTCCGGAGCGGAGCACGGCCAGCCGCTCGGCCAGCACCTCCTCCAGCTCCTCGCGCGTCCGGCGCTCCATCAGCATGTCCCAATGGGTGCGCGTGGGCTTGGTCTTCTTCTCCTCCGGCTCGTCACCGTCGAGAAGTACGGCTTCCTGGCCGCAGAAGCGGCATTCCCAGGCGGACGGGATCTCCGCCTCGACCGAGAAAGGAACCTCGAATCGGTGTCCGTTCTGACATGCGTACTCGACGGTCTGGCGGGGAGCCAGATCGATACCACGGTCGGTCTCGTAGCTAGTGGCCCCGAGTCGCGTGCCGCGGAGAGCTCGCTCGCTCATGAATCGTGCCTCCCGGGCTTATGGCCCACAGGACTAGTGGTCGCTGTTCTTCGTCGTTCGGTCAACGCTCGGCTTCCGACGAAGATTCCCGTCCCGGGACATGCGTCGTCTGTCGTGCCGCCCCTGTTTGTACCCACCGGCGCCCGATTTGTCACATCTGGCCGGTGATATCACCCCAGGTGTCACCTATTTCACATCTGGTGATCGGTCGGCCTTTCCGGGACGAGCGTACCGGGACGACCCGCCGGGCCGGGCGCCGCCCCCGGGTACGGCCGCCCGATCAGGCGAGTGGACGGAAGCGGAGCGGGGTGTGCTCCTTGCCCAGATCGACGGCCGGCCGGGCCCCCGGGTCGGCCGGCGCCGCCGGGGGAGGGCCGGCCGGGCGGGGCGGCACGTCCGCCGGTGCGGCCGCCTCCGTACGGGTGTCCCGGTGCGGCAGCAGGGCGATCACCGCCTCGCGCAGCTGGGCGGGCGCCTCCTCGTCCAGCGGGTCGACGGTGGCCGGCACCTGGAGCCGGACGGGCGCGCTGTTGCCGATCCGGGCGTAGCCGCGCCCGGCGGGGGCGTGTGCGGCGGGCACGATGTCCAGCGGTGCGCCGAGCGCGGCGTGGCCCTCCTCGGGGCCGGCCGGGCCGAGCAGCACCCGGGCCCGGGTGGTGGCCCGGACGGTCGGGGTGATCCGGTCGCGCGCCTCCACGTCGTCGGCGATCACCACGGTGACCCGGGCGGCCCGGCCGTGCCGCAGCGGCAGCTCCAGCAGGTCCTGCGGGTCCGGGCGGCCCTCGGCGTGGGCCAGCTCGCTCAGCTCGGTCGGGTGGTCGAGCAGCAGCCAGAGCGGCCGGGTGACGTCCTCCGGCGGCGCCGACCCGGCGTGCCGGGCGGCGTTCAGCGCGGCCAGCCGGCGTTCGGTCTCCTGGGTGGCCCACTCCAGTGCGGCCAGCGCGCCGTGCAGGCTGGTCTCCACCGTGTGCACGCCGGGCCGGTTGACCAGGCAGGCGTGCTCGCCGGTGCCCGCGCCGTCGATGACCACCAGATCGCCGAAGGGGAGCGCCTGGAGCGCGATGGAGCGGATCAGGCTGGACGTGCCGTAGCCGGTCACGCCGAGCGCCAGCAGGTGCGGCTCCGCGGAGCGCGGTCCGGTGCGCCAGACCACGGGCGGCTGCTGGGCGATCGTCCCGCCCTGGCCGACCGGGATGGTGCGGGCGCTGCCGTCCTCGTCGGTGAAGCCCAGCACGACTTCGCCGGGCGCGGTGACGAAGCGCTGCGCCGCGATGTCGGTCGGCAGCGGGGGCAGTGCGGCGATCCGCAGCTTGTTGGACTCCTCGTCCCAGTCGAAGCGGTACTCCCGGGCCCGGCCCGCCTTGCCCTGGACGACCTGCTCGATCCGGGCCCGGGCGGCCGGCTCGGTGTCGGTGAAGTACGCCGGATAGTCCAGCTCCAGCCGGGAGAGCCGGCCCTCGCCGTCGAACTCCCAGTCGCGGAAGGCGTCCTTGTGGCCGCGCTCGTGGTGGTAGAGCGGGTTGAGGTCCTCCGGCGCGGCCAGGTACGGGGTGAGCGCCGCGTAGAGGGCGGAGAGCTTGGTGTCGGCGACGTCCGGCGCGGGCGGGGCGGACGGCGCCTTGGGGGCCCGGCCCACCCAGGCGGCGCTGGCCATCAGGGCCACCAGGGCGAAGAGCAGGCCGTGCGGCAGCAGGTAGATGCCGAGCAGCATCGCGGCGACGAGGAAGACCGTCGGCCCACGCCGATCCTTCGGGGTGGCCTGCCAGCGGCCCTTGGCCCAGCCGACGTGGTGGCGCAGGCCGCGCCCGATGACGGTGAGCGGCGCGAACATGTCGGAGGCGTGGTCGCCGGCCGTACGGGCCAGGTCACGGCCCTTGCTGAGGTGGCGGTTGAGCGGCATTCCTTGGCTCCCCGGGCGAGTGGGACGGTCGGGTTGAGGAGGGTTCGGTCCGGCGGGCGGTACGACGGGGCCCGGGGCGGTGGGATCCGCGCCCGGGCCCGGGGCCTGCCGTCAGACGGAGAGTGCCGGCGGCTAGAACTTGATGCCGCCGAGGAGGCTCGCCAGGCTCGCGCCGCCCGCGGTGATGCTGGGGGCGATCGAGGAACCGGCGATGTAGAAGCCGAGGAGGGCGCAGACGATCGCGTGGGAGACCTTTAGTCCGTCCCGGCGGAAGAAGAGAAAGGCGATGGTGCCGAACAGGACGATGCCGGAAATCGAGAGGATCACGTTCTGCTCCTCGGGGAGGGGGACAGGGACAGTGTCACGGAATGTGCCCTAATCGTGACAAAAAGTAATAGATGATGGAACGGTGCAAATGGGTGGTCTTCCCGGGCAATACCGGCCCGGGTGCCGGGTGGAGGTATGCGAACCGCCCCCGGTGGGGCAGTTCGCCGCGTCGTTCCGGCGCGGCGAGGCATTCCCGGTGCGCGGGCGGGAAGCCTCCGGGGGTGCCGGGAAGTTCGCTCGAACGGCTGCGCAACCTTCACGCCCGCGGGTCGTACGGGGAACGCCGCACCGGCCGGTCATCCGGAATCCGGACGCCGGGTGGATCACGCCCGGTCCGGCCGTTACGGTGCGACAGGCGCGACCGCCTCCGCAGGACACCTGACCGCAGACACCCGACCGCAGGACGCCCGGCCGCAGGACACCCCGCGGAAGGGCGCCAGGCCACAGCCCGAAAGGCCCGACATGACCGACGCCGCCAGCCAGCAGCCCGCCGACGCCCCCGACGCCGAGGTGATCGCGCTCGCCGGCAAGCTCTTCGACGCTGCCCGGGCCGGGGACTCCGCCACCCTCGCCGCGTACGTCGACGCCGGCGCGCCCGCCGACCTCACCAACGACCGCGGCGACACCCTGCTGATGCTCGCCGCCTACCACGGGCACGCCGCCGCCGTCACCGCCCTGCTGGAGCGCGGCGCCGACCCGAACCGGGCCAACGACCGCGGCCAGACCCCGCTGGCCGGTGCCGTCTTCAAGGGCGCCGAGGACGTGCTCGCCGTGCTGCTGGCCGGCGGCGCCGACCCCGAGGCCGGCACCCCGTCCGCCGTCGACACCGCCCGGATGTTCGGCAAGGACGAGCTGGTCGCCCGGTTCGAGGGGCGCTGACCGCAGGTCGTAGGCTTTTCAACCATGGAGAGCATCACGGAGACGGCCGTCCTGCAGGACAGCAAGGGCGACAGCATCGAGATCCGCGTCACCGGCTACGGCCACCCGGACGCCCAGCGCCTCTCGGCCGAGGTGCAGGAGGAGTACGTCCGCCGCTACGGCGACGGCGACCTCACCGTGCTGCACCCGGACGACTTCGAGCCGCCGGCCGGTCTCTTCCTGATCGCCTACCAGGCCGGCGAGCCGGTCGCCTGCGGCGGCTGGCGGGCCAAGAAGGCCGACCCGCACGGCCTGCGGGACGGCGACGCCGAACTGAAGCGCATGTTCGTCGTCCCGGCCGCCCGAGGCCGCGGCCTCGCCCGGGCGGTGCTGCGCCGCCTGGAGCAGACCGCCGCCGAGGCCGGGCGGGCCCGGATCGTCCTGGAGACCGGCACCGAGCAGCCCGAGGCGGTCGCGCTCTACACCTCCGAGGGGTACGAGCCGATCCGGAAGTTCGGCCTGTACCGCGAACACCCGCAGAGCATCTGCCTCGGCAAGGACTTCGGCGGCGCGCCCGCCGTCTGACCGGGCGCCCGCTGGGTAGGCTCCCGGCGGACCGGCCGACGGGCGGCCGCGGGGGCGGGGGGCAGGGCATGGACGAGCCGACGCGGGCGAGCGCACCTCCCGTCCCGCTGTCGGCCCCGGCCCCGCTCCCCGATCTGGCCGCCCCCGGCGGGGAGCTGGAGCGGCTGGTCGCGGGCGGGCTGCGCGCGGTCGGCTCCGGCGCGGTCTGGGCCGTCGGTGACGCCGGTGGCCGGCGCGGCGGCGGCATCACCGGCGTCCTCGGCCAAGGCCCGTACGGGCGGCTGGACATGGGGCCCGACACCGTCTTCGACCTGGCCAGCATCACCAAGATCGTCGCACTCTGGCCCTGCGCAGGGGTCCTCTGGCAGGCCGGCCGGCTCCCGCTCGACCGGCCCCTCGGCGACTACTGGCCGGCCGCCGCCGGCCGCCCGACCGGCGTCGTGACGGCCCGTCAACTGCTCACCCACACCGCGGGGATGCCGCTGCGCACCCGGTTCGCCGAGCTCTACGGGCGCGACCGGGCGGCGATCCTGGCCGGTGTCCTCGCCGCCCCGCTGCACCGGCCGCCCGGCACCGCCGTCGAGTACACCGACCGGGCCGCCGTCCTCCTCGGCCATCTGGTCGAGTCGCTGGCCGGCGCCCCGCTCGACGCCCTCGCCGAGCGGCAGGTGTGGCAGCCGCTCGGCATGACGGACACCTGGTACGGCCCGCTCGGCCCCGCCGAGACCGCCCGCACCGCGCCCACCGAGCACGAGGAGCTGGCCGGCGCCGTGCTGCGCGGCGTCGTCCACGACCCGTCGGCCCGGCTGCTCGGCGGCGTCTCCGGCAACGCCGGCGTCTTCTCCACCGCCCGTGACCTCGAACGGTTCCTCACCGCGCTGCTCGATCCGCCGGCCGGACTGCCCTGGGGCGGTGACTGGATCGCCGAATCGCTGCGCGAACAGACGGGCGGCCTGGCCCCCGCCCGCGGCCTCTCCTGGCTCTGCGCCGCCGGCACCGACCCGGCCGAGGGCACCTTCGTCCACTACGGCTTCACCGGCACCGGGATCTGGGTCTCCCGCCGGCTCGGCCGCTGGGCGCTGCTGCTCACCAACAAGGTCCACTACGACCGCGAGTTCCAGCCGCTCACCGACCTGCGCAACGCCTTCCGCCGCGCCGTCTTCGGCTGAGCCGCGCCCGCCGCCGGGCCGGCCGGCCCGGACCGTGGCCGAGGCGCGGACGAGTCGAACCCCAGGAACGGCACGGGTGCGGCCGGGCATGGTGCTGCCGGGCATGTCGGTGCCCGGCAGCGAGGTGACCGGCGGTCAGATCAGGGTGGACCAGTAGTACCAGAACCGGTTGAGGATCATCAGCGCGATCACCGCCGCCCACAACACCGGCAGCGCCCAGTGGTAGCGGGCCGCCTCGCGCACGACCACCCGCAACCGCGGCCCGACCGGGATCACGCCGGTCCGCAGGTTGTGCAGCGTCGTGTACCAGAACAGCGCCACCACCGTCGCCCAGACCACCATGCAGTACGGGCAGAGCGCGCCGATCTCGTACAGCGCCTGGTCGATCAGCCAGTGCACGAAGACGACGCCGAACACGGTGCCCGCCTGCAGGCCCAACCAGAACCAGCGCCGGTACGCGGCGCCGGCCAGCAGCCCGGCCCCGACCGCCGCCAGCGCGCCGAACGCGGCCAGGCCGATGAGCGGGTTCGGGAAACCGAAGACCTCGGCCTGCTCGGTGCGCATCACCGAACCGCAGCTGATCACCGGATTGATGTTGCAACTGGGGATGTACGACGGATCCTCCAGGATGCGGAGCTTGTCGAAGGTCAGGACGGCCGAGGCGGCCAGCCCGATCAGCGCACCGAGGAGGACGAACAGGGAGAACACCCGGCCCGCGCCGACCGGGGCGCCGCCCGGCGGGGCGGCTTCGGTGGCGGCGGGACGGGAGGGGTTCACGGGGTTCACGGCGGTCGGGGCGGTCATGGCAGAGCACTCCGGTGGGCGAGAAGGGCCGGCCCGGCCGGGGTGTCGGCCGGGCCGGTGGTGCTCACTGCAAGCCCGCGGCCTGCTTCACCTGCGTGGTGAACTGCTCCGGCGTCACCGCACGGTTCCCGCTGAACAGGGTGATCGGCTTGCCGTCCAGCTTCACCGTCGGCGTGCCCGTCACCCCGCTGTCGTTGAACGCGTCCGCGACCTTCGCCGCCCACGGCGCGTAGGTGCGCTCGGTGACCGCCTTCACGAAGGCGTCCGTCTTCAGGCCCGGCACCTTGTCGGCCAGGTCCAGCAGGTGGTTGACGTTGCCGAAGCCGTCCTCGCGCTCGTCCGGCTGGTTGGCGTACAGGACGTCGTGGAACTGCTTGAACTTGTCCACGCCCTCGTTGAGCGCGGCCCCGACGGCGGCCAGCGCGGTGCGCGAGCCCCTGCCGCCGAGGTTCTTGTCCAGGAACGCGGCCAGGTGGTACTCCACCTTGACCGTGCCGTCGTCCGCCAGCTTCTTGACGGTGTCGCCGTTGGTCTCCTCGAAGTTCTTGCAGACCGGGCAGCGGAAGTCCTCGTAGACCTGCAGGGTGTGCGCGGCGTCCGCCTTGCCGTAGGTGATCACGGTGCCGTCCGGGCCGCCGGCGTTGGCCGGGACGACCAGCGCGGTCGGCTCGGCGGCCGCCGCGGTGTCGGAGGACGACTTGTCGCCGCCCGCCGCGGTGATCGCCAGCGCCGTCCCGCCCGCCAGGGCGAGCACGGCGACGATCGAGACGGCGACCACGATCCGCTGCCGGCGCTTGGCGGCCAGCTGCTCCAGGCGCTGCGCCTCCTGGATCCGCTGGCGGGCACTGATCCGCTCGGACTGCTTACGGGTGGGCTTGTCGGTGGGCTGGGCCATGGTGGGTCAACTCCTGTACGCGGCGCGCGGGAGCGCGCGGGGATGCCCGCCTCGGCGCGGCGGCGGCGCTGGGCGCCGGCGCGTGCGCGGGGACGAGGGGGCTCGGTCGGTGAACGCGGGAGTTGTGCGCGCTGCCTGCGCGGGCAGGCGTCGGACGCTGCCGAGCAGCGGGGTGACGGACGCCAGGCGTCAGCAGGCAGGCGCGAGGACCGGCGGACCGCGCCGGGGCGCAGGGCTGAGCACCACGGCCTCGCGGCGTGGCCGCGGACGGTCCGAGGCGGGCAGCGGCACCCGCAGCACCGGGCGGACCGGCACCGGCGCCAGCAGCAGGAGCAGCGCCCGCAGCGGGGCCGCCACCGACTGGCGCAGTGCCCGCAGTGCCCGGGTCAGACCCGACAGGGCGGCGTCGCCCAGCCGCAGCCAGGCGGCCGCGGCCAGCGCCACCAGCAGGTGGACCAGCAGCACCAGCAGCTGGGTCACCGCCGGCGCGACCGGCCCGGTATGCCCCAACTGCCCGGAGAACAGCGACCCGTCCACCGAGCCGCCGCCGCACACCAGCAGGTTCATGCCGCGCGCGGGGACGTGGTCCGCCCCGAGCACCGGACCACAGCCGGTCTGGCCCAGGTTGAAGGTCGTGTTGAGCAGCAGCTCGACCGGGACCAGCACGGCCGAGATGTGCAACAGCCGCCGTTCCCCGCCGGCCAGCGCGGCCGCCACCAGGAAGACGACGACGGTCGCGGCGGCCACCAGGGTCAGCGGCAGCGGGCGACCGGTGATGACGACCTGGCCCAGCGCGGACAGCGGCACGGCGAGCGCGGTGAACACCGCGGCCCGCAGGGCCCTCGTCGCAGGGGTGGAAGTCGTCACGCCCCGGAGTATGCCACGGCGCTTACATCCCGCACGAGGGCGCGTCGGGGGCCGGCGGGCAGCCGCCGCACGGGATTGCCCGGCGGAGGCCGACCGTTCGCGGGCCAGGGGCGCGGAGTTCACCGGCGGGACGGGTCCGGGGCGGCGCGGAGGGGTTCCGGGCCGTCAGCATCCGGCCCCTGACAGCCCGGATGCTGACGTACGCCGTCCCCGTGCGCCCTCGACCCGGACCGGCGCCGGGGCGAACTGTCCGAGATCACCACCCCGGAGCGGAACACCTACCGGCTCCGCGCCGACCACGCCGCCGCCCACCGCCCCGCCCGGGGCGTGGCGGGCTAGCCTGGAAGGCGTCCCGGAGGCCCCGACGAGGGGGTGAGTGCGCGTGGGCGCAGACGGTCCCACGGTCGGTGCGGTGGTGCTCGACCGGATCGGGGAGCAGGCCGCCGTGCTGGCCGGACTGGACGATGCCGTGCGGGCGGACCAACCCGACGCGGTGCACCGGATGCGGGTGGCCTGCCGGCGGCTGCGCAGCGCGCTGCGGACGTACCGGAGGCTGTTCGCCGCCGGGGCCACCGACGAGCTGGTGGCCGAGCTGCGCTGGCTGGGGGCGGCGCTCGGGCGGGCCCGGGACCGGGAGGTGCTGGGCGAGCGGCTGGTGGCGCGGGCACGGGCGCTGCCGGCGGTGTGCCGTCCCGAGCGGGTGGCGGCCGAGCTGGAGCGGTGGGGGCGGGCCGAGTACCGGCGGGTCCGGCCCGAGGTGGTGGCGGCGCTGGACAGCCCGCGGCGGCGCGCCCTGGCGGACGGCCTGGCCGCGCTGCTGGCCGAACCGCCGCTGCGCGGGCGGGCGAAGCGGGCCGCCGGGCGGGAGCTGGCCAGGGTCGCCGTACGGGAGCAGCGGCGGACGGCGGAGCGGGTGCGACGGGCGCTGGCCGTCGGGCAGGACGGCACCGGGCCGGGCCGGGACGAGGCCCTCCACGAGGCCCGGAAGGCGGCGAAGCGGGCCCGGTACGTGGGTGAGACGGCACTGCCGGTGGGCGGCCGGGCGGCGGAGGAGTACGTCGAGCGGATGAAGGCCGTGCAGGACGTGCTCGGGGAGCACCAGGACGCGGTGGTCGCGGCGGAGGCGCTGCGGCAGCACGCGGAGGCCTCCGGCGAGACGTTCGGATACGGCGTGCTGTACGCGCAGGAGCTGGCGGCCGGCGAGGCGGCACGGCGGGAGCTGCCGGCGGTCTGGGCGCGCGCGGCGAAGCGGAAGGCGGCGCGGTTCGGCTGAGCCGCTACTCCTCCTCGCTCGGGGTGAGCCCCGCCGAGCGGGCGGCGGTGCGGAGCAGGTCGCGCAGCATCGGGGTGGTGAGCCGGCCGGTGTTCGTGTTGCGCGGGCTGACGTGGTAGCACCCGTACAGCTCCAGCGGAGGGCCGCCGTCGCGGGCCGGCAGGGTGACGTGGGCGCCGTGGCCGAAGGCGGGCCGGGGGCGGGGGAGCTGCCAGCCGGCGGCCTCGACCGCGGGGAGCAGCGCCTGCCACGCGAAGCCGCCGAGCGCGACCACGGTCCGGACGGTGGGCCGCAGCAGCTCCAGCTCGCGGACGATCCACGGGCGGCAGGTGTCGCGTTCGCCGGTGGTCGGCTTGTTGTCGGGCGGCGCGCAGCGGACCGGGTCGGTGATCCGGACGCCGTGCAGGCGCAGCCCGTCGCCGTACCGGACGGACTCGGGGCGGTTGGCCAGTCCGAGCCGGTGCAGGGCGGCGTAGAGCAGGTCGCCGGAGGGGTCGCCGGTGAAGATCCGGCCGGTGCGGTTGGCGCCGTGGGCGGCGGGGGCGAGGCCGACCAGGACGAGCGGGGCGTCGGGCGGGCCGAAGCCGGGGATCGGGCGGGCCCAGTAGTCCCAGTCGAGGTAGGCACGGCGCTTGGTGCGGGCGGTCTCCTCGCGCCACCGGACCAGGCGTGGGCAGGCGCGGCAGCCGGTGACCACCCGGTCGAGCGCGGCCAGCCCCTCGGCCCGGGCGGCGGCCGCGGCGGGGTGGCGCGGGTCGTCGGGGTCGGCGGCCGGGCCTCCGGCGGCGGGCTGGGGCATGGCCCCGATCCTAGGGCGTGGCCGGACACCACCACGGCTGCCGAGTCCGCGCGTTCCGGCGGCGCCCGCGCAGGCGTAGCGTGGAATCAGCTGCTCCGGCGGCTCCCGGCTGGGCCGGGTCGGCGACCGCCGGGACTCGCTGCTGCGCGCGAGGAGGCCGTGATGGTCGTCGATGTGGTGTTGGGAGTCATTGTCGGCGTGATGCTGCTGACGGCCTTGGTGGCCGGGTTGAGTCTCCGGGTGGTCCAGCAGTTCCAGCGCGGCGTGGTGTTCCGCTTCGGCAGAGTGCGCGACGAGGTGCGGGATCCGGGGCTGGTGATGCTGATGCCGGTGGCGGACCGGCTGCGCAGGGTGAACGTGCAGATCGTGACGATGCCGATCCCCGCCCAGGAGGGCATCACCCGCGACAACGTGACCGTGCGGGTGGACGCGGTCGTCTACTTCCGGGTGGAGGACCCGGTGAAGGCGACCGTCAACGTGCAGGACTACAACTTCGCGATCTCGCAGGTCGCGCAGACCTCGCTGCGGTCGATCATCGGCAAGAGCGAGCTGGACGACCTGCTGGCCAACCGCGAGCCGATCAACCAGGGCCTGGAGTTGATGATCGACAGCCCGGCGCTCGGCTGGGGCATCGAGATCGACCGGGTGGAGATCAAGGACGTCGCCCTGCCGGAGTCGATGAAGCGCTCGATGTCCCGGCAGGCGGAGGCCGAGCGGGAGCGCCGCGCGCGGATCATCACGGCGGACGGCGAGTACCAGGCGTCGGCGCGGCTGTCGGAGGCGGCGGCGGTGATGAGCGCGACCCCGGCGGCGCTCCAACTGCGGCTGCTGCAGACCGTGGTGGAGGTCGCGGCGGAGAAGAACTCGACGCTGGTGCTGCCGTTCCCGGTCGAGCTGCTGCGGTTCCTGGACAGCGCGGCCGAGGTGCAGCGGCAGTCGGCCCGAAAGGGGGACGGGGGCGGGGAGGAGGAGGCGGCGGTCCGTCCGGGCACGGAGGGGCCGCGGCTTCCGCCGGTGGAGCAGCTCGAACTGCCGCCGCTGGAGGAGCTGCTGGAGCACTCGCCGCTGGAACCGCCGTCCGACCCGCCACCGGACGGGGGCCGTCCGGAGGCGTCGCCCGACGGAGCGACCGCGGGGCCCGGTGGCGGCACCTCCGGGGCCGGACCACGATTGGAGTAAGCGGCAGCGGCAGTGACAGGCACGTCAGGAGGCCGATCATGACCAGAGCCAGCGACATCATGCACCCGGGCGCGGAGTGCATCCGCGAGCACGAGACGCTCGCCACCGCAGCCCGGATCATGAAGGAACGCGACGTCGGGGCGTTGCCCATCTGCGGTGAGCGGCAGAAGCTGCTGGGCATCGTCACCGACCGGGACATCGTGCTGAAGTGCGTCGCCGAGGGCCGCGACCCGGCGGAGGTCACCGCGGGCGAACTGGCCCAGGGGCGGCCGATGACGGTCGAGGCGGACGAGGACGCCGAGCAGGTGCTGCGGGTGATGGAGCAGTACCGGGTGCGCCGGCTGCCGGTGATCAACCACCCGGAGCACGAGCTCGTCGGGATGATCAGCGAGGCCGACATCGCCCGGGGGCTGCCGCAGGCCCGGCTGGCGGAGTTCGTCTCGGCGGTCTGCGCGGAGGAGAACCCGAGGTCGACGGAGGTGCAGCAGCCGCAGGGTGTGTAGCGGCGCGGGGCCTGTGGCGGCCGGGCGTGTGACCGGCGACGGGCCTCAACCGGCCAGCGCGTACACGGTGGTGGCGTGGGCGGCGGGCTCGTCCTCGCCCTCGGCGGTCAGGGTGATGTCGAGGAAGGCGATCCGCCGCCCCAGCTTGGTGACCCGGGCGTGCACCAGGACGTCCCGGCCGGTGACGGCACGCTGGAAGCTGGTCGACTGCTGGACGGTGGTCATCGGCCCGAAGCCGCCCAGCGCCGCGGAGACCGCGACGACGCTCGCGGTGTCGGCGGCGGCCATCAGCGCCTGACCGGACAACCCGCCGCCCTCGCGCGCCAGTCGGTCGGACCACGGCAGCCGCAGGACGGCGTGCCGTGGGCCGGTCTCGGTCACCGAGAGGCCGAGCTCCTGCACCCAGCGGGCGAAGTTGTCGGCGAGGATCTTGTCCGCCTCGGCGGTGGTCAGCGTCATGCCGTCATTGTGGCGGGCCGGGGTGGGCGGTGTCAGCGATTCGTCCGGTGCGCGTCCGGTGTGCGCGTCCGGGGGTGCGCGCCTTTGCGGTGCGCGCGTCTGGGGTGCGCGCGTCCGGGGTGCGGGCGTCGCAGGTCTCGCCCCGCGGCGGTGCCCGCGATCCGGGAACTGCCAAGCCCTGTCCGGGAGTCACCGTCGACGGCTACGAGCTGCTCGACCCGGGCGTGACCCTGGTCCACCACTGGCGGCCCGACGCGGACGCCGCCCCCGTGCGCGACCAGGACATCGCGATGTACGGGGGCGTGGCGGTCAAGCGCTAGCGCCGGCTACCCAGACCGAAGGCGTGCGGGATCGAACCGTCATCGGCCCTCGCGCAGTGCCCGCTGCATCAGCTCCGCGAGGTGCAGCGACTGCCGCCCTTCGGCGAGTTGGGAGATCTGGGTGCGGCAGCTGAAGCCGTCGGCCAGGATCACCGTGGACTGCGCGGCAGCCCGGACCTCCGGGAGCAGGACGCGTTCGGCGATCGCCTCCGACACCTCGAAGTGGCCCTGCTCGAAGCCGAAGTTGCCGGCCAGGCCGCAGCAGCCGGAGTCCAGGACCCGGTTCCGCAGGCCCATCCGGGCCTCGACCCGGCGGTCGGCGGCGGTGCCGAGCACGGCGTGCTGGTGGCAGTGGGTCTGGGTGATCGCGTCGACGGGGGCCTGGGGGAGCGGGGCGTCCGGCGCGTACTCGTCGACGAACTCGGCGAAGGTGCGGGTCCGCAGGGCGAGCGGGCGGCCGTCGGGGCCGAGCAGGCGGGGCAGGTCCTCGCGCAGGGTGGCGGTGCAGCTCGGGTCCATGCCGACCACCGGGGTGTCCTCGGGCAGTCCGGTGGCGGCCAGCGCCCGCAGGCTGCGGCGCATCACCCGCCGGGCGGTGCCGAGTTGGCCGGTGGAGTACCAGGTCAGGCCGCAGCAGACCGGGCCGGCCGGCAGCCGGACGTCGAAGCCGAGGTGTTCCAGCACCTCGACGGCGGCGCGCAGCACGTTCGGCTGGAGGTGGTCGGAGAAGGTGTCCGGCCAGAGCAGCACGGGCCGGGCGCCGGCCGGGGCCGGGCCGGCGGCGCGGTGGCGGCGGTACCAGCGGGTGAAGGTCTCGGGCGGGAAGACCGGGACGACCCGGCGCCGGTCCACCCCGCCGAGCCGCTTCAGCAGCCCGGCCGCGGGGGAACGGGCGACCAGGTTGGCCGCGCCGGGGGCGAGGGCGACCGCCCGCAGCCAGAGCGGCAGCCAGCCCATCGAGTAGTGGGGGAGGGGCCGCGGCCGGTGGCGGTAGTGCTGGTACAGGAACTCGGTCTTGTAGGTGGCCATGTCGACGTGGACCGGGCAGTCGCTCGCGCAGCCCTTGCAGCCGAGGCAGAGGTCCAGCGCCTCCCGGACCTCGGGCGAGTGCCAGCCGTCCGGGATCGCGCTCCCGGTGGCCCCCGCGCCGCCGCGCAGCATCTCGGCGAGCAGCCGGGCGCGGCCCCGGGTGGAGTGCCGTTCCTCGCTGGTGGCCATGTAACTCGGGCACATCACCCCGGTGTCGGGATCGACGCACTTGGCGACGCCGACGCAGCGGCGCACCGCCTTGGCGAGGCTGCCGCCGTCCTGCTCGTAGGGGAGGGCGAGCGGCAGTTCGCGTACCGGCCCGGCGAAGCGCAGGTCGGAGTCGAGCGGGCGCGGGTCGACCAGGGTGCCCGGGTTGAGCAGGTTCTCGGGATCCCAGATCCGCTTGAACCCGCCGAACAGGCCGATGATTTCGGGCCGGTACATGCGTGGCAGCAGCTCGCCCCGGGCCTGCCCGTCGCCGTGCTCGCCGGAGAGCGAACCCCCGTACGAGACCGCGAGATCGGCCGCCTGCTCCATGAACTCCCGGAACACCAGCACCCCTTGGGGCTCGGTGAGCGGGAAGTCGATCCGCAGGTGGACGCAGCCCTCGCCGAAGTGCCCGTACGGGATTCCGCGCAGACTGTGCCGGCGCAGCAGTGCCCGAAGGTCGCGCAGGTAGTCGCCGAGGCGCTCCGGCGGGACGGCCGAGTCCTCCCAGCCGGGCCAGGCCTCGCCGCCCCCGGGCAGCCGGGTGGCGATCCCGGCGCCGGCCTCGCGCACCCTCCACAGCTGACGCTGCTCGCCCGGGTCGGTGACCAGGGCGACGGCGGCCGAGGGCTCGCGGCGCACCGCGTCCGCGAGCCCTCGGGCGGCCTGGTAGGCCTCCAGCGCGGTGGCGCCACCGACCTCCAGGAAGAGCCAGCAGGAGCCGTCGGGCAGCCGGTCCAGTGCCGGTGGGCGCGGCCCGGCGGCGAGCAGCGCGGCGATCAGGTCGGCGGCCATCCCCTCGACGGTCAGCGGGCGCAGGGGCAGCAGTGCGGGCACGGCGTCGGCGGCGGCGGTCTCGTCGGGGTAGCCGGCCACCACCAGGGCGCGGACCGGCGGCTCCTCGACCAGCCGGACGGTCGCGCCGAGCAGCAGCGCGCAGGTGCCCTCGGTGCCGGTGAGCGCCCGGGCGAGGTCGTACCCCCGCTCGGGCAGCAGCGCGTCCAGCGGGTAGCCGGAGGTGCGGCGGGGCAGGTCCGGCATGCCCTGGCGGATCAGGGCGAGATTGCGGTCGGTGAACTCCTGGAGATCGCGGTGGAGTTGGCCGGCCCGGCCGGGCAGCTCCAGCAGTGCGGCGCGCTCGTGGGGCCCGAGCGGGCCGCCGACGGTCAGCTCGGTGCCGTCGGCGAGCAGCAGGTCCAGCGACTCCACGTTGTCGGCCGTCCGCCCCCAGGCCACCGAGTGCGCGCCGCAGGAGTCGTTGCCGATCATGCCGCCGAGCGTGCACCGGCTGTGTGTGGACGGGTCCGGCCCGAACCGCAGCCCGTGCGGGCGGGCGGCCCGCTGGAGGTCGTCCAGGACGGCGCCGGGCTCCACCCGGGCGGTGCGGCGGTCCCGGTCCACCCCGAGCACCGCGCCCAGGTGGCGCCGGAAGTCCAGGACGACGGCGCCCGGGCCGATCGCCTGCCCGCCGATGCTGGTCCCGGCCCCGCGCGGCACCACCGGCACGCCGTACTGGCGGCAGAGCGCGAGCGCGGTGCGCACGTCGTCCAGGTCGGCCGGCTTGACCACGCCGAGCGGCAGGTGGCGGTAGTTGGAGGCGTCGTGGCTGTAGACGGTGCGTTCGGCGGCGCCGAAGCGGACCTCGCCGCGCAGCGTGGCGGCCAACTCCCGGGCGAGGTCGGCGCCGGGGTGGGCGGACGGTCGGCTCACGGTGGTCCTCCCGGGGTGGGGCGGGCTGGCGTACCGCCGCCGATCATCGCAGCCGGGCCCCCGCCCGCGGTACGGGCCACCCCGGGGTACCGCCGACGGGGTGTCATCTGGGAGGGTCGACTGCCATGATCACCGAGGACGAGACCGGCGACACCGCCGGAACCAGCCCCTACCTCGCCGGCCTGCCGATCGGCGAGCGCCCGCCCCTCCCGGTCGACGGCGCCCACTCCTGGGACATCTTCCCGTTCGAGGGCGAGCTCCGGGCCAAGGTGCTCGACGCGCCCGAGCTGCCCGAACCGCCCCGCCAGGGCGATGACGGGCCGGAGAGCTGCCGGCAGTGCGCCCGCCCGGACGCGGACTTCCTCTGGACGGACGAGCACTGGCGGCTGAGCACCGCCGAGGCCCCCTCCGGACTGCCCGCCGTCGTCCTGCTCCAGCCGCGCGACCACCACGACCTGCTCGACCTGCCGCCCGGGCGCGCCGCCGAGCTCGGCCCGATGCGGATGGGGGCACCTCCCAGCCGAAGGCTGGGGGAGGGTCGAGGCGGCCCTGCTCTCGCTCGGCGGCATCGCCCGGGTGCACGTCAACAAGTGGGGTGACGGCGCCGCGCGCCTGCACCTCTGGCTGATCGCCCGGCCCGAGGGCATGATGCAGCTGCGCGGTTCCACCCTCCCGCTCTGGATGGACGTCCTGCCGCCGCTGTCCGCCGAGGCGTGGGCCGCGACCGCCCGGCGGATCGCCGCCGCGATGGCCGCCGACGGCGGCACCGCCCACGCGTGACCGCTGTCAGGAAGCCTTGCGCCGCGCCGAGCCCGTGAGGGTGCCCTTGGCGATGTGCGAGAGCTTGGCCATCTCGAACGCCGGGTAGGCACCGCCGGCCAGCAGGGAGAACTTCACGCCCTCGCGGCCGGCCGGCCGCCGGTGCCCGGCCGGCAGGAACCGGCGGTGGTGCTCGGCGGCGCGGTGGAAGAACTGCGGACGCTCGGCGCGCGACACGCACCCGGCGAGGTCGAAGACGAAGAGGTAGTGCCGGATCATCCGGATGAACAGCGCGTCCCGGAGGGTGTCCAGCTCGGGCCGCCCGGCCACCAGTTCGTCCAGCTGCGCGAAGCTCCGCTCGTACTGCTCGAAGATGTCGAACCGGCTGCTCCCGGGCGAGCCGGTGGGGTGGACGGTCTCGCGGCGGCGCAGCTGGACGCAGGCGCGTGACAGTACGGCGATCCGCCCGGCGGTCAGCATCGCCCCGTGGACCGGCGCGATCTCCTCGTACCGGCCGTCCGGGAAGGCCAGCTCCCGGCCCTGCCAGTGCTCGCGGCGCAGCAGCCGGTCCCAGGCCAGTGCGGGCGCGCCGACCAGCTCGGGGTGGTCCAGCGGCCCGAACACGTCCGGCCCCGCCTCGGCCAGCAGTGCCTCCGCGCCGCCCGGCCAGTCCCGCCCGCCGTGCCGCCGGGTGTGGCCGAACAGCAGCACGTCCACCGGCCCGGTCTGCGCCAGCCGGTCGGCCATGGACCGCAGGGCGTCCCGGGGCAGCAGGTGGTCGGCGTCCAGGAAGAGCAGGTACTCGCCGCGCGCCCGCGCCGCCCCCGCGTTGCGGCTGACGCCGACGCCGACGGCGGCGTGCAGGTGGAGCACCGTGACCTGCGGGTGCCGGGCCGCGAACGCGTCGACGAGCCCGGCCGGGGAGTCGGGGGACCGGTCCGCGACCACGATGACCTCGAAGTCGCGGAAGGACTGGGCGAGCAGCGAGTCCAGGCACTCCGGGAGCTGTTTCTGCTGGTCGTAGGCGGGGAGTACGACGCTGATCAGAGGTGAGGGCATGAGGCCGGAGCGTAGGAGCGGATGCGGGAGGTGGCAAAGGCCTGACGTCCCGTAATTCTGAGCAATACCCGTCAAATCGTACGAGCGTGCGCCATATCTTCACCCGTCGTGCCGGGCGCGTCCACGTCAGCACCGCACCCGGCGGCCCCGTGGGCGGGAAGCGGTTCGGTGGGCGGGAAAGCCGAGGACCCCGCGCGGAGTTCCGCGCGGGGTCCTCGGCTATGCCCTGGTGAGTCGGGGCCGGCTTAGTACCAGTGGTGCGACTGCCAGAACGACCAGGCGGCGCAGGGGCTGCCGTAGCGGGAGTTCATGTAGTCCAGGCCCCACTTGATCTGGGTGGCCGGGTTGGTGCGCCAGTCGGAGCCGGCGGAGGCCATCTTGGAGCCGGGGAGGGCCTGGACCAGGCCGTAGGCGCCGGAGGAGGCGTTGACGGCGAGCGGGTTCCAGCTGCTCTCGTGGGAGACGATGTTGCTGAAGCACTGCAGCTGGCCGGCCGGGACGATCTGGGCGGCGATGTCGCGCGGGCTGCCGGAGTAGCTCGGCTTGGCGTTGAGGGCCGGGCGCTGCTGCGAGCGGGAGGCGGCGGCCTGGGCGTCGGCCTTGGCCTTGGCGTCCGCCTGGGCCTTCGCGTCGGCCTCGGCCTGCGCCTGGGCGGCGGCCTGGGCCTGCGCGGCAGCGGCAGCGGCGTCCGCCTCGGCCTGCGCCTGGGCGGCGGCCTGAGCCTGGGCGGCCGCGGCAGCGGCGGCGTCGGCCTGGGGGGCCTCGGCTGCGGCCGGCTGCCCGTCCACGGAGACCCCGGCGACCCCGGCCACCGGGGCGGCGGCCTCGGCGACGTTGCCGCCGCTCTGCGGGATGGCGAGGGCGGCGGTGGCCGCGCTCGCCACCACGAGGGTGGTGATACCGGTGATCAGCGAGTTGCGGCGGGCATGGCTGAGCTGCATGGAGCGGACGATCCTTTTCCGTCGGGGGCCGCGTCGGGAGCACGGGGGCATCCGGCACGCGGGGCGGGGCTCGGGTGAGCGGGGGCCCGCAATGCCGTCCGGGACGGCCATGGCACCCCGGCGGTGAGGGCGGGGCGGGCGGGGTGCGCGGCGGCCGTGGGGCCGGTCCGCGCTGCCTGGCGACGGGCCATTCTTGGCAGAGCGCGGCGCGGGCGGCAAAGGCGCCAGGTACTACGCGCAGTAGTGGGTGGGGCGGGGGGAACGACGAAGCGCCCGGCCATGGCCGGGCGCTTCGAGATGATTTGTCCGTTTTGTTCAAACAGGGGGTGAATCGCTTGCACCGTCGACGAACAATCGGCCCGGACGGGCCCGCCGCCTGCGTTCTTCCGGTCTCCCGTCGGCTCCCGGCCCGGGGCTGGCCGGTCCGGCCGCCCCGCCCCCGACCCTCCGGGCCGCCTCCGCGCGCGGCCGACCACTATCGACGGCAGTAGACGGGAAAGGCCGTGTGGGCGGCTTCACACCCGGGCCGCCCGCCGATGGGCGCAGGGTGACCGGCCGGTCACCGGATCAGTGGCTCCGGTACGGGTTGTGCTCGGCCGCCACCGGAGCGTTCGCGTACGGGTTGCCGGGCACCGGCTGCTGCTCCGTGTACGCCGGGTAGGAGGGGAAGCGGGGGGTGGACCCGTCGGCGGGGCCGTCCTCCTCTTCCTCCTCGCTCTCGGCCTCCTCGACCGGCACCAGGTCCCGGCCCAGCAGCGTGGCGCCGGCGACGGCCCCCGGCATGGCGAGAACGGTGACGAACGGGACCAGGAAGGCCAGGATCAGCGGCACGCCGAAGCCGAGCGCCAGCCCGAGGCGGGCACGCAGCAGCCGGATCCGCTCGCGCTGCGGCACCCCGCGCCGCTGGAGGGCGACCGCGGTCAGCTCGACCGCCATGAAGAAACCGGAGACCAGGAAGCCGGCGACCGGCACCAGCGTCTGCCCGACCACCGGGATGAATCCGCAGGCGAACAGCAGGATGCCGAACCCGGCCACCCGGACCAGCACGTACAGGCTGTCGCGTGCCGAGACCACCAGCTCACGCCAGAGCGGAACGTCCGGCGGGGTGGGCGCGCCGCCCTCGCTCTCGTCCACCTTCTCGCAGAGCGACTCGTAGAACGGCTGGCCGACCAGGAGCGTGACGGCGGTGAACGTGATCAGCGAGATCAGCAGCCCGCCGCCGAAGACGATCAGCGCGAGCGCGCCGCGCAGCAGGCCCTGCCAGGGCGAGCCCCAGTCGTCGGCGAAGGGGGTGGCCCAGGCGGCGAGGTCCTCCGACCAGTCGCCGAGGAACCCCAGCGCCACCGCGTATCCGATCAGGGTGAGCAGCGCGGGGATCATCCCGAACGCCCACCAGCGGCCGTGCCGCCCCACCCACTTCTGGCCCTTGGCCAGGTACCCCATCCCCGCCACAAGATCTCGCATAGGGGGAAAGGGTAGGGGCTGGCCGTCGGCTGGTCATATCCGCCTCGTCATGGTCCGGTGCCGAAGCGGAGTCCGAGGCGGAGACGGCACCGGACCCGGGAGCCGCCGCAACGGCTCCCGGGCCCGGTGTGCACGGGCGGCGCGGTCCGGATCAGGCGGCCGGTGCCACCGCCGCGGCCCGCCGCCGACGGCCCACCACGGCCGATGCCGTCAGCACGATGGCTGCGGCGACCAGCGACAGGTACATCTGCTTGCGCCCGTCGGCGTCGGTGAACATGTACGCCATCACGAACCCGATCATGCCGATGGCGGCCCAGGTGAGGTAGGGGTACAGCCACATCCGCACGGTCAGGCGCTCCGGCATCTCGTTCTCGATGATCTTGCGCATCTTCAGCTGGGAGAAGCAGATCACCAGCCAGACGAAGAGCGCGACCGCGCCGGAGGAGTTGAGCAGGAAGGAGAAGACGGTGTCGGGGGAGGTGTAGTTGAAGAAGACGGCGACGAAGCCGAAGACCACCGAGGAGAGGATGGCGACCAGCGGCACGCCGCGCCGGGTCACGGTGGCGAAGGCCTTGGGCGCGTCACCGCGCTGGCCGAGCGAGAACGCCATCCGCGAGGCGGTGTACATGCCCGAGTTGAGGCAGGAGAGCACGGCCGTCAGCACGATCACGTCCATCACCTGGCCGGCGCCCGGGATGCCGACGTGCTCCAGCACGGCCACGTACGGGCTGCCCTTGACGGCGTCGGAGTCCCACGGCAGCAGGGTGACCACGAGCAGGATCGAGCCCAGGTAGAAGACGCCGATCCGCCAGATCACGCTGTTGGTGGCCTTGCTGACCGCCTTCTCCGGGTCCTCCGACTCGCCGGCGGCCAGGGTGACGATCTCGCTGCCCATGAAGGCGAAGACGACTGTCAGCATGCCGGTGAAGACCGCTCCCACACCGTGCGGCAGGAAGCCGCCGTGGCCGGTCAGGTTCTCCGTGCCGACCGCGTGGGTGCCGGGCAGCAGCCCGAACGCGGCCAGGACGCCGATCACCAGGAAGGCGGCGATCGCCACCACCTTGATCCCGGCGAACCAGAACTCGAACTCGCCGTAGGAGGCGACCGAGAAGAGGTTGGTGGCGGTCAGCACCGCCATCACGATCAGCGCCCACCCCCACTGCGGCACCCCGGGCACCCAGTTGTTGAGGATCTTCGCTCCGGCGGTGGCCTCGACGGCCAGCACCACGACCCAGAAGAACCAGTACAGCCAGCCGATGGTGAACCCGGCCCAGCGGCCGAGTGCCCGGTCCGCGTACGCGGAGAACGAGCCGCTCTGCGGGTCCGCCGCGGCCATCTCGCCGAGCATCCGCATCACCAGCACGACCAGCACACCGGCCAGCGTGTAGGAGAGCAGGATGCCGGGGCCGGTGGACGCGATGCCCGCGCCGGAGCCGACGAAGAGGCCGGCGCCGATCACGCCGCCGATCGCGATCATCGACAGGTGGCGGTTCTTGAGCCCGGGCTTCAGGTGCCCGTCGGCGCCGAGGCCGGGTGTGCCGTGGCCGTGGTCTTGCCGGGTGCCGGCGTCGACCGGCGACTTCTCGGCCGAGGTGGTGGTTTCCGCACTCATGTGAGGGTGTCCTGTTGCCTTTCCAGCGCGGCTGACCCTCGGCTCGTTCACCGGAGGGTGGGGGACGGACCCGCGCATTGCGGTGCAACCTAACTTCTACCTACGAGTATCGGAACAAGGCACCGGAAATTGTTCGCTCAGCGGACACAAAAGGCCAGGTCAGGGTGGGTGAACAGATGTCGTGGAAAGCTCAAATCTGAGGCAGCGTCAGGCAGTTCGGGCCTACGGAGGGCCACCGGGGCGCCTCCGGAAAGTCTCCACGGGCCCGCTGCGGGAGCCCGTCGGCGGGCCGTGAATACTGGCCGCGTGATGATCGTCCTCGTGGTGCTCGGCCTGCTCGCCGTCCTCGCCGCCCTGGCCCTCGCGCACTGGTACCTCTGGCGGCGCCTGGTGCGCGACGTCTCCGCGCCCGGCGGCTGGTGGCGCCGGACCGGGACGGTGCTCGCCGTCGTCCTGCCGCTGCTCGCGGTGGGCGCGCTGGTCGGCGGGCGGAAGCTGCCGATGTCCGTCGAGCGCCTTGTGGCCTGGCCGGGGTACCTCTGGCTCGCCGTGCTGCTCTACCTGCTGATGGCGCTCGCGGTCGGCGAGGCCGTCCGGCCGCTGCTGCTCCGGCTCCCGCGTCGATCGTCGCCGGCTCCCGCCGGAGCGCGCCGGTCCGGGGAGGCGCCACCGTCCGGCCCTTCGCCCGAGCGCCGGTCCGAGGAGGCGCCGCCGTCCGCCCCCTCGCCCGAGCGCCGGCTCTTCGTCGCCCGGACGGTCGCGATCGGCGCCTCCGGTGCGGCGGCGGCCATCGTCGGCAACGGCGCGTACGGGGTGCTGCGCGGGCCGCGGCTGAAGCAGGTCACCGTGCCGCTGGCCAAGCTGCCCGCCCGCGCGCACGGCTACCGGATCGCCGTGGTCAGCGACATCCACCTCGGGCCGATCCTCGGCCGCGGCCACACGCAGCGGATCGTCGACACGATCAACGGCGCGCAGCCCGACCTGATCGCGATCGTGGGCGACCTGGTGGACGGCACGGTGCCCGAACTCGGCCGTGCCGCGGAGCCGTTGGCGCAGCTGCGGGCACGCGACGGCGCGTACTTCGTCACCGGCAACCACGAGTACTTCTCCGGCGCGGCACCCTGGGTGGACTTCGTCCGCGAGCTGGGCGTCCACCCGCTGCAGAACGCGCGCGTCGAACTGCCCGGCTTCGACCTGGCCGGGGTGAACGACCTCGCCGGGCGCTCCGAGGGCGACGGCCCGGACTTCGCCAGGGCGCTCGGCGACCGCGACCGCTCCCGCACCTCGGTGCTGCTCTCGCACCAGCCGGTCACCATCCACGACGCCGTGCGGCACGGCGTCGACCTCCAGCTGTCCGGTCACACCCACGGCGGCCAGCTCTGGCCCGGCAACTACCTCGCCGAACTGGCCAACCCCACCGTCGCCGGGCTGGAGCGGTACGGCGACACCCAGCTCTACGTGACCCGCGGCGCCGGCGCCTGGGGCCCGCCGGTCCGGGTCGGGGCGCCGTCCGACATCACCATCGTCACGCTGGCCTCGCTCGACGCCTGAGGGCGCCGCACGGGGTCACGACTCCTCGCCCTCCGTGTCGATGTGCGGCAGGATCCGGTCCAGCGCCCGGGGCGTCCACCAGGCGGCCGAACCGAGCAGGGTCATCACGGCGGGCACCAGGAGCAGCCGCACGACGGTGGCGTCGATCAGCACGCTGACGGCCAGCCCGAGGCCCATCATCTTGATGACGATGTTGTCGCTGACGATGAAGGCGGCGAAGACGCTGACCATGATGAGTGCGGCGCAGCTGATCACGCGGGCGGTGATCTCCAGGGCGTGCGCGACGCTGCCCCGGCTGTCCCCGGTGCGCAGCCAGGCCTCGTGCACCCGGGACAGCAGGAAGATCTCGTAGTCCATGCTGAGGCCGAAGACGATGGCGAACATCATCATCGGCACGTAGCTCTCGATCGGTACGGTGCCCGAGACCCCGAGCGCGGGCCCGCCCCAGCCCCACTGGAAGACCGCCACGACGACGCCGTACGAGGCCGCGATGGAGAGCAGGTTGAGGACGGCCGCCTTGACCGCGACCAGCAGGCCGCGGAAGACGAGGAGGATGATCAGGAAGGACAGGCCGACCACGACGGCGATGATCGGCAGCAGGCGCGCGGCGACGATGTCGCCGAACTCGACCTGGGCGGCGGTCGTTCCGGTCACGTAGGTCTCGGCGCCGGTGCCCGCCACGGCCTGCGGCAGGACGGTGCCGGAGAGGTTGCCCACCAGGTCGGTGGTCTGCCGGTCCTGCGGCCGCTGCGCGGGTGTAACGGTGTCGAACAGCACGGCGCCGTCGGAGCTGGTCTGGAGCGGGGTGACGCCGGCCGTGTCGGGCACGCCGGCGAGCGCCTGCTGCACGGAGCTCTGCAGCGCGGGCCGGGCGTCGGCGGGGACGGCGCTCTGGTCGACGACCACGGTGATCGGACCGTTCGAGCCGGGGCCGAAGGCGTCGGACATCAGGTCGAAGGCGCGCCGGTCGGTGAAGGAGGTCGGGTCGGCCCCGTCGTCGATGTGGCCGAGCTGGATGGAGAGGAGCGGGATGGCGAGGACGGCGACGACGATCACCCCGGCCGTCAGGAACCACCAGGGGCGGCGCTCGACCCGCTGGGCGTAGCGGTGCCAGCTGCCGGTGATCTCCTCACCGGGTGCGGCCCCGGTCTCGGCGACCGGTCGGTGCACGGTCCAGCGGTCCATCCGGCGGCCGATCAGGCCCATCAGCGCGGGAAGCAGGGTCAGCGCGGCCAGCACGGCGGAGACCACCGTCACCCCGGCGGCGGCGCCGAGCTTGGCGATGAAGTCGACCCGCGAGACGACCAGGCCGGCCAGGGCGATGACCACCGTGCAGCCGGAGACCAGCACCGCCCGGCCGCTGGTGGCCACGGCGTGCCCGGCGGCGGCCACCGGGTCCTTGCCGTCCATCAGGTTCTGCCGGTGCCGGGTGAGCAGGAAGAGCGCGTAGTCGATACCGACCCCGATGCCGATCATGGTCGCCAGGGTCGGGGCCACGGTGGCGAACGTGGTGGCCGCGGCCAGCAGGCCGAGCAGCCCGAGGCCGACGATGGCGCCGATCAGGGCGGTGGCCAGCGGCAGGCCGGCCGCGATGACGCTGCCGAAGCCGATCAGCAGGACGACGATCGCGACGGCGAAGCCGATCAGTTCGCTGACCCGGTCGTCGGCGGCCGGACGCGCCAGCTCACCGAGCGGCCCGCCGTACTCGACCTGCACCCCGGCGTCCCGCAGCGGGGCGACGGCCGTGTCCACCTCGTCGAGGTAGGTGTCGCCCAGGGTGGTGGGGTTCACGTCGAAGCGGACGGTGATGTAGCCGGTGAGGCCGTCCGCGGAGAGCGGGCCGCCGGGCGGGGCGGGCTGGCCGGAGGGCGGCAGCGGGCTCTGCACGGACTGCACGTGCGGCAGTTGGCGCAGGGAGCCGACCACCTGGTCGACCTGGCTCTGGAAGGAGGTCAGCGCCTGGGCGTCGTGGAGTACCACCTGGGCGCTGGTGCCGCCCACCGACGGCTCGTGCTCCCGGAGGACGTCGCGCCCCTCCTGGGCCTGGGTGTTCGAGAGCGAGAAGTCGTCCGAGAACGTCCCGCCGACCGCGCGGTCGATCACCTGGACGCCGGCCAGTGCGACCAGCCAGAGCACGATCACGAGGATCGAGCGGCGTGCGCACCACTCGCCGAGCGCGCGCAGGGAGCTGCGCCGGGGCGCGCGCGCAGTGCGGCCGGGGCCGGCAGTGCGGGCGGGTCCGCCCGGGGACGAGGGCATGAACGCTCCTGGGGCGGGAGGTGACGTTCCGTCACGCGATATCGGGGGAGGGCGCGGAGTCCCGATGCTAGGGAGCGGAGCGGCCCGGCGCGGGACGATCAACCGGTGACACGCGCCGGTGCCTCCGTTCGGCGGGTCGGGCCCGTCCAGGCCCGGCCGCGCCGCGTGGGCCTCACACCGGGCGCACCTCCAGCAGGACGATGCGCCCGTCCGGCGGCTGCTCGTCCCGCTGCCCGTCCGCCCGCTGCCCGTCCGCCGGCCGCCCGGGGATGCGGGCGGCCAGGATGCGCGGGATGTCGCTCTCCTGCGAGTACCCGGGCACGACCGTCACCTCCGCCCGCCGCACCCCGGGCTCCCCGGTGACGGTGTACGCCACCGTGTACGTGGTCCGGTCGGGCGGCGGGGGCGGCTCTGTTCCCGGCATCGCGCCACCTCCTCGTTCCGCCCGCCCATTGTCCGCCGATACGGGGCTCGCACGGGGATCGTGTGGCCGATCGGGGTGAATCCGGGCAGAGTGGGAAATCTCCGGTAGGGGGACCTCCGGGAAAGGGGCGACCCCGTGCAGACCACCTGGAAGGGGACGATCAGCTTCGGGCTGGTCAGCATCCCCGTGCACCTGTACTCCGCCACCCAGGAGCACGACGTCGCGCTGCACCAGGTGCACGCCAAGGACGGCGGGCGGGTGCGGATGAAGCGGTACTGCGAACAGGAGGAGAAGGAGGTCCCGTACGCGGAGATCGCCAGGGGCTACGAGTCCCCCGACGGCCGCACCGTCACGCTCACCGACGAGGACCTCGCCGACCTGCCGCTGCCCAGCAAGAAGATCATCGACGTGCTGGCCTTCGTGGACGCCGGCGAGATCGACCCGCTGATGTTCTCCAAGGCGTACTACGTCGGCGTGGCCGACAAGGCCGCCGCCAAGCCGTACGCACTGCTGCGCGACGCGCTCACCGACTCCGGCCAGATCGCCGTCACCAAGATCGCGCTGCGCAGCCGGGAGTCCCCGGCGGTGCTGCGGGTCCACGACGGCACGCTGGTGCTGCAGACCTGCATCTGGCCGGACGAGGTGCGGCCGGCCGCCGGGATCGCGCCCGAGGAGGAGGTGACCGTGCGGCCGCAGGAGCTGAAGATGGCGCGCTCGCTCATGGACACCCTCTCCGAGGACTTCGACCTCTCCCAGCTCCACGACGACTACCAGCACGCGCTGCAGCAGGTCATCGAGGCCCGGCTGCAGGGCGTCGAGGTGCCCCACGAGGAGGAGCCGGGCCAGGCACCGGACAACGTCATCGACCTGATGGAGGCGCTGCGCAGCAGCCTCAAGGAGGCCAAGGGCGGGCACCGGCGCGGCCGTGGGGCGGCCGCGGCGGATGCGGAAGAGCCCGCAGAAGAGCCTGCGGAGGAGCCCGAGGAGAAGCCCGCGCCCCGCAGGCGCGCGCCCGCCGCCGGGAAGACCGCCTCCGCCGGGAAGGCGACCGCGGCCGGGAAGAGCACGGCGGCGGCGAGGAGTACGGCGGCCGGGAAGGGCGCCGCGGCGAAGAAGACCGCGACGGCCGCCGCCAGGAAGACCACCCCCAGGAAGTCCGCAGCTCCCCGCAAGGCCTCGTGAGCTGCTCACCGGCAGTCCCCCCGACGTCCGGAGGCGAACCCAGATGGACCTGCTGACCTACAAGGACCTCGACACCGGTCCCGACGCCCCGCAGCACCCGAGCCGGGCGCACCGCGCCTGGCACGCGCTGCTCAGCCTCTCCCCGACGGCCGTGACCCTCATGGTCGCGCTCTCGCTCGGCCTCGGTCTCGTCGGGGCGCAGGTGAGCTGGCTGCCGATGCTGATCATCTTCAGCGTCGTGTGGGGCGCGACCCTGATCGCCCTGTGCGGCATGGTCGCGCGCTGGGTGACACCCGGCCCGGGCAAGCACCGCATGGCGGCCTGACCCGGCCCGGGCCGGAGTAAGGGGTGGGGGTGCGGGGTGCCGGGCGGGAGCTATGCGAGCCAGACCGTGGTCACGTTGCAGAACTCCCGGATCCCGTGCCCCGACAGCTCCCGCCCGAAGCCCGAGCGCTTGACCCCGCCGAAGGGCAGCGCCGGGTGCGAGGCCGTCATGCCGTTGAAGAACACCCCGCCGGCCTGGATGTCCCGGACGAAGCGCTCCTGCTCCGCCGGGTCGTCCGTCCAGACGTTGGAGCTGAGGCCGAACGGCGTGTCGTTGGCCCGCGCCACCGCCTCGTCCAGGTCGGCGACCCGGTAGACGGTGGCGACCGGCCCGAAGGTCTCCTCCTGGTCGATCCGCATCGCCGGGGTGATGCCGGTCAGCACCGTCGGCTCGTAGAACCAGCCGGCGTCCCGGCCCTCGGGGCGGCGCCCGCCGCACTCCACCCGGGCGCCGTGCGCCCGCGCGTCCTCGACCAGCTCCTCCAGGTCGGCCCGCCCCTGCCGGCTGGCCAGCGGGCCGACCTCGGTCGCCTCGTCCATCGGGTCGCCGATCCGCAGTGAGCCCATGGCCTCGCTGAAGGCGGCGGTGAACCGGTCGTAGACGTCGGTGTGCACGATGAATCGCTTCGCGGCGATGCAGGACTGGCCGTTGTTCTGCGCCCGTGCCTTGACGGCGGTGCGCACGGCCGCGTCCACGTCGGCGCTCGGCATCACCACGAACGGGTCGCTGCCGCCCAGCTCCAGGACGGCCTTCTTCACCTCGTCGGCCGCCGTGGCGGCGACCGCGCGCCCGGCCGGCTCGCTGCCGGTGAGCGTCACCGCGGCCACCCGGCGGTCGCGGATCACGCCCTCCACGGCGCCGGAGCCGATCAGCAGGGTCTGGAAGCAGCCCTCCGGGAAGCCCGCCCGGCGGAACAGGTCCTCCAGCGCCACGGCCGTCCGGGGCACGTTGGAGGCGTGCTTCAGCAGGCCCACGTTGCCCGCCATCAGGGCCGGTGCGGCGAACCGGACCACCTGCCAGAACGGGAAGTTCCACGGCATCACCGCGAGGACGACGCCGATCGGGCGGTAACGGACGTAGGCGCGGGCGGCGCCGGAGTCGGCGACGTCGGCCGGGTCGGGGTGCTCGTCGGCGAGCAACGACTCGGCGTTCTCGGCGTACCAGCGCATCGCCTTCGCGCATTTGGCGGCCTCGGCACGGGCGGCGGCCAGCGGCTTGCCCATCTCCTCGGTCATCGTGCGGGCCGCGGCCTCCTGCTCCTGGTCCAGCAGGTCGGCGGCGCGGCGCAGCAACTCGGCGCGATGGGCGAAGGACGTGGTGCGGTAGGTGCGGAACGCCTCCTCGGCGCGGGCCAGCCGCTGTTCGAGGCCGGCGGCGTCCAGCGGTTCGAAGGTCTCCAGGGTCTCGCCGGTCGCGGGGTTGACGCTTGCGATGGGCATCGGTGGGCTCCCAGGTGTCCGTACGGGTGGTGGGGGGCTGGGCTCTGCCTCCACCCTGGCCGACACCCGGCCCCCGGGCACGCCACCACGGCCCGGCGTGTCCCGCCGGGCGGTGCGGCGCCGACCGCTACTCCGGCAGCGACTCCACCCGGGCCGCCGCCTCCCTCGCCCGCGCGCCGGCCCTGGTACGGGCGGCCGTGACCTGCCGGTTCGGGAACCGGTGCAGGAACTCCGCCTCCAGTTGCCCGGTCCGCAGGGTGTGGCGTTTCAGCGCCTCCTCCGACCCGTACAGAAAGGTCTCGTGCCGGGTGCGGTGCAGCTGCTCCAGCTCGTGCAGCAGCGTGTCGTTGCCCAGGGCGTGCGGGGAGATGCCCTCGGGCCTGGTGTGCGGAGCGTCGGGGTGCCGCATGTCCACTACCTCCTCGGCGGGAAGCCCCCCGACTACCCGGTGCCCCGGCCGCCCCGGCCGTACACCCGCCCCGGGGCGGGGAGTTCCCGGCGGGCGGAGTTGGCAGGTTTATGCAGTGGCCGTTGCCCTGGCTCGCGGGGGTGCCATAGAAAGATCTCCGGCAGAAAAGCGGGCGCAATGGCCCCGAGGTGCCGCGCCGAATAGGAAGGTTACCCCTGATGACTTCGTACGACGAGCGCGTGCAGAAGATCAAGGACATTGTCTGCGACATTCTCGAAATCGAGGAGGACGAGGTCACCGAGACCAGCCTCTTCAAGGAGGACCACGCGGCGGACTCGCTGCGTTCCATCGAGATCCTCGCCGGCCTGGAGAAGCAGTTCAGCGTCACCATCGACCAGTCGGAGCTCGCCCGCATGGTCAACCTCAAGGGCGTCTACGAGGTCGTGGCCGAGGCCGCCGGCTGGTAGGGCGACGCCCTCGTTCGAGCAGGAGACGGCCGGAACAGTGGACGGAGAGGTCGGGATGGCAGAGTCGGGGCAGGCTGGCCCGCGCAGAGTGGTGATCACCGGGCTGGGGGCGGTCTCCAGCATCGGTATGGGAGCCGACGAGTTCCTGCGGGGGCTGCGCAGCGGAAGCAGCGGGGCCAAGCCGATCACGGTGTTCGACACCGAGGGGTTCGACCACGCGAACGGGTGCGAGGTGGTCGGCTTCGAACCCGAGCAGTGGATACGGCACCTGCCCGTCGAGCAGCTCGGCCGGGCGACGCAGTACTCGGTCGCCGCCGCCCGGATGGCGGTCGACGACGCCGGGCTCGACCTGGACGTCTGGCGGTCGCTGCCCGGTGTCGTCTCCATCGGCACGACGGACGGCGAGTCCCGCGACCTCGACCACATGGTCGAGGCCGAGGTCCTGCACGGCCCCGAGCACATGGCGCCCGAGGCCGCCCGCCGGGTACCGGCCGGCCGGCTGTCGGCGGCCATCGCGCAGGAGCTGCAACTGGCCGACGTCGAGGCGGTGACGATCCCGACCGCCTGCGCCGCGGGCAACTACGCGATCGGCTACGGCTTCGACGCCGTCCGCTCCGGTGAGGCCGAGTACGCCCTCTGCGGTGGCGCGGACGCCATGTGCCGCAAGACGTTCTCCGGCTTCTACCGGCTCGGCACGATCGCCCCCGACCGCTGCCGGCCGTTCGACGTGGACCGCAGGGGCATCCTGACGGGCGAGGGTGCCGGGGTCCTGGTGCTGGAGAGCCTGGACTCCGCGCTCGCCCGCGGCGCGCGCATCTACGCCGAGGTGCTCGGCTACGGCCTGAACTGTGACGCCCACCACCAGGTGGCGCCGAACCAGGAGAGCGTCGGCCGGTGCATGGAGCTGGCGCTGGAGAACGCCGGGATCAAGCCCGAGCAGGTGGATCTCATCTCCGCTCACGGCACCGGCACCAAGGCGAACGACGTCACCGAGGCGCGGGCGATCCGCGAGCTGTTCGGCGCGCAGCCGCCGAAGGTCATCTCGATGAAGTCGATGATCGGCCACACCATGGGCGCGGCCAGTGCGCTTTCCGCCATCGGTTGTGCGCTGGCCATCACCAACAATTTCATTCCGCCGACGATCAATCACACCACAACCGACCCCGAGTGCGACGTCGACTGTGTACCGAACGTCGCGATCGAGGCCGAACTCCGCATCGTCCAGAACAACGGACTCGCATTCGGCGGAAACAATGCGGTCGTCCTGCTCGGGAAATTCGACGAGGTGCCGGCATGAGCTGGGCCGTCACCGGAACGGGCGCGGTGGCCGGCATCGGCCGCGACCCGGGCGAACTCTTCGCCAACCTGTGCGCCGGCGTCTCCGGGGTCGGTGAGCTGAAGGGCTTCGACCTCAGCCGCCACGACGCCCGGTTCGCGTACGAGGTGGACGACCGCCCCGCGCCCGGGGTCGACGTCCCCCGCCGGGCGACCGCGCTGCTGAAGCACGCGATCGCCCAGGCGGTCCGCGACGCGGGGCTCGACGAGCACGACCTGAGCGGGGTGCCGATCCTGATCGGCACCGGGCTGCGGGAGCTGCGCTCGGTCGAGCTGTGGCAGCGCGACGGCACCGAGTTCCCGCCGCAGGACCTGCACTTCGGCACGGCACTGCGGGAGGCCTTCAACGCCGACGACACCCACACCTTCTCCAACGCCTGCTCGGCCGGCCTGTACGCGCTCGCACTGGCCACCGACCTGCTGGAGCAGGGCACGGCGGACACCGTCGTGGTGGCCGGCGTCGACGTGCTCACCGAGACCATGTACGGGCTGCTGGAGCGCGTCCAGCCGGTGCCGCCGGAGCGGGTGCGGCCCTTCGACCGCAACCGTGCCGGCGTCCTCATGGGCGAGGGCGCGGCGGCCGTCGTCCTGACCCGCGACCCGGCACCCGGCCGCCGGGTGCACGGTGTGGTGCGCGGCGTCGCCGTCAACTGCGACGCCTTCCACGTCACCGCGCCCGACCCGGTCGGCATCGCCGAGGCCATCCGGGAGGCGCACGACCGCACCGGGCTGAAGCCCGCCGACATCGACCTGGTCATGGTCCACGGCACTGGGACCCTGCTGAACGACGAGGCGGAGGCCGTCGCCCTCGCCGACGTCTTCGGGTCCGATGCCGGCAAGCCGCTGATGACCGCCATCAAGTCGATGACGGGCCACACCTCGGGGGCCTCCGGCCTGCTCAACCTGGTCGTCACGCTGAGCGCCCTCGCCGAGGGCCGGGTGCCGCCGACCGTTGGCCTGGAGGACCCGGTGGACGAGGCGGCCGGCTTCCGGCTCGTGACCGGCGAGAGCGTCCGGGAACCCCTGGCCGTCGCCCAGTTGAACGCATTCGGCTTCGGCGGCGTGAACGCCGTGGCGATCGTGGAGGCAGCCCGATGAACGTGGTGGTGAGCGGAGTCGGCGTCGTCCTGCCGCGGGCGGCGTCCGCCACGGAGCTGGTCGAGCCGGGACCGGCCGACGCCCCGCCCGTGGAACCGAAGGACCTGGTCGGCAAGAAGGGCCTGCGCTACAAGGACCGGGCGACCCAGCTGGCGTACTGCGCGGCCCAGGCCGCGCTGCGCGACGCCGGGCTGGTCGGTGACGACGGCCTGCTCGTCCCCGCCGGGACGGTCGCGGTGGTGGTCAGTTCCAACTACGGCAACGTCGACACCATCACCCGGGCGATGGACACCATCACCCGGGAGACCGCGGCGGCCGGCAGCCCGATGGACCTGCCGAACGCCTCCAGCAACGTGGTGGCGTCGTCGGTGGCGATCCGCTTCGGGCTGCGCGGGCCGAACCTGATGCTCTGCAACGGCGCGACCTCCGGACTGGACGCCGTCCGCTGGGGGGCCGACCTGATCCGCGGCGGCCGGGCCACCCGGGCCCTGGTCCTCGGCGTCGAGCCCGACAACGAGGCCGTCCGCGCCTTCGTCGGTGCCCGCACCGTGGACGGCGCCGTGGCAGTGGTGCTGGAGAGCGAGGCGGCCGCGGCCGAACGCGGCGCCGCCGCACTGGCCACCCTCGGCGGACAGGTCCGCGGCGCCGGCCTGGCCGCCTCGCTGAAGCGGCTCGAAGCCTCGACCGGTGAGCGCCCCGCCCTGTGGCAGTCGCCCGAGACGGACGTGCTCCCGGAAGGCCTGCTGGCCGGCGTGCCCCGCCAGGACCTCGGCGAGCGCTTCGGGCTCGCCTCCGGAGCCCTCGGGGTCCTGCAGTGCGCCGCGGCCGTGGGCTGGTTCGCCCGTGGCGGCGACGGGCCGGTCTACGCCAGCGCGGGCTCGGACGCCGACGACGCCAGCGCCGGACTCGTCCTGTTCCGGCCGGCGGCGGCCTGATGGCCACCCCCGGCACCGCGCTCGACTCCGGAGCGGGGGCGGCGGCGACCGCCGCCGGCCCCGCCGGGGGCGCGCAGCCGGTCACGGTCCACCGCCGGGGCTCCGGTGACGCCCGTCAGGGCCGGTCACTGCTGCTCCACGGCCTCGCCAACAGCGCGAGCGTCTGGGACGCGTACATCGAGCACGCGGGCAAGGACGGCGGCCCGGAGATCTGGGCCGCCGACCTCCCGTGGCGCGGCGAGGCGGTGGCCCACTGGAGCGCCCAGGGCGACGTGGTGCCGTACGTGGCCGACGCGCTGCGCGCGGTGCCGGGCGGCGCCGGCGTGGTCGTCGGCCACTCCATGGGCGCCAACACGCTGCTGGAGTTCCTGAACCGGCGGCTGGAGCGGGGCGTCGATCCGTTCACCGAGTTCGGCATCCGCGCGCTGGTCCTGGTGTCCCCGTTCTACCGCCGTTCGGCGGAGGACTTCACCTGGCAGTGCGTGGAGTCCTCCGTCCACAACTTCGTCCGCATCATGACCGACGGCGTCAGCGTCCACGCCGGCGGCCGCCTCCCGGCCGACCTGGCACACGAGTTGGGGGCGCGGGTCAGGGACCGGGTCGGGGCCTACGGCTGGATGCGGTTCTTCGAGACGTACCTGGCCACGCCACGGCTGCGGACCGAGCTCTTCACCGTGCCCTGCCTCGTGATCGCGGGCGGGCACGACTACGCGGCGCCCCCGGAGGAGAGCCGCCTGCTGGCGGCGGACCTGCCGGAGGCCCGGTTCCACCTGCTGCCCGACTCCGGGCACTTCCTGATGATCGAACAGGCGCGGCAGCTCGCCGCCGTGGTCGATCGCTTCGTCAGCACCTTGTCGGCCGCGTGTCCGCCCGGCGGCCCCGGACCCATATCACCAGGGGAGCACCATCGATGACCACCGTGACCGAAAGCGCAGTCAAGGCGCTCCTCACCAGTGAGACGACGGCGTCACTGCGCACTCGCTTCGAGGGCTCCAACATCTGCACCTGGATCGGCTTCAAGCACATCAACTACCTCGTCGAGGAAGCCATCCTGTACCACTTCGCGGACGCCGGCCTGGCCGCCCGCACGCTCTACTCCGAGCACGGACTCGGCGTGGACCTCGTCGAGCTGGACACGCGCATCCTGAGCGCCCTCTACATGGACGAGACCGTCGAGGCCCGGGTCGTGCCCAAGGCAGCGGACGACGCCACCGCGATCTCCTTCACCGTCGCCCTGCACGGGCAGCGCGACGGCGTGGACACCAAGCTGGTCACCGCCAAGGCCAAGGCCGTGCTGCGCAGCGACAGCTACGTCGAGCCGGCCGGCGAGCCGCCGGCCCCGATCGCCCGGTTCGTCACCGACCGGCTCTCCACGCCCGTCGCCGCCCTGCCCGAGCTGCCCGACCTCGCCGGCGTCGACCTCGCGGCGGTCACCACCTCGCTCTCCGCCGGCCGCGGCACCACCGGGCCCGACCCGGTGCTCGACCTGCTGACCGCCGGCACCAACTCCTTCGGCTGGAAGTGGCGCATCCCGTACCCGTACTGCCACTTCTCCGAGCGCCTCCAGATGTCCAGCTACCTGCGCCAGATGGAGGAGGTCGTCGACCTCTTCCTGGCCGACCGCGGAATCTCGGTCAAGAGCCTCCTGGACGAGCGCCGGTGGATCCCCGCCTGCCCGCACTCGAAGATCCAGATCATCGACGAGGCGCTGATGGAGGAGGAGCTCTACACCGTCTACACGGTGGAGGACATCTTCAAGGACTACACCTACACCTCGCGCATGGACTGCTACGTCGTCCGCGACGGCAGGCTGGTGCAGACCGCCACCGGCAAGGTCACCCATGGCTACGCCCTGATCGACAACCGCCGCGACTGGAACCTGGTCACCTTCGACGAGCGGGTCTCCAAGGCCCTCCGCGGCGAGTCCTGAGCCATGACGATCCAGCAGACCAACCGCGCAGAGAGGTGACGGAACAGAGATGAGCGGGACCACAACCGCGGTCAACCGCATGGTCATCACGGCCTGGTCGGCGGTGTCGCCGTTCGGCATCGGCCGCGCGGCCTTCGCCCAGGGCCTCCGGGAGCGCCGTACGGCCGAGGCGCCGCTGGAGCGCGAGCCCTGGCAGGCGGCGGGCGAGACGGCCTGCCTGGTGCCGGGCTTCGACATCCGCGAGGTGCTCGGCAAGAAGGGCACCCGGTCGATGGACCGGGCCACCGGCCTCGCCGTCACCACGGTGAGCCGGCTGCTCGACGACTCGCCGCGCAACCGGGCGGTCGCCACCGGCGCCGGCGCCGCCCTCGTCCTCGGCACCACCACCGGAAGCGTCCAGAGCCAGATGGACTTCACCCGGGACTCGTTCACCAACGAGAAGCCCTACTTCGTCGACCCGGCGCGGTTCCCGAACGCCGTGATGAACTGCGCCGCCGGGCAGAGCGCCATCTGGCACCAGCTCAAGGGCCCCAACACGACCATCGCCGGCGGCCACGCGGCCGGCCTGTACGCCCTCAACTACTCGCGCCGGCTGCTCAACTTCGGCCGCGCGCGGACGGTGCTGTGCGGCGCGGTCGAGGAGTTCTCGCACGCCCGATCCTGGCTGGACAAGCACACGCACGACCCGGCGACCGACGGCGCCGCGGTGCCGCCCGGCGAGGGCTGCGGGCTGCTGCTGATCGAGCGGGCCGGCCCCGAGGACCCGGACCAGCCCGTGCTGGCCGAGGTCCTGGCCGTCGAGATGGGCATCGCGCTCGGCGGTGACGTCCGTACGGCCCTCGCCTCCTGCCTCGCCCGGGCCCTGCGCCGCGCCGAGGTGCGGCCGGAGGAGATCCGGCTGCTCTCCACCAGCGAGGCCCCCGGCCGGATCGGCGAGCAGGAGCGCGCCGCCGTCGCCACCGCCCTCGCGGGCGCGCGGCCGCGCCACCTCACCCAGACCGCGCTGCTCGGCGACACCGTGGCCGCCTCGGCCGCCTTCCAGATCGCCGGGATCCTGGTGCACGCGGAGGACGACCCGGAGGCGGCCGGCCAGGCCGCCCTGATCACCTCGGTCGACCGCGACGGGGCGGTCGGCTGCGCGCTGCTGCGCCTGCGCTGAATCCGACTACGACCCAGAAGAGGGAACACTCATGACGACGTCTCAGACCACGGCCGCCGAGGCTCTGGACAAGGAGGACCTGCGCCGTACGGTCGCCCAAGCCCTCGACGTCGACGTCGACGAACTCGGTGACGACGTGAACTACGTCGCAGACCTGGAGGTCGACTCGCTGCTGGCCCTGGAGGTCGTGGTCGTACTGGAGAAGAAGTACGGCCTGCGCCTGGAGGAGCGGGAGTTCGCCCGGCTCACCACGCTCGGCAACACGTACGAGCTGCTGCTCGGGAAGCTCGGGTCGTGATCAGTCCGGTACGCGCCCGGGTGGAGGTCGTCCGCCCGCCGGCGGCCGACGACAAGGGCCGGCTGGGCGCGGCGACCGCCGTCACCGTCGGAACGGACGAGCCGGTGCTGCCCGGGCACTACCCGGGGTTCCCGATCTTCCCGGGGGTCGGTGTGATCGAGTGCGTCCGGCTCAGCGCCCTGGCGGTTCCGCCGCCGGGTGCGGGCGCCCTGACCCTGGCCGGGGTGGAGTCGGCGCGCTTCCTGAGCCCGGTCTTCCCTGGCGACCGGGTGGAGCTGGAGCTCCAGTGGACCGGGGCGGACGGCGTCTGGAAGTGCACCGGGAAGGCGGCCACCGGACGGGCGGCCGCGGCCCAGGTCCGGTTGCGGTTCACGACCGCGGCCGCCACCGCTGCCACCGGAGCCGACGGCTCCACGCGATCCACCGGAGAGGAGGCCTGATGGCCGCGCGACCGTCCGGCCCGCTCGGCCAGCCGGAGATCCGCCGGGTGCTGCCGCACCGGTTCCCGATCCTGCTGGTCGACCGGGTACTCGACCTCGTACCCGGCGAGTCGATCGCCGCCGTGAAGGCGGTGACCTGCAACGAGCCGTGGTACGGGGAGGCGGCCGAGGGCACCTTGGACTTCGCCTACCCCCAGGTACTGCTGCTGGAGTCCTGGTGCCAGGCGGCCGGCCTGCTGGCCACCTGGGAGGACCCCAACCCCGACGTGCTGGCCGGCCGGGTGATGCTGTTCGGCGGCGTCTCCGGCGTCGAGTACCACCGCCCGGTGCTGCCCGGCGACGTCCTGGAGCACCGGGCGACCATCGCCCGCGCACTGGGCGACACCCTGATCATCACCGGCGAGAGCCTGGTGGACGGCGAGCCCGTGCTGACCGTCGAGAGCGCCGTCCTGGCCTTCCGCCCGGCGGAGGAGCTGCGGCCCGCCGCCGCGGCCGTCCCCGCCTGACCCCGGCGGCCACCGACCCGGGCGGCCACCGACCCCGCCGGCCCGTGCGGTCGGCCCGAACCCTTGGAACAGCCATGGCAGAGAACGAAACCCGGGTGGCCCTGGTCACCGGCGGCTCCCGCGGCATCGGCCGCGCCACCGTACTGCGACTGGCACAGGACGGCTTCGACGTCGCCTTCTGCTACCAGTCCAACGAGCAGGCCGCCGGCGTGCTGGAGAAGGAGGTGCGGGAGCTCGGCGTCCGCGTCCTGAGCCGCAAGGTCGACGTGCGCGACGCCGAGTCGGTCCGCGCGTTCGTCCTGGAGACCGAGCGCGAGCTCGGCCCGGTCGACGCGGCCGTGACCGCCGCCGGCATCACCCGCGACAACCCGCTCGTCCTGATGAAGGACGAGGAGTGGCACCAGGTGCTCGACACCAACCTCGACGGCGTCTACCACACCTGCCGCTCCGTCGTCTTCGGCATGATGAAGCGCAAGGGCGGGGCGATCGTCAACATCTCGTCCGTCGCGGGCGTCTACGGCAACCCGACCCAGAGCAACTACTCCGCTTCCAAGTCCGGGATCATCGGCTTCTCCCGGGCCCTGGCCAAGGAGGTCGGCCGCTACGGCATCCGCGCCAACGTGGTCGCCCCCGGCTTCATCGACACCGACATGACCTCCGTGCTCACCGGCAAGGTGAAGGACAAGGCGCTGGAGTCGGTGCCGCTCGGCCGGCTGGGCACCGCAGACGAGGTCGCCGACCTGGTCGCCTACCTCGTCTCGCCGCGCGCGGCCTACATCACCGGCGCCGTCCTGCAGATCGACGGCGGCATCACCATCTAGTACCCCAGGAGCCTCCGTTGGCCGTCGAACCGGCACGCTGGTACTTCTCCCTCCGCAGCCCGTACTCCTGGCTGGCCTACCGGGAGTTGACCGAGAACGCCCCGGACGTGGCGGACGCGATCGAATGGCACCCCTACTGGGAGCCGGGCCCGGCGAGCGCCCGGCTCCTGCCCGGGACCGGGATCCGGCTGCCCTACGTCCCCATGTCGAAGGAGAAACACCTCTACATCCTGCAGGACGTCAAGCGCCTCGCCGGCGAGCGCGGCCTGACCGTCGCCTGGCCGGTGGACACCGCCGCCGACTGGGACGTCTCCCACCTCGGCTACCTCCCGGCCGCCGACGCCGGCCGGGGCCGCGAGTACATCGGCCGCGTCTACCGGGCCCGCTTCGAGCAGGGCCTCGACATCTCCGACCGGTCGACCATCGCCGCGATCGGCAAGGAGATGGGGCTGGACCCGGACGTCCTGGCCGACGCCTCCGACGACCCGGCCGTCCTCGCCCGCGGCGTCGAGGCCCTGCGGGCGATCGGCCGTGACGGCGTGTTCGGCGTGCCGTTCTTCATCCACGGCCACGACCGGTTCTGGGGCTTCGACCGCCTGGCCGGCTTCCTGGCCAGCGTCCGAGCGGCGGCGGCGTAGTAGGGGCCGCCTCACCCTGCCCTTCGGCATGAAGCTGTCACGAGGAGAGGGGGCCGCCCGCATCCGTTCTAGTGTTGCTCCAAATGACAGCTCAGGAGGAGCACTTGACCGCGTTGGCAACCTTCGGCGTAGGCGGCATACCCCTGACCGTTGTGGCGCTGGCCGGCGCCTCGCTCGCTGTGTTGGTCGTAGGCGTCGCGGCGGTCTCGCGACGACTGCTCGGGATTCGGGTGGGCCCGCTACGGGCCCTCGCCGCCGGCCTGGTGGCCCTGGCCACCACCCTTGCCCTCAAACCGATCGTGCAGGAGCAGGACGGCCTCGGCGCGGTAGTCAGCGTCAAGTTCGCCCTGGCCGTCCTCGCCGCGATGGGCACCCTGGTGTTCGTCGAGGTCTTTCTCCCGTACGGCATCTGGGCACTTCCCGTGCGGCTGTGGCGCAGCGCTTTGAGCCGCCTCGGGCGGACCCGCCGCTACTCGCAGATCAGCGCGATCCTCTTCCGGCACGGCCTCGGCCGCCTGTTGAGCGGCCGAGGCCAGCTGGACCGGGCCCTCCAGCCAGGGGAGTTCGGTGAGCGGTACGCCCGGTCGATGCGGCTCGCGCTGCAGGAGTGCGGCGGTGCGTTCATCAAGCTGGGTCAGGTCCTGTCCACCCGGCGGGACCTTCTGCCGCCGCACTTCATCGTGGAACTCAGCCGCCTCCAGAGCAAGGTGACGGCCGCGCCCTGGTCGCAGGTGGAAGCGGTACTGCGCGAGGAGCTGGGCCGGCCGCCGGAGGACGTCTTCGAGTGGATCGAGCACGTGCCGCTGGCCGCCGCCTCGATCGCGCAGGTGCACCAGGCCAAACTGCGCGACGGACCGACGGTGGTCGTCAAGGTCCAGCGGCCCGGAATCCGCGACACGGTCGAGCGTGACCTCGACATCGTCGTCGCGCTGACCCGCAGTCTCCAGGAGCGGGCCCGGTTTGCCCCCTCACTCGGACTGCGGGAGCTGGGCGACGGCTTCGCCAGGTCGGTACGGGAGGAGCTGGACTTCCGGATCGAGGCCCGTAACGCCGCATCGGTGGCACTCTCCTGCGGCGGGCACGAGCCGGACGCCCTGGTGAGGATCCCCGTGGTGCACCACGAGCTCAGCTCGTCCCGGGTGCTCGTCCAGGAGCGGCTGGAGGGCGTCACGCTGGACCGCGCGGGCGCCGTGGCCGACGCCAAGGGTCTGGACCGGCACGCGCTCGCGCGCACCGCCTTCGTCTCGATGGTCCACCAGATCCTGCGCGCGGGCGTCTTCCACGCCGACCCCCACCCCGGCAACATCCTGCTGCTGGACGACGGGCGGATCGCGCTGCTCGACTTCGGATCGGTGGGTCGCATCGATCCGGCCGCCCAGCTCGCGATGGGGGAGCTGCTGCTGTCCATCGACCGCGGAGACCCGGCGGCGATGCACGACGCGCTCATCGCGCTGCTCGGGGTGCGTGCCACGACCACCGAGGAACGCATGCCCAACTCCCACCTTCTCGAGCGGGAGCTGGGGCAGTTCATGGCTCAGTACCTGGGTGCGGGGGCGCAGCCGGACGCGGAGATGTTCACCTCGCTGTTCCAGATCCTGGCGAGGTTCGAACTGTCCGTTCCGCCGCAGGTCGCGGCGGTGTTCCGGGCCCTGGCCACCCTCGAGGGCACCCTGGCGCAGTTGGCCGAGGGCTTCAACCTGCTCGACGAGGGAAGGGCCATCGCCGGCAGCCTGCTCGCCGACCAACTGCGGTTCCGCACCAATCCGGCCTCGGCCGGGAGCGACGGCGGCTTTGCGTCGGAGGTGTCGACCATGGCCCGCGGCGCGGTCCAGGAGGTGCTGTCCGTCCTGCCGATGCTGCGCCGGCTGCCCCGGCGGGCCGACCGCATCGGCGCCTCGATCGAGGAGGGCCGCCTGGCGGTACGGGTGCGCGTCTTCGCGGACGAGAGCGAGCGGAGCTTCGTTGCGGGGCTGATCCATCAGATGACGGTCACGTTGCTGGCCGCCTGCACCGGACTGATGGGCGTGCTGCTGATGGTGTTCGGCACCGGGCGCGGCCCGCACGTCACCGCGCACCTGGAACTGTTCCCGTTGATCGGCTACCAGGCGCTCGCACTGAGCGCGATCCTCATGCTGCGCGCCCTGTACACGGCGATGCGCCGGCCGCCCGCGTAGCGGCGCACGGGTGTGCCGCCGCCCGGGTTGCAGCTTCCTGTAACGCCCATTGCCCAGGCACTTTGAATGAGCTGTCATGGAGTGGAAATTACGGGAATCCGGTGTCTCGGCGCGGGACTTCGGTAGTAAGGCTGCTGGAAGACAGGGGGAGCTATGCACGAGCGGGAGTTCCGGGCTTTCGTGTCCGTGGCCGAGATCGGGCGCATGGACCATGCGGCGAAAGAGCTGGGATATTCACAGCCGGCCATCAGCTACCAGATCAAGTGCCTGGAGCAGATGCTTGGCACCAAGTTGTTCACCCGGGACTCGACCGGGGCCCATCTCACTCGGGAGGGGCGGATGATCCTGCCGTCCGCCAAGGCGGTGCTGACACTGATAGACAGTATGAAAGGCGTCTGCGCGGTATGAGGAACGGGCCCCGGACCGGCCTCGCGGGTCCGGCCCGGAGCCTGTTCCTACCCAGGCGGGAGAGGCTCAGGAAGCCAGCTCCCTGGAGCGTTCCACGGCCTCGTACAGGGCACGGATGTTGGCGCTTCCGAACCCCTGGGCGCCGTGCCGCTGGATGAGTTCGAAGAAGAGCGTGCGCCGCTCGAAGGGCGACCGGGAGAAGAGCTGGAGCAGGAAGCCCCATTCGTCCCGGTCGGCCAGTACGTTGGTCTTGCGCAGGTCCGGGATGGCCTCGTCGAGATCGGTGATCCGCTCCGCCAGCGCGTCGTAGTAGGTGCCGGGGGTCTGCAGGAACTCGATACCGCGGGCCTCGTACGCCAGCACCGCCGGGACGATCTCGTCCACCAGGAACGCAAGGTGCTGGACGCCGGCGCCACCGTTGCGGTCGAGGAACGCGTCGATCTGGCCCGGCTTCTTCGCCGGGTCGGGCTCGATGATGGTGAAGGTGATCCCGGCCGAGGGGCTGCGCACCACGATGGAGTCCATGGCCTGCTCGCCCACCGAGACGTACTCGCTGTAGTAGCGCTCGAATCCGAAGCCGTCGATGTAGTAACGGACCACGTCGTGGAGGGTGCCCGCCTCGAGGCAGACCGCGATGTGGTCGAGCAGCCGCAGCTCCGGGCCCTCGTCGGGCTGGTCGGAGGGCTCCGGCACCAGCGCCCACTCGCGTCCGGCGGGCAGCTCGTGGGGCCGGCCGGCGGAGCGCCGGACGAGGGTGTGGCGCAGATCGCCGAATCCCGACACGGCGGGCAGGACGGCACCGGCCGGGGTGAGGTCGCGGCCGCCCGCGGCCAGCGCGCCGGCCCTTGCGGCGTCCGGGTCCTCGCACGCGAAGGCGATGTCGGCTATGCCGTCGCCGTGCGCGTCCAGGAACTCCTCGGCCGCGGGGCCGGAGGAGACCAGGACCTGGATGCCGCACCGGCGCAGCAGGACGGTGTCGAGGCCGCCGGACCGGGAGCGCGCCTTCTCGTGAAAGCCCCACCGGGAGACGAAGTAGTCCGTGGTCCCCGGCCGGTCGCGGGTGTAGATCTCGATGTACTCGACGTCATGAGCGGTCACGTTGTTCCCCATCCGACGATTTCCTGGCGGCCATAACCGGACCGCGTCCCTTGCGCGGCCGGCCGACTTCCCGCCATGGATTGAAGGATGCCCGGACGCCGGAGAGGGCGGTACGCCGTGTCAAATAGTTGAAAACGGAGGGGTGGTCGGCGCAGGCATATCGAAGTCCTTGATAAGGGCCGTCGGCGGGCCCGAAAGAACTGGTATCAAAAGGTCATTCGTCACTCACGTCCGCGCTGCGCGGGACGGACCCGACCGGGAGGAACCCGAACCATGTCCGAGGACACCATCGAGGCGCCGGAGCAGTTGGCCGAGGACTTCATTCGGAATCCGTACCCCGTGTACGCCAGGCTGCGCGAGCAGGGGCCGGTCGCCCAGGTCGTCCTCGGCGGTATGCCGGTGTGGCTGGTGCTTCGGTACGCCGAGGCCCGGGCGGCGCTGACCGACTCCCGGCTGGTCAAGGACCGTGACCTGACCGCCAGGCTGGCCGCCCGGAGGGCCGGTGTCGAGCAGGCCGACCAGCCCGCCGAGAAGTCGCCGGGCCAGCGCATGCTCGTGGAGCACATGCTCAGCATGGACCCCCCGGACCACACCCGGCTGCGGAAGCTGGTCGCCAAGGCCTTCACCGCCCGGCAGATCCAGGCGCTCCGGCCGCAGATCGAGCGGACGGTCGCCCGGCTGCTGGACCAGGTCGAGGGCCTGGGCGAGGTGGACCTGCTGAAGACGTTCGCCTTCCCGCTGCCGCTCACCGTGATCTCCGAGATGATCGGTGTCCCGAAGGAGGACCAGGAGACCTTCGGCGCCTGGTCCAACGCGCTCACCGTGGCCATGCAGCCGCAGGAGATGCACCGGATCGCCGACGAGATGGCCGCCTACCTGACCGGCCTGATCGCCGCCAGGCGTGCCGAGCCCGCCGAGGACCTGATCAGCGGTCTGATCCAGGCCCGTGACGAGGAGGACCGGCTCAGCGAGGGCGAACTCGTCTCGATGGTCTTCCAGTTGCTGGTGGCCGGCTACGAGACGACGACCCATCTGATCGGCAACGGCGTGGCCGCCCTGCTGCGCCACCCGGACCAGCTCGCGGCCCTGCGGGCCGACCGCTCGCTGCTCCCGGGGGCGATCGAGGAGTTCTGCCGCTACGACAACTCGCTCCACCTGGGCACGATCTCGGTCACCGCCGAGCCGGTGGAGATCAGCGGAGTGCACATCCCGGCCGAGGAGTTCGTCCTCGTCGCGCTGGGCTCGGCCAACCACGACCCGGAGCACTTCACCGATCCGGAGCGCTTCGACATCCTCCGGGGCACGTCCGGATCGCTGGCGTTCGGGCACGGCATCCACCACTGCATGGGTGCGCCGCTGGCCCGGATGCAGGCCGAGATCGCCCTCGACGCGCTTCTCGACCGGTTCGGCCGGATCGAGCTGGCCGTGGCGCCGTCGGAGCTGCGCCACGAGATGAACCTGACCCGAGGCCTGGAGGCGCTGCCGGTCCGGATCGGCTGAGCCGCACCCAGCCGCCCGCCGGCTGACGAGAAGAAGTCGGAACACGGCCGGTCCCCGCCATGCCGTGGAGCTGTCGGCGGCGCGGACTGGTCCCGCCGCCGCGTGATGAGGAGTCTGATGGAAACGGCAATCTCCGTAGCGGGCCTACGGAAGCGCTATGGCGACAACGAGGTGCTCAAGGGCATCGACCTGTCCGTCGAGGCGGGTACGGTCTACGGCCTGCTGGGCCCGAACGGCGCGGGCAAGACCACCATCGTGCGGACGCTGTCCACGCTGCTGAAGCCGGACGAGGGCACGGTGACCGTCGCCGGCTACGACGTGGTCGGTCAGGCGCGGGACGTGCGTCGCAGTATCGGTCTGACGGGTCAGTACGCCGCGCTGGACGGCGAGTTGACCGGCCGGGAGAACCTCGTCCTGATCGGCACACTGCTGCATCTGGGACGGCGGCAGGCACGAGCCCGGGCGGACGAGATCCTGGACATGTTCGACCTGGTGGACGCCGCGGACCGGCCGGTCCGCACCTACTCCGGCGGTATGCGCCGACGGCTGGACCTCGGGGCGAGCCTCACCGCCCGGCCGCCGGTGATCTTCCTGGACGAGCCGACCACTGGGCTGGACGTGGTGAGCCGGACGGCGCTGTGGGAGATGGTCCGCAAGCAGGTCGCCGACGGCGTCACCGTCCTGCTGACCACGCAGTACCTGGAGGAGGCCGATCAGCTCGCCGACCGCATCGCAGTGATCAACAAGGGCGTGCTGGCCGCGGAGGGCACTCCCGACGAGCTGAAGCGCAAGGTCGGCGGCGAGCGCCTGGAGATCACGGTGCGCTCTCCCGAGATGGCGCGGCCGGCGCAGGACGCGCTCGCCCGCGCGGTCGCGAACCCCGCCCTCGTGCCGGCCGTCGACGGGACCGGGACGCGGGTCTCGGTGGCGCTCGAGACCGGCATCGCCGGCGTCGCCGCGGCGGCGGCGGAGCTGCAGTCGGCCTCGGTCGAGGTCGTCGACTTCGTCGTCCGGCGCCCCTCGATGGACGACGTCTTCCTTGAACTGACCGGCAACACGGCCGAACCGGAGGCCACGAGCTGATGAGCACCTACATCCTGAGCGACTCGGTCGCCCTGGTCGGCCGGCACATGAAGCACCTGAAGCGGACACCGCAGAAGATCATCAGTGTCACGCTGATGCCGATCATGTTCGTGTTCCTCTTCGGATACCTCTTCGGCAGCTCGATGAGTGTCCCGGAGGGCGACTACCACGAGTACATCATGGCGGGCATCTTCACCCAGATGATGCTCGCCGGTGTGATCAACACCGGTGTGGGGGTGGCGGAGGACCTGAACAACGGCCTGGTGGACCGGTTCCGTTCGCTCCCCATGGCGAAGGGGTCGGTGCTGCTCGGCCGGACCCTGGCCGACTCGGTGCTCAACCTGATCTCGTGCACGGCGATGATGTCGGTCGGCCTCCTGATCGGCTGGCGCATGAACAACGGCATCCTCGAAGGACTGGCGGGCTTCCTGCTGCTGCTGGTCCTCGGTTTCGCCATGACCTGGCTGGGATGCTTCCTCGGGCTGATCCTGCGCCACCCCCAGGTCGTCAACTCGATCGCGATGGTGATCACCATGCCGCTCACCTTCCTCTCGGCGACCTTCTACCCGATGAGCAACCTTCCGGGCTGGCTCCGGCCGGTCGCCGAGTGGAACCCCGTGACGACCCTCGTCACCGCGATGCGCGACCTGTGGGGCAACCCGAGCGGAAACGGTCCGGACCCGGCCTTCCCGCTGCGGCACCCGGTGTTCGCCTCGCTGCTCATGGTGTCGCTCCTGCTGATCGTGGTTGTGCCGCTGGCCAACCGCGCCTACGAGCGGGCTGCCGCGGCGCAGTGACAGAACCGCCCTGGCAAAGCCGAGGCCCGGACCACCGCGCGCCCTGCGTGGGGGGGGCCGTCCCGTGTTGGCGCGCTACGCCGAAGCTAGCCGTCCTATCGCTCTC
>NZ_JBVJCO010000020.1:125741-159408 GCF_055588525.1 Kitasatospora sp. NPDC041988
CGTAACCCACTCGCCAGCGGGGGGTGCTGGCAGGGAACAAGGAACAAACCCCCCCGAAAAAACCCGCCCCCCCCCCCCCCCCCCTCCGCTCCCCCGGGCCTCGGCTTTCGGCCGGGCCCTCCGTCGGGAGCGCCCGGCCGTCGGTCAGCCGCCCTCGTGCGAACGCCAGGTGCGGTGCAGCTGCGCGAGATCGTCGAAGCCGGCCAGAACCTCGTCGGTCGCCACACCGAAGTCGACGAGGCAGGCCACCTCGTCCACGCCCGCGTCCTTCAGCCGCTTGAGCGTCGCCACGCAGTCGTCGACGGTGCCGAACATGCCGCTCGTCTCGAAGTAACGGTCGAACGCCTGGGCGACCAGGAACCGGCGGTCCTCCTCGTTCATGCTCTTCAGTTCCCGGGTCAGGACGGCGCCGTCGGCGCCGACCGCCTCGGCGGCCTTGATCAGGAGGTCGAAGGAGCTGGCCAGGTAGCGGGAGAACGGCTCGCGCACCGTCTCCCGGACGGCCTCGCGGTCGGTGCCGACGAAGGTGTGCAGCATCACGGCGACATGGCCGCGGCCCTTCCCGGCGCCCTGGTGCTCGCGGTACGCGCCCCGGTACTCCTCGATCCGCTGTGCGAGCACGTCGAGCTCCTGGCCGAGCAGATGGGTGAGCACTCCCAGCCCGTGCCGGCCGGCCAGGGTGAAGGTAGCCGGGGTGCCGCCGCTGGTGAGCCACACCGGCAGCTCGGTCTGGACGGGCGGCGGGAACATGGTCAGGTCGACGGTCTCACCCGCTCCGTCGAGCAGCTGCACCGACTCCCGTCGCCACAGTCGCCGGACCGTGTCGATCATCTCGATCAGTCCGGTCTTGCGGTCGGCGTAGTTCTCCGGCCGGAGCGCGAAGTCCGCGGCGTGCCACCCCGACGCGAACGCCACCCCGGCGCGTCCGTTGGACAGGTTGTCGACCACCGACCACTCCTCGGCGATTCGCATCGGGTGGTGCAGCGGCGCCACGACGCTTCCGGCGCGCACGGCGACCCGCTTGGTCGCCGCCGCCACCGCGGCACCCGTCACGGCGGGGTTCGGGTAGAGGCCGCCGAAGGCGTGGAAGTGCCGCTCCGGCGTCCACACCGCTGCGAACCCGTTGTCGTCGGCGAACCGGGCGCCCTCCATCAACAGCCGGTAGCGGTCGCGCTCACGGCCCTCGGCGTCGTTGTTGGCGAAATAGAAGAGGCTGAAATCCATCTGTGGCTCCGGTTCCTGTTCGCGACATACCTGACGTTCGATCAGAGCACGGTGCCCCGGTCCGGCGCAGCGGCAGTGCGAAGGTTTCGAATCGCCGGTACCGGCGGTCCGATTCGCCGAACGAGGTTGCAGAACGAGGTTTTTGAAGCGCCGTTGTCCGAGCCCGGAACCGGGCGCGAGAGTGGCACACGCGGCCGGTGGCGAACCACGGCCGGCTGCCGACAGGACCGGTTCGGTTTCGGAGCGAGAGTGGAGAATTCCTCAATGACACCAGCAGCCATCGACGACGTCCTGCCGCTGTGGCCGTTGCAGGAGGGCATGCTCTTCCACGCCCTTTACGGGGAGCAGAAGCTCGATGTCTACGTTGCTCAGATCCTCGTCGACCTCGACGGTGTGCTGGACGCCGGAGCGATGCGCGACTCGGTCGCCGCCCTGCTGAGGAGGCACCCGAACCTGAGGGCCGGCTTTCGCTACGAGAAGCTGAGCCGTCCGGTCCAGGTCATCCCACGGGAAGTGGACGTCCCCTGGCGAGAGTTCGATCTGACCGGCCTCGACGAGGCCGGTCAGCGACGGGAGCTGGAGCGACTCGCCGCCGAGGACGCCGCCCACCGCTTCGACCTGACGTCCGGACCGCTGCTGCGCTTCACCCTGGTGAGGCTGGGTGAGCGCACCAACCGGCTGATGTTCAACTCCCACCACATCCTGCTGGACGGCTGGTCCACCGCCCGGCTCATGTACGAGCTGTTCGAGATCTACCACCGCCGTGGTGACGCCTCGGGCCTGCCGCCGGTGACGTCGTACCGCGACTGCCTGGCATGGCTGGGCCGCCAGGACCGGGAGGCCGCCGAGAGCGCCTGGCGCACGCTGCTCGCCGAGGTCGAGGAACCCACGCTGATCGCTCCCGTGGACCCGGGGGCGCAGGTCGCCCCCGCCGAGCGGGTGATCACCATGCCGCAGGACCTGGCCGTACGGGTGCGGGAGGCCGCGCGAGCCAACGACCTGACCTTGAGCACCGTGTTCCAGGGCTGCTGGGCCCTCCTGCTCGGTCGGCTGACCGGCCGCGACGACGTGGTGTTCGGCTCCACCGTCTCCATCCGGCCGGCCGAGCTGGCTGGCGCGGAGCAGATGGTCGGCCTGTTCATCAACTCGGTGCCGGTCCGCGCGTCGATCCGTCCGGAGCAGAGCCTGCTGTCGCTGCTGACCGGGATGCAGCGCCAGGCGGTCGGGATGATCCGGCATCACCACCTGAGCCTGCCGGACATCCAGCGCGCGGCCGGCATGGGCAACCTGTTCGACACGCTCACCGTCACCGAGAACTACCCGATGGGCGGCGAGGACCTGCCGGAGCTGCCGGGCGACCTCAAGCTGACCGCCGCCACCGGCACCGACGCCAACCACTACCCGCTGAGCATCGCGGCCCTGCCCGGTGAGCAGCTGCGGCTGCACTTCGGCTACCGCCAGGAGCTCTTCACCACGGCCGACATCGAGGCACTCGGCGAGGGATTCCGCCGCCTGTTCGAGGCCTTCGCGGATGACCCGGAGCAGTTGGTCGGCCGACTGCCCGTGCTCGCCGACGCCGACCGAGACCGGATGATCGCCCTCGGGCTGCCCGACCGTCCGCTGCCGGCCGGCGACACCGTCCCGGAGCTCTTCGCCGAACGGGTCCGCCGCACCCCGGAGGCCACGGCCCTGGTCTACGAGGACCTCACGCTGTCGTACGCCGAACTGGACCGCCGCGCCAACCGGCTGGCCCGGACGCTGATCGCGCGCGGCGCCGGCCCGGAGCGAGTGGTGGCCCTGGCCCTGGAGCGGTCGCCCGACCTCGTCGTCGCCATGCTGGCGGCACTGAAGGCGGGCGCGGCCTACCTGCCGGTCGACACCTCGTACCCGGCCGACCGCATCGCGTACCTGCTCACCGACTCCGACCCGGCCCTGGTCCTGGCCACCACCGCTTCGGCGGCGGTGATTCCCGAGGTGTGCACCGCCCCGCGCGTCCTGCTGGACGACGCCGCCACCGTGAGCGAGACCGACGACCGGCCGGATACCGACGTGCGGTCCGACGAGCGGCTCGCCCCGCTGACGCCGCAGAACCCGGCCTACGTCATCTACACCTCGGGCTCCACCGGCCGGCCCAAGGGCGTGGTGGTGACGCACACCGGCATCTCCGGCCTCGTCTCCACCAGCGGTGAACGCTTCGGCGTCGGCACCGGCAGCAGGCTGCTGCAGTTCGCCTCGCCGAGCTTCGACGCCGCCGTCTGGGAGACCTACACCGCGTTGCTGAACGGCGCGGCCCTGGTGCTCGCCCCCGCCCCGCGGCTGCAGCCCGGCCGTGCCCTGGTCGAGCTGGTCGCCGAGCATCAGGTCACCCATGCCCTCATCTCGCCCGCCGCCCTGGCCGTACTCGGCCCTGACGACCTGCCCTCGCTGCGGCTGCTCGTGGTCGGTGGCGAGGCGTCGTCGCCCGAACTGGTGGAGGCGTGGTCCGGCGGCCGGACCATGGTGAACGCCTACGGTCCGACCGAGAGCACGGTGGCCGTGACCTTCAGCGAGCCGCTGTCGGGTGCGCAGACGCCGCCGCTCGGCAGGGCTCTGGGCACCGCCCGGCTGCGGGTGCTGGACGGCTCGCTGCGACCGGTGCCGACCGGTGTCACGGGCGAGCTCTACGTGTCCGGCCCCAGCGTGGCGCGCGGCTACCTGAACCGCCCCGGCACGACCGCCGAGCGCTTCGTCGCGGACCCTTTCTCCGCCGACGGCGCCCGGATGTACCGCACCGGTGACCTGGTGCGCTGGAACACCGACGGCGACCGTGCCGTTCTGGAGTTCGCCGGTCGCGCCGATGACCAGGTGAAGATCCGCGGCTTCCGCATCGAGCTGGGCGAGATCGAGTCGGCGCTCAGCGCGCACGAGGAGATCGACCGCGCCGTCGTCGTCGTCCGCGAGCCCACCCCGGGCGACAAGCGCCTGGTCGCCTACCTGGTTCCGGTGGCCGGGGCCCAGGTGCCCAAGCCGACCGCGCTGCGCGAGCACGTGGGAGCCACCCTGCCCGAGTACATGGTGCCCTCCGCCTTCGTCGCACTGGACGGCCTGCCGCTCACCCCGAACGGCAAGCTCGACCGCAAGGCGTTGCCCGACCCCGGGGATTCCGCCGACCCGGCCGGTCGCGCCCCGCGCACCCCGCAGGAGGAGATCCTCTGCGCGCTCTTCGCCGAGCTGCTCGGCGTGCCCACCATCGGTGTCGACGACAACTACTTCGACCTCGGCGGGCACTCCCTGCTGGCCACCCGGCTGGTCACCCGCACCCGCGCCGTGTTCGGCGTCGAACTCTCCCTCCGGGCCGTGTTCGAGGCACCGACGCCGGCCGGGATCGCCCGTCGGCTGGGGCGGATCGCGACCGACCGGCCCGCCCTGGAGGCCGGGCCGCGCCCCGAGCGCGTGCCGCTGTCCTTCGCCCAGCGCCGGCTCTGGTTCCTCGACCGTTTCGAGGGCCCCAAGCCGGTCTACAACGTGCCGCTCACCGTCCGGCTCACCGGGGACCTGGACCTGGAGGCGCTCCGGGAGGCGTTCCAGGACGTCATCGCGCGGCACGAGAGCCTGCGGACGGTCTTTCCCGGCGTGGACGGAGACCCGTACCAGCACGTGCTGACACCGGAGGAAGCCGCGCTCGACCTGACCCTCGTGGACCTCGCCGGTGCCGACCCCGCACGGGTGAGCGAGGCGCTCGACGCCGAGTCGGCGATCGGCTTCCGGCTGGCCGAGGACATCCCGCTGCGCGTGCGGATCTTCCGTACCGCGCCCGGCACGCACGTCCTGCTCGTGGTGATGCACCACATCGTCGGCGACGGCTGGTCGCTGGGCGTCCTCGGGCGCGACCTCTCGGCCGCCTACGCCGCCCGCCTGGACGGCGGTGCCGCGCCGCAGTGGAGCCCGCTGCCCGTGCAGTACGCGGACTACACCCTGTGGCAGCAGCGTGCCCTGGGCGAGGAGACGGACGAGGACAGCGCGATCGCCCGCCAGCTGGCCTTCTGGTCGACCGCCCTGGCAGGAGTCCCGGACGAGCTCAACCTGCCGGTGGACCGGCCGCGCCCGGCGGTGGCGAGCTACGCCGGTTCCACGGTCAGGTTCCACGTGGACGAGGAGCTGCACAGGAAGCTGCTCACCATCGCCCGTACGTCTCAGGCCAGCCTCTTCATGGTGCTCCAGGCCGGCCTCTCCGTCCTGCTGTCGCGCTCCGGCGCCGGCGACGACATCCCGGTCGGCACCCCGATCGCGGGCCGTACCGACGATGCCGTCGACGACCTCATCGGCTTCTTCCTCAACACGCTCGTGCTGCGCACCGACACCTCCGGCAACCCCACGTTCCGCGAGCTGGTGCAGCGCGTACGGGAGACGGACCTGGCGGCGTACGCCAACCAGGACGTGCCGTTCGAGCGCCTGGTCGAACAGCTCAAGCCCGAGCGCTCGCTGGCCCGGCACCCGCTCTTCCAGGTGATGTTCACCGTCCAGAACAACCAGCAGGCCGAACTCGCCCTCCCCGGCCTGCGGGTCGACCCCCACGAGCACTTCGCCGACGGCGCGAAGTTCGACCTGTTCGTCGGCCTGATGGAACAGCGCACGGCTGACGGCTCGACGGACGGCCTGACCGGGTGGATCGAGTACAGCACCGACCTGTTCGACCGCGAGACGGCGCAGAGTCTCGCCGACCGGCTGGTCAGGGTGCTCACCGCCGTCGCCGACGACCCGAAGCAGCCCATCGGCGCGCTCGACCTGCTCGACCCGGTCGAGCGGCACCGCCTGGTCGTCGGCCACAACGCGACCGGGCACCGGCCGGACGACGCCCTCCTGCCGGAGCTGTTCGAGCGTCAGGCGCGCACCCTGCCCGCCACCCCGGCCGTCGTCCACGGCGGGGTCGAGCTCTCCTACGCCGACCTCAACGGCCGGGCGAACCGGCTGGCCCGCCTGCTGATCGGCCGTGGCATCGGCCCCGAGTCCGTCGTCGGCATCGCGCTGCCCCGCTCGGCACAGCTGCTCGTCGCGGTGGTGGCCGTGCTCAAGACCGGCGCGGCCTACCTGCCCATCGACCCGGAGTACCCGGCCGAGCGCATCTCCTTCATGCTCGCCGACGCGGCGCCCGAGGTGGTCCTGACCCGGGCCGGCGTCCTGCCCGACGGGCTGGACGCGCCCCTGCTGGATCTCGAAGCCCCCGACACCGCCGCCGCACTGGCCGGGCAGGCGGACACCGATCCCGAGGACGCCGAGCGCACCGCACCCCTGAGCGCCGACCACCCGGTCTACGTCATCTTCACCTCCGGCTCCACCGGCCGCCCCAAGGGCGTGGTGATGCCCGGCGCCGCGATGACCAACCTGATCGCCTGGCACCACGCCGAGGTCGGGGGCGCGCCCGGGGACCGCGTCGCGCAGTTCACCGCGATCAGCTTCGACGTCTCCGCCCAGGAGATCCTGTCGACCCTGCTCACCGGCAAGACCCTCGTCATCCCCGACGACGAGGTGCGCCGCGACGCGGCCGCCTTCGCCCGCTGGCTGGACGAGCACCGGATCAACGAGCTGTATGCCCCGAACCTGGTGGTGGACGCCGTCGTGGAGGCCGCGTCGGAGGGCGGCGTCGCACTGGACGGGCTGCGGATCGTGGCGCAGGCGGGCGAGGCGCTGGTACTCACCCCGCGGCTGCGCGAGTTCTGCGCCGCCCGGCCGTGGCTGCGGCTGCACAACCACTACGGCCCGACCGAGAGCCACGTCGTCACCGCCACGGCTCTGCCCGCCGACCCCGCGCGGTGGCCGGCCACAGCGCCGATCGGCACCCCGGTGTGGAACGACCGGGTGTACGTGCTCGACGAGCTGCTCGCACCGGTTCCCGAGGGCGTGGTCGGCGAGCTCTACCTGGCGGGCACGGGTCTGGCCCGCGGCTACCTGAACCGGCCCGGCCTGACCGCCGAGCGCTTCGTCGCCGACCCGTTCGGCCCGGCCGGCTCGCGGCTGTACCGCACCGGCGACCTCGTCCGCTGGACGAGGGACGGCCAACTCGCCTATCTCGGCCGGGCCGACCACCAGGTCAAGGTCCGCGGCTTCCGGATCGAGCTCGGCGAGATCGAGTCGGCGCTGCTCACCCACCCCGCCGTCGCGTCGGCGGCCGTACTCGCCCGCCAGGACCGCCCCGGAGTCCAGCAGCTGGCCGCCTACGTCGTGCCGGCGTCCGGTCGACCCGCCCCGGACGCCGCCGACCTGCGCAGGCACGTCGGCGCGACCCTGCCCGAGTACATGGTGCCGTCGGCGTTCGTCGCGCTGGACGCGCTGCCACTGACCCCGAACGGAAAGCTCGACCGCCGGGCCCTGCCCGCCCCGGTGCTGGACGCCGCCGGCCGGCGGGCGCCGTCCACACCGCGCGAGGCGGCCCTGTGCGGCCTGTTCGCCGAGGTGCTCGGTCTGCCCGAGGTCGGCGTCGACGACGACTTCTTCGACCTCGGCGGCCACTCGCTGCTCGCCACCCGGCTGACGAGCCGGATCCGGTCGAGCCTGGCGGTCGAGCTCAGCGTGCGCGACCTGTTCGAGTCGCCGACGCCGGCCGGCCTGGCCGGCCTGGTCGCCGAGGCCGGGAAGGCGAGGCGCGCGGTGACCGTGCGCGAGCGGCCGGAGGAGGTACCGCTCTCCTTCGCCCAGCGCCGGCAGTGGTTCCTCGACCGCCTCCAGGGCCGGAGCGGCAACTACAACCTCCCGGTCGCCGTGCGGCTGACCGGCCCGCTGGACCGCGCCGCGATGGCGGCCGCGGTGGCCGACGTCGCCGCCCGGCACGAGAGCCTGCGCACCGTGTTCCCGGAGGTCGCCGGCCGCCCGCGCCAGGTGGTGCTCGACGTCGCCCCCGAGCTCGCGGTCGTCGAGGTCACCGAGGACCGGCTGGAGGCGGCGCTCACCGAAGCCGCCGGGTACGGCATGGACATCTCCTGCGAGATCCCGCTGCGGGCCACGTTGTTCGCGCTCGGCGAGGACGACCACGTCCTGCTCCTCGTGGTGCACCACATCGCGGGCGACGGCTGGTCGATGGCACCGCTCAGCCGGGACCTCTCGGCCGCCTACGCGGCAAGGACCGAGGGCCGCGCGCCGGACTTCACCCCGCTGCCCGCGCAGTACATCGACTACACCCTGTGGCAGCACGAGGTGCTGGGCAGTGAGGACGACCCGGAGAGCATCATCGCCCGGCAGGCCGCGTACTGGCGCGGGACGCTGGCGGGCGCCCCGGAGGAGCTGCAGCTGCCGGGGGACCGCCGGCGCCCGTCGACGCCGAGCAACCGGGGCGGTGCGCTGTCCTTCCGGATCGAGCCCGCGCTGCACCGCGGCCTCGCCGACCTGGCCGGAGCCAACCGGGCCAGCCTCTTCATGGTCGTGCAGGCGGGCCTGGCCTCCCTGCTCTCCGGGCTCGGCGCGGGCACGGACATCCCGATCGGCACCGCGATCGCCGGCCGCACCGACGATGCCCTCGACGACCTCGTCGGCTACTTCATCAACACCCTGGTGCTGCGGACGGACGTCTCCGGCTCGCCGAGCTTCCGGCAGCTCCTGGACCGGGTGAGGGAGACCGACCTGGCCGCCTACGCCCACCAGGACCTGCCGTTCGAGCGGCTGGTCGAGCTGATCAACCCCGAGCGGTCGCTGGCCCACAACCCGCTGTTCCAGGTGGCGTTGAACCTGCTGAACAACGCCAAGCCGGTGCTCGAGCTGCCCGGAGTGACGGTGACCAGGCCCGAGTTCGGGCTCGACGTCGCCCGGATCGACCTGTCCTTCGACCTCACCGAGGCCCACGGCGCGGACGGCTCCCCGGCCGGCATCGACGGTGTCGTCCTCTACAACACCGACCTGTTCGAGCGGGAGACCGTCGAGCGGTTCGTCGACCGGCTGGCCCGGGTGTTCGCCGCCGCGATCGCCGACCCGGACCGGCCCGTCGACCGGCTCGACGTCCTGCTCCCAGGCGAGCGCGGCCGGGTCCTGGAGGACTGGAACGACTCGGCCCGCGACGTGCCGGCGGCGACCGTGCCGGAACTGTTCACCCGCTGGGTCGAGCGGACCCCCGCCGCCGCGGCGGTCCTGTTCGAGGAGGAGGAGCTGTCCTACGCCGAGTTGGATGCCCGGGCGGACCGGCTCGCACGCCTTCTGACGGCACGCGGAATCGGGTCCGAGACGATCGTGGCGGTGTCGCTGCCGCGCTCGACCGACCTGGTGGTGGCCATGCTCGCGGTCATGCGCGCGGGTGCGGCGTACCTGCCCGTCGACCCGGAGTACCCCGCGGAGCGCATCACCTACATGCTCCAGGACAGCGCACCGGCCCTGCTGTTGACGGTCGCCGGGATCGCAGACCGCCTGCCCGCGTCCGACGTCCCCCGGCTGCTGCTCGACACCGAACCGTCGGCCGGCCCCGCGGCGCCGACCGGCGGTGAGCCGAGCGCCCCGACGCCCGACAGCCCGGCGTACGTCATCTACACCTCGGGCTCCACCGGGCGGCCGAAGGGCGTCGTGGTCACCCACCGCGGTGTCGCCAGCCTGTCGGCGACCCAGATCGAGCGGTTCGAGGTCGGGCCGGACAGCCGCGTGCTGCAGTTCGCCTCACCCAGTTTCGATGCCGCCTTCTGGGAGCTGTGCATGGCGCTGCTGTCGGGCGCCGCGCTGGTGCTCGCCCCGGCCGGGAAGCTGGCCCCCGGCCCCGACCTCGTGGAGCTGCTGGCCCGGCGGCGAATCACGCACGCGACGATCCCGCCGGTGGCGCTGGCGGCGCTGCCCGACGACGGGCTGCCGGACGGTATGACGCTGGTCGTGGCGGGGGAGGCGACCTCGCCGGATCTGGTGGCCCGGTTCGCGCCGGGACGCCGGATGGTCAACGCCTACGGGCCGACCGAGACCACGGTCTGCGCGACCACCAGTGGTCCCCTCGCGGGTGCCGAGGTGCCGCCGATCGGCAGTCCGGTCATCAACACCCGGGTCTACGTGCTGGACGAGGCGCTGCGGCCGGTGCCGGCCGGGGTCGTCGGCGAGCTGTACGTCGGCGGGGCCGGCCTGGCCCGCGGCTACCTGAACCGGCCCGGCCTGACCGCCGAGCGCTTCGTCGCCGACCCGTTCGGCCCGGCCGGTTGCCGGCTGTACCGCACCGGTGACCTGGCCCACTGGGGTTCGGACGGCGAGCTTCGCTACGACGGCCGCGTCGACTCCCAGATCAAGATCCGGGGCTTCCGGGTCGAGCTGGGCGAGATCGAGTCCTGCCTCCTGGCCCGGCCCGAGGTCGGCCAGGCCGCGGTGCGGGTACGGGAGGACCAGCCGGGCCGACGGCAGCTGGTGGCCTACGTGGTGGCCGCGCACGGCGTCGACGTCGACCTCGCGGCCCTGCGCAAGCACGCCGACGAGTCCCTTCCGGACTACATGGTTCCGGCGGCCTTCGTCCCGCTGGCCGCCCTGCCGATGACCGTGAACGGGAAGCTCGACGAACGGGCCCTGCCCGCACCGGACTTCGCCGAGAAGGTGCGGGTGCAGGAGCCGCGCACCGAGGTGGAGCGGCTGCTCGCCGGGCTGTTCGCCGAGGTCCTCGGTCTGCCCGAGGTCGGTGTGAACGACAACTTCTTCCACATCGGCGGCGACAGCATCGTCTCCATCCAGCTCATCACCAGGGCACGCAAGGCCGGGCTGGTCCTCACCCCGCGGGACGTGTTCAAGCACCAGACGGTCGCCGCCCTCGCCGCCGTCGCCGGCCGGACGGCCCAGGCCGCGCCCGAGCTCCCGGACGCCGGCATCGGCGAGATCCCGGCGACCCCGATCGTGCGCTGGCTGCGCGACCGAGGCGGACCGGTGGACCGGTTCAACCAGGCGATGATGCTGCAGGCCCCGGCCGGGCTCGGCCGGCGGGAACTCGCCGACGCGCTGCAGGCGCTGCTGGACCGTCACGACGTCCTGCGCGCCGCGCTGAAGCGGACCGCGGACGAGTGGACGCTGGAGGTGCCGCCCCGCGGCACGGTGACCGCCGCCGAGCTGATCACGCGGGTCGACATCACGGGCCTCGACGACGCCGGGCGGCTGGCCGTACTCGCCGAACAGGGCGATGCGGCCCTGGGCAGGCTCGCTCCCGACGACGGCACCATGCTGCAGTTCGTCTGGTTCGACGCCGGTCCCGAGGAGCGCGGCAGGCTGCTGTTCGTGGCGCACCACCTGGTCGTCGACGGTGTGTCGTGGCGCATCCTGCTGCCGGACCTCGCGGCCGCATGGGAGGCCGTCCGAGCCGGGCGCGCACCGGAGTTGGAGGCGGTCGGCACCTCCCTGCGGCGGTGGTCGCAGGCGCTGGTGGAGGAGGCGGCGCGGCCCGAGCGGATCGCCGAGCTCTCCGGCTGGCGGCACCGGCTGGCCGGCGCCCCGGCCCCGCTGCCCCAGCTCGCGGTGGACCGGGACCGAGACCTCACCGCCACGCTGCGCACGATCACCCGATCGCTTCCGGCGGACGTCACCGGCGCGCTGCTCACCCGCCTGCCCGCGCTGTTCAACGCGTCGGTCAACGACGTGCTGCTGACCGGTCTGGCCCTCGCCGTCGCCGACTGGCGCCGCCGGCGGTTCGGCGGGGCCACCGAGGGCCTGCTGGTGTCGCTCGAGGGCCACGGCCGCGAGCAGATCGTCGAACAGGCCGAACTCAACCGCACTGTCGGCTGGTTCACCAGCATGTACCCCGTCCTGCTGGACCCGGGCCGAGTCGAGTGGGGCGAGGTCTGGAACGGGGGAGCGGCCCTCGGTGACGTTCTCGCGCGGGTCAAGGAGCAGCTGCGGGCGATACCGGACAACGGCATCGGTTACGGCCTGCTGCGCCACCTGAACCCGGACACCGAGCCGTCGCTGAGTGACCTGGCGGAGCCCCAGATCGGGTTCAACTACCTCGGACGGTTCGACACCTCGGCCGCGCCCGAGGCGGCGGACTGGGCCCTGGCTCCCGAGGTGGGCGCGATCGGCGGCGAGGACCCGGCGATGCCGGTGGCACGCGCCCTGGAGGTCACGGCGTCCGCCCAGGACCGGGCGGAGGGACCGGAGCTGTCGATCGTCTGGCAGTGGCCGGCCGCGCTGCTCGACGAGGCCGCCGTGAACGACCTCGCGGACTCCTGGTCGCGGGCCCTGCGCTCGCTGGCCCGGCACGCCGACAGTCCGCAGGCGGTCCGTCACACCCCGTCCGACATGGACCTGGTGGAGGTCAGCCAGGACGAGCTGGACGACCTGCTGGCCGAGCTGGACGACTGACCGTTCCGCCGGAATCCCGGCGGTACGCCCGGCGGAACCGGGTCGCGGCCCCAGGGGGCCCCGACCCGGTTCCGCCGTGAGAAAGGCCCGCCGAGGGCCATATGCGAGTTGTTTATGCAAACCCGGCACAGCACCGCCGCGCCGGTACCGTCGAATTCCACCTCGCAGTCCCCCGTTCCCTTTCCGTGGACGCGGACCATCACATTTTCCCGAATCACAAAGACGCCCAGGGAGCACGTGCAGTGAAGCAGTCACGCATCGAGGACCTTCTGCCGTTGTCGCCGCTTCAGGAGGGGCTGCTCTTCCATGCGCAATACTCCGAGGACGCCCTGGACGTCTACACCGTGCAGGTGGCCGTCAGGATCGAGGGCCCGGTGGATGCGGCGGCGGTGCGCACCGCGGTGAACACGCTGATGCGCCGGCACGCGAGCCTGCGGGCCGGCTTCCGCCGCCGGAAGGGCGGCGATCCGCTGCAGGTGATTCTGCGCGACGTCGAACTCCCGCTGGAGGAACTCGACTTCAGCGACAGCACGGGCGAGGAGCTGCTGGCGCGGGTGCGCGAGTTCGCCGCCGTGGACCGGGGCCGGGGCTTTGACATGGAGCGGCCGCCGCTGCTGCGGGTCACCATGATCCGGGTCGCCGACGACGCGTTCTGGCTCGTCCTCACCGCGCACCACATCATCATGGACGGCTGGTCCTCGCCGCTGGTCCTGCAGGAGCTGTTCCAGCACTACCGCGCGGGAGGTGAGGACACCACCCTCGCTCCGGTCACGCCGTACCGCACGTATCTCGCCTGGCTCGGCGAGCAGGACAAGGAGGCGGCTCGGCAGGCCTGGCGGTCCGCGCTGGCCGGCGTGGACTCGGCGACGCTGCTGGCGCCCGATGTCGACCCGTCGACCGTGGTGGAACCCGAGGACCTCTACGCCGAGCTGTCCGAGGACTTCACCCGCCGGCTCACCGAGCTGGCCCGCCGGACCGGTGTCACCGTCAACACCGTGGTGCAGAGCGCCTGGGGCGTGCTGCTGGGCAGGCTGACCGGCCGCAGCGACGTGGTGTTCGGTGCGACCGTGTCCGGCCGCCCGGCGGACATCCCCGGCGTGGAGTCGATGGTCGGCCTCTTCATCAACACGCTGCCGGTCCGCGTGCGGATCGACCACACGCGCTCCTGGGCGGACCAGCTGACGGCCGTCCAGGAGCAGCAGGCCGCGCTGATGGACCATCACCACCTGCCGCTCTCGGCCGTGCGCGAGGCGACCTCCGTGACGGGAGAACTCTTCGACACGCTGGTCGTCTTCGAGAACTACCCGCTGGACGCCGACGGCATGGTGGCGCCGACGGGCGGCGCCCGGATCACCGACTTCACCGGTCGGGACGCCACCCACTACCCGCTCAGTCTCTTCCCCACCCCCGGGCCGACGCTCCGGCTGCGCCTGGGCTACCGCCCCGACGTGTTCGACCGTGCCGAGGCGCAGGAGGTGCTCGACTCCTTCGTCCGCGTCCTCGAGCAGATCGAGGCCGCCGCCGATCTCCCGGTCGGGCGCACCGAGGTGCTGGCGCCCCAGCAGCGCCGCCGCCTCCTGGAGGAGTGGAACCAGGCCGGCGGCAAGGTCCCCGCGACCTCGGTTCAGGAGCTGTTCGAGGCCGCGGTGACCGCCGACCCGGCCGCGGTGGCCGTGGTCGCGGGCGGCGCCGAGATGTCCTACGGGGAACTGGACGCGCGGGCCAACCGGATCGCCCGGCTGCTGGTCGACCTGGGCGTCGGCCCCGAGACCTCGGTGGCGGTGGCGCTGCCGCGTGGCGCCGACCTGGTGGCGACCCTCCTCGCGGTGCAGAAGACGGGTGGCGCGTACATCCCGCTGGACCCCGAGTACCCGGCGGAGCGTGTCGAGTACATCGTGGCGGACGCCCGGCCGGCCGTGGTGGTGACCCACTCGTCGGTGACCTCGGTGCCCGGGACCGCCGCCGCACGGGTGGTGCTGGACGAGCCTGCCGTCGGCGAGCGCCTGGCCGCGCTGTCCGGCGACGCCCTCGGCACCGTTCCGGCCGCTGGCGCCCACCCGGCGTACACCATCTACACCTCCGGCTCCACCGGCCGGCCCAAGGGCGTCGTCGTCACCCGTGACAACCTGGTCAACTTCGTGGTCGACATGCGCGATCGCTTCGCCCTGCGGCCCGGGGACCGGCTGGCCGCCGTGACCACGATCGCCTTCGACATCGCAGGCCTGGAGCTCTACGTCCCCCTGGTCTCCGGTGCGACGGTGGTGCTGGCCGACCGTGACGAGGTGCGCGACCTCGAGCGGCTGGCGGCGCTGATCGCCGGCACCGGTGCCGGCGTCATGCAGGCGACGCCGACCCTCTGGCAGGCGCTCGTCACGCAGCAGCCGCAGGCGCTGGCCGGCCTTCGTGTGCTGGCCGGCGGCGAGGCGCTGCCCGCCGCCCTCGCGGCCCGGCTGGTCGAGCTGTCGGCCGGGGTGACCAACCTGTACGGCCCCACCGAGACCACCATCTGGTCGACGGCCGCACCGCTCGACGCGTCCGGCGGCACGCCCGTGATCGGCAGGCCCATCGCGAACACCCAGGTGTACGTACTGGACGCGGGCCTGTCGCTGGTGCCGCCGGGCGTCCCCGGCGACCTCTACCTCGCGGGCGACGGCGTCGCCCGCGGCTACCTGGGCCGCCCCGGCCTGACCGCCGAGCGATTCGTCGCCAACCCCTTCGGCGGGCCCGGCGCCCGGATGTACCGCACCGGCGACGTCGCGCGCTGGACGGCCGACGGCGACCTGGAGTTCGCCGGCCGAATCGACGACCAGGTCAAGGTGCGCGGATTCCGGATCGAGCTGGGCGAGATCGAGGCCGTGCTGTGCGCGCTGCCGGGCGTCGCCCAGGCCGCCGTCGTGGCGTACGAGGACGCGACGGGAGAGAAGCGGCTCGCCGCCTACGTCGTCGCCGCCCCCGGCGCCGGCGCGGAGACGGCCGTCCCCGCACTGCGCAGGGGTGTCGGCGAGCGGCTGCCGGAGTACATGGTCCCGTCGGCGTTCACGGTGCTCGACGCGCTGCCGCTGACGCCCAACGGCAAGACCGACCGCAAGGCCCTGCCCGCGCCGGACTTCGCGGCGCTGTCCACCAGCGCCGGCCCGCGCACCCCGCAGGAGGAGATCCTCTGCGGGCTCTTCATGGAGACGCTGGACCTGCCGTCGGTCGGCATCCACGACAACTTCTTCGAGCTGGGCGGGCACTCGCTGCACGCCACCCGTATGGTCAGCCGCACCCGCACGGCGTTCTCCGTCGAACTGCCGCTGCGCGTGCTGTGGGAGGCGCCGACGGTGGCCGAGCTCGCGGCCCGGCTGCGCGAGGCGGATGACGCCCGCCCGCCGGTGGTATCGGTGGACCGCCCGGAGCACATCCCGCTGTCCTACGCGCAGCGCCGGCTCTGGTTCCTCAACCGGTTCGAGAACGGCGCCGCGGCACACAACATCAGCATCGGCCTGCGGCTGAGGGGCCCGCTCGACCACGAGGCGCTGCGGTCGGCGATCCGGGATGTCACGGCCCGGCACGAGACCCTGCGCACGATCTTCCCCGAGACCGACGGAGCCGCCCACCAGCTCGTCCTGCCCCCGGAGCAGGGCAGCGCGGAACTGGTCGTCACCGACATCGCCGAGCAGGCGCTGGAGGCGGCGATCGCCGAGCAGGCGGCCCGCGACTTCGACCTGGCGACCGAGACCCCGCTGCGGGCCACCCTGTTCCGCACCGCCCCCGAGGACCACGTCCTGCTGATCCTCATCCACCACATCGCCGGTGACGGCTGGTCGGTCGGCCCGTTCGCCGGCGACCTCACCGCGGCCTACCTGGCCCGGGCCGCCGGGCAGGCCCCGCGGTGGGAGCCGCTGCCCGTCCAGTACGCCGACTACACCGTGTGGAACTACGAGGTCCTCGGCGAGGAGGGTGACCCCGACAGCCTGGTCGCCAAGCAGCTCGACTTCTGGCGGAGCCGTCTGGACGGGGCCCCCGAGGTCCTCGCGCTGCCGGCCGACCGCCCCCGCCCGCCAGAGGCCGACTACACCGCGGAGACCGTCGAGGTCGAGGTCTCGCCCGAGTTGCACCGCGCCCTGAGCACCGTCGCCCGCAAGACCGAGACCAGTCTCTTCATGGTGCTCCAGGCCGGCCTCGCCTCCCTGCTCACCTCCCTCGGCGCGGGCACCGACATCCCCATGGGCTCGCCGATCGCCGGGCGCAACGACAAGGCGCTGGAGGGGATGATCGGCTTCTTCGTCAACACGCTCGTCCTGCGCACCGACACCTCGGGCACCCCCACCTTCCGCGAACTGCTCGGCCGGGTCCGCGAGTACGACCTGGCCGCGTACGCGAACCAGGAGGTGCCCTTCGAGCGCCTGGTCGAGCTGCTCAACCCGGAGCGGTCACTCGCCTGGCACCCGCTGTTCCAGATCTGGTTGAACGTCCAGAACCTGGAGGGCGCCACCACCGCGCCGATCGGCCTGCCGGGTGTGGACGCGACCGCGTACCCGGTGCCGGTCAACGCCACGCAGTTCGACCTGGCGTTCACGTTCAACGAGCGCACCGGGCCGGACGGCGCCCCGGCCGGAATGCACGCACTGGTCGACTTCCGGCTCGATCTCTTCGACCGGCGGACGGTGGAGGACCTGTTCGGCCGCCTGCTCCGACTGCTGGAGCGGGTCACCGCCGACCCCGACCTGCGCGCCGACGAGCTCCCCCTGCTGACCGAGGGCGAGCAGGCCCTGCTCGCCGCCGCCAACGACACCGCGCGCGACATCCCGCAGGCCACCTTCCCCGAGCTGTACGCGCGCCGGGTGGCCGCGGCGCCCGACGACGTGGCGGTGGCATTCGAGGGCGACGAGCTGTCCTTCGACGAACTGGACCGCCGCGCCAACCGCCTGGCACAGGTACTACGCGCCGAGGGCGCCGGCCCCGAGGGGTTCGTCGGCCTGGCCCTGCCCCGGTCGCTCGACTGGCCCGCCGCGGTACTGGCCGTCCACAAGGCCGGTGCCGCCTACCTGCCGCTCGACCCGGCCTACCCGGCCGAGCGTCTCGCCTACATGCTCGCCGACGCCCGGCCGGGCGTGGTCGTCACCACCCGGGAGATCGCGGGGACCCTGCCGCCGCTCGGTGCCGGCACCACCGTCCTGCTCCTCGACGACGCGGCCACCGCCGCCCGCGTGGACCAGGCTCCCGACACCGCCCCCGACGTCCGGCTGACGGTGCAGCACCCGGCGTACATCATCTACACCTCCGGTTCCACCGGCCGCCCGAAGGGCGTGGTCGTCTCCCACGCGGGTTTCGCCAGCCTGCTGACCGGCTACGTCGAGGCGCTCGGGCTCGGCCCCGGCAGCCGCGTTCTGCAGTTCGCCTCGCCGAGCTTCGACGCCGCGTTCGCCGAGCTGTGCAAGGCCCTGCTGTCCGGCTCGACGCTGGTCCTGGCGCCGCCCGCGCGGCTGGACCCGGGCGCCCCGCTGGCCGCGCTGCTGGCGGAGCAGCGGGTCACCCAGGCGACCATTCCGCCGGCCGCGCTCGGCGTGATGACCGACGACGAGATCCCGGCCGGACTCACCCTGCTGGTCGCCGGCGAGGCGACGCCGCCCGAGCTGGCCGGCCGCTGGTCCGCCGGCCGGCGGATGGTCAACGCCTACGGCCCCACCGAGACGACGGTCTGCGCCACCATCAGCGCGCCGCTGTCGGGTGCCGTCGAGCCGCCGATCGGCACCCCGGTCCCGAATACCCGCGTCCACGTGCTGGACCGGTCGCTGCGGCCCGTTCCCCCGGGCGTGCCGGGCGAGCTCTACATCACCGGCGCCGGGCTCGCCCGCGGCTACCTCGGCCGCCCCGGCCAGAGCGCCGAGCGCTTCGTGGCCGACCCGTTCGGCCCGGCCGGTAGCCGCATGTACCGCACCGGCGACCTCGCCAGGTGGGCCCGGGACGGCGTGCTGATGTTCCTCGGTCGCGTCGACGAGCAGGTCAAGCTGCACGGCTTCCGGATCGAACTGGGCGAGATCCGCTCGGAGCTGCTGCGCCAGGCCTCCGTCGCCCAGGCCGAGGTACTGGTCCGCGAGGACCGGCCGGGCGAGCAGAAGCTGGTGGCCTACGCCGTCGCCGAGGCCGGCGCCGCACCGCTCGCCGGGGCCGGACTGCGGACCGCGATCGCCGCCCGGCTTCCGGAGTACATGGTGCCCGCGGCCGTGGTGGTACTCGACGCCATGCCGCTCACCCCGAACGGCAAGACCGACCGGAAGGCCCTGCCCGCGCCGGACTTCACCCCCACCGACGCAGGTGCGACCGCGCGCACGCCCGAGGAGGAGCTGCTGGCCTCGCTGTTCGCCGAGATCCTCGGACTGGAGAGCATCGGCGTCAACGACAGCTTCTTCGACACGGGCGGCGACAGCATCATGTCGATCCAGCTGGTCCGGCGCGCCCGCAACGCCGGCGTCAAGCTGAGCCCGCGGGACGTGTTCGAGCACAAGACGGTCGCCGCCCTGGCCAAGGCGGTCGCCGCCGATGCCCCGGTGGAGGAGAGCGCCCAGCCGGCCGCACCGGCCCCGGTGGGCGCGGGCGTCGGGGCCGTACCGCTGACGCCGATCATCCACTGGATGCGCGAGCGCGGCGGCCGCCCCGACCGGTTCAACCAGACCAACATCCTGGTCGTCCCGGCCGGCCTCGGCGAGGAGCGCCTGCGGACGGCACTCCAGAGCGTCCTCGACCAGCACGACGCGCTGCGGATGCGACTGCGCCGCACCGGCGGTGTGGTGTGGAACCTGGAGGTGCCCGAGCGCGGCACGGTCCGGGCGGAGCACTGCCTGCGCCGGGTCGACGTCACGGGGCTGGACACCGGGGCGACCACGGCGCGACTGGCCGAGGAGGCGAAGGCCGCCTGGGACCGGCTCGACCCCGAGGCCGGGGCGATGCTCCAGGCCGTCTGGCTCGACGCGGGCCCGCACGCCTCGGGCCGCCTGCTGCTGACCATCCACCACCTCGCCGTCGACGGCGTCTCCTGGCGCATCCTGCTTCCGGACCTGGCACAGGCGTGGACGGCCTCGGCCGGTGGCGGCGCCGTCGAACTCGACCCCGTCGGCACGTCGTTCCGGGAGTGGGCGCAGCAGCTGACCGACGCGGCCCAGAAGCCCGAGCGGATCGAGGAGCTGCAGTACTGGCTGGACACCCTCGCCGAGCCCGGCCCGGCGCTGGCCGACCGGCCGCTCGACCCCCGACGGGACATCACCTCGACCACCAGGCGGCTGCTGCTGACCCTGCCCGCAGAGCACACCGCCCCGTTGCTCACGACGGTGCCGGCCGCGTTCCACGCCCGGATGAACGACGTCCTGCTGAGCGCCTTCGCGGCCGCCGTCGCCGAATGGCGCCGGCGACGCGACCGCGGCGAGGGCCCCGTCCTGGTGAACCTGGAGGGCCACGGGCGGGAGGAGCTCGACGAGGGCACCGACCTGTCCCGCACCGTCGGGTGGTTCACCAGCCTCTTCCCGGTGCGGCTCGACCCGGGCGTCCACGACTGGGCCGAGTTCCTCACGGGCGGCCGGGTCACCGGCCGCGTGGTCAAGCAGGTCAAGGAACAGCTCCGGGAGCTGCCGGACAACGGCATCGGCTACGGCTTGCTGCGCTACCTCAACCCGCAGACCGCCCCGGTGCTGTCCCGGCTGACCGAGCCCCAGATCAGCTTCAACTACCTGGGCCGGTTCCCCGGCGCCACCGAGACGCAGGGCGGTGCACCGGCCGACTGGGGTCCGGCCCCGGAGGGCCTGGAGGGGCTGGACGGCGGCGCCGACCCGGACCGCCCGATGGCGCACATCATCGACATCACCGCGATGACGCAGGACCTTCCGGACGGCCCGCAGCTGGTCGCCGACGTGTCGTGGGCGGGTGAACTGCTGAGCGAGGACGACGTGCGCGAGCTGGGCGAGCACTGGCTCGGCGCGCTCAGGGCCCTGGTCACCCACGCCGGCAGGCCGGTGGGCGGTGGCTACAGCCCGTCCGACCTGACGCTCGTGCCGCTGACCCAGGACGAGATCGACGCGGTCGAAGCCACCGGGCGGGAACGGCTGGAGGACGTCCTCCCGCTCACCCCGATGCAGGAGGGCCTGCTCTTCCACTCCCAGGTCGACGAGGAACAGCCGGACATCTACCAGATCCAGCTCGGTATCGACCTGCGGGGGCCGTTGGACGCGGACCGGCTCCGCAAGGCCGCGGAGGCCCTGCTGCTGCGCCACGCCAACCTCCGGGCGGCGTTCCGCCAGCAAGGCCTGAGCCGCCCGGTCCAGGTGGTGGTCGCCGGCCTCGCCCTGCCGTGGTCCGAGGTCGACCTCCGGGGGCTGCCCGAATCCGAGCGGCCCGCGGCGCTGGACGCGCTGATGGACGAGGACCGGGTCCGCCGGTTCGATCCGGAGCGGCCGCCGCTGCTGCGCTTCACGCTGATCCACGTCGAGGACGGACTCGCCCGCTTCCTGATGACCAACCACCACCTGCTGCTGGACGGCTGGTCGGGCCCGCTGCTGCTGCGCGAGCTGTTCGCGCTGTACGAGGCGGACGGCGACCAGAGCGTGCTGCCGGCGGTGACGCCGTACCGTGACTACCTGGCCTGGCTCGGAGAGCAGGACCAGCAGGCGGCACGGGAGGCCTGGCGCGCGGTGCTGGCCGGAGTGGACGGCGCGACGCTGGTCGCGCCGGACGCCGACGACCGGCCCGCCGGAATCCCCGGTGACGTCCTCGTCGAGCTGTCGGAGGAGACCACGGCGGCCCTGACCGCACTGGTCCGGGCCAACGGGGTGACCCTCAACACCGCCGTGCAGGCGGTGTGGAGCGTCGTGCTCGGACGGCTGACCGGCCGGAGCGACGTGGTGTTCGGCGCGACCGTCTCCGGTCGCCCGGCGGACATACCCGGCGTGGAGTCGATGGTCGGCCTGTTCATCAACACTGTGCCGGTGCGGGTCGAGCTGGACACCGCCGACACTTGGACGTCCGTGCTGGAGCGCCTGCAGCGGCAGCAGACCGAGGTGATGGACTACCACCACCTGGGCCTCCAGGACATGCTGCGCCTGGCCGACTCGGACAAGCTGTTCGACACCATCGTCGTCACCGAGAACTTCCCGCTGGACGGCGACGGGATGCCGGGGGTCGGAGACGGTCTGCGCATCGTCGGCGCCTACGGCACGGACGGCAACCACTATCCGATCAGCGTGGTCGCGATGCCCGGACGCACACTGCGGCTTCGCCTCGGCTTCCGCCCGGACGTACTCGGGCGGGAGGCGGTCGAGGCCATCGGCGACCGGGTGGTGCGGGCGATCGACTCCATGATCTCCGCGCCCGGACAGCCGGTGGACCGGCTGGACCTGCTCGCCGACGACGAGCGGCACACCCTGCTGGAGGTGTTCAACGACAGTGCCCGTCCCGCGCCCCCGGCGCTGGTGCCGGCCCGCTTCCGGGCGCAGGTCGAGCGGACTCCCGACGCGCCCGCGGTGTTGCTGGCGGACGGCACCGCACTGAGCTACACCGAGCTCGACGCCGCCGCCGACCGGCTGGCCGCCGAGCTCGTGGAGGCCGGTGTCGGCCCCGAGAAGCTGGTGGCGCTGGCCCTGCCGCGTTCGGCCGACCTGGTGACCGCCGTCCTCGCGGTGCACAAGGCGGGTGGCGGCTACGTCCCGGTGGATCCGGCCGACCCGGCCGACCGCCTGCGGTACGTCCTCACCGACGCGCAGCCCGTCCTGGTGCTCACCCGATCGGACGTCGCGCCCGCGCTGCCCGCGACGGACGCTCCGCTCCTCCTGCTCGACGAGCGGGACGCGGACGGCGCGGCAGCCGTGCCGGCCGGCCCGGAGGGCGGGCCCCGCTGGCTCGCCCGGAGCCCGGCCTACGTGATCTACACCTCCGGCTCCACCGGACGTCCGAAGGGTGTGGTGGTCGAGCACCAGTCCCTCGCCCAGTACATCGACTACGCCGCCGAGGCCTACCCGTCGGCGGGCGAGCGTGCGCTCCTGCACTCGCCGGTCTCCTTCGACATGGCGGTCACGTCGCTGTTCGCCCCGCTGGTGAGCGGCGGCAGTGTGCACGTCGCCGAGCTGGAGCAGTCGCAGGGACACCGGCTGCAGCCCGCGTTCGCCAAGGTCACCCCCTCGCACCTGCCCCTGCTCTCGGGCCTCGACGCGGAGTGCTCGCCCACCGGCGAGCTCGTGGTCGGCGGCGAGCAGCTGCTCTGCGAGACGCTGGACCGGTGGCGCTCCGACCACCCCGGCGTGACCGTGGTCAACGAGTACGGGCCGACCGAAGCCACCGTCGGCTGCGCGGTGCTGCGGATCGAACCCGGTGACCGCGTGCCGTCCGGTGCGGTGCCGATCGGCCGTCCGACGCCCAACACGCGGCTGTACGTCCTTGACGGGGGGCTGCGCCTCGCCCCGCGCGGCGCCACCGGCGAGCTCTACATCGGCGGCGCCCAGCTGACCCGCGGCTACCTCGGCCGGCCGGACCTGACCGCGGCCCGGTTCGTGGCGAACCCGTTCGGTGCGCCCGGCACCCGCCTGTACCGGACGGGCGACCTGGCACGCTGGAACGCCGACGGGCAGCTGGAGTACCTCGGCCGCGTCGACGACCAGGTCAAGGTGCGCGGTTACCGGGTCGAGCTCGGCGAGATCGAGGCCGCGCTGACCGGCGACCCGGACGTCGGCCAGGCCACGGTCGTGCTGCGCGCGGACGCCGGCCGGAGCGGACGGCTGGTCGCCTACCTGGTGCCGGCGACCGGGGCCGGGCCGGACACCGCGGCCGTGCGCGAGCGGCTGGCGGCGGGCGTGCCCGACTACATGGTCCCTTCCGCGTTCGTGGTACTGGACCGGCTTCCGCTGAACGCCAACGGAAAGGTCGACCGCAAGGCGCTGCCCGCGCCGGACTACAACCCGGCCGAGTGGAGCGGACCGCGTACCCCGCAGGAGGAGATCCTGTGCGGGCTGTTCCGCGAGACGCTGGGGCTGGAGCGGGTCGGTGTCCACGACAGCTTCTTCGACCTCGGCGGCGACAGCATCATGTCGATGGGCCTCGTCAACCGGATCCGCTCGGCCTTCGGCGTCAAGCTCGGCATCCGTACGGTGCTCTCCGCACCGACCGTGGCCGAGCTGGCCGGCCGGCTCGGCGGCGAGACGGAGCAGGACTCGCTGGACATGGTGCTGCCGCTGCGCGAGCACGGGTCCGGTAGCCCGATCTTCTGCGTGCACCCGGCCGGCGGCCTGGGCTGGGTCTACTCGGCCCTGTTGCGGCACGTGGACGCCGAGCGCCCGGTCTACGCCCTGCAGGCCCGGGGCCTGACCGGCAAGGGCGAACAACTCCCCGGCAGCATCGAGGAGATGGCGCAGGAGTACGTCGAACGGATCCGGAAGATCCAGCCCACCGGCCCGTACACCCTGCTCGGCTGGTCCCTCGGCGGCACCGTGATCCACGCGATGGCGACCCAGCTCCAGGCCGTGGGCGAGAGCGTCGCCCTTCTGGTCAACCTCGACGAGTACCCGATCGACCGCTCCCTGCCGCTGCCCGCCGTGCTGCCCGACGAGCAGGACGCCCTGCGGGTCCTGCTCGACTCGGTCGGCTACGACCCGGCGGCCCTGGGCGAAGGTCCGCTGTCCCACAGCCAGGTCGTGCAGGTGCTGCGCGAGCGGCAGAGCGTGCTCGCCAGCCTCGACGAGGACGCCATCGCGGCGCTGGCGCGGGTCTTCGCCAACAACCGCCGGCTGTTCGCGGCCCACCAACCCGCCCGGTACGAGGGCGATCTGCTCGTGCTGGTCGCCGAGGACGACCGGTCGGTGCCCGCATCGGAACTGGCGGCGCGTGCCGAACGGTGGCGGCCCTTCGTCGGCGGCCGGATCGAGCACCGGGTGATCGGCTGCAGCCATCCGCACATGATGCAGCAGGAACCGGCCGCCGCGATCGCCCGGATTCTCAACGAAAAGCTCCAGGAAAACAACTGACGGTGGAGGAGAGCATGACGACGGAAATCAGCACCGAGATTCCGGAAGAGATCGCGCGGGTCAACCTGGTCGATCCGGAGGCCTATCTGGAAAACGACATGGAGGCCTACTGGCGCCGAATGCGCAGCGAGCACCCCGTGTACTGGCACCGTCCGACGGACGACGGACCGGGATTCTGGGTGATCAGCCGCTACGCCGACGTGCAGGCGCTGTACCGGGACAACCGGCGTCTCACCTCGGAGAAGGGCAACGTCCTGGTGACGCTGCTGGCCGGCGGGGACTCCGCGGCCGGCCAGATGCTGGCGGTGACCGACGGCAAGCGGCACAAGGACCTGCGGAACGTGATGCTCAAGGCGTTCTCGCCCCGGGCGCTCGCAAAGGTGTCGGAGAGCGTCCGGGTGAACGCCCGCAAGCTGATCTCCGAAGCGGTGCGCCGGGGTGAGGGCGACTTCGCGGCCGACGTGGCCTCGGTGATTCCACTCACCACGGTGGGCAACCTGCTCGGGGTGCCGCCCTCGGACCACCCCTACCTGCTCGGCCTGACCAAGTCGTCGCTGAGTTCGGACGAGGCGGACCAGGACCCGGTGGAGGCCGTCCTCTCCCGGAACGAGATCCTGCTCTACTTCAGCGACCTGGTGGCCGAGCGGCGCGCCAGGCCGCAGGACGACGTGATCAGCACGCTCACCAACAGCGACATCGACGGCGTGCCGCTGACCGACCAGGACATCGTCTTCAACTGCTACAGCCTCATCCTCGGAGGCGACGAGACCAGCCGGCTCACCATGATCGACACCGTCCACGCGCTCAGCCGTGAACACGAGCAGTGGCGGCGCCTCAAGGACGGCTCGGTCACGCTGGAGTCGGCGGTCGAGGAACTCCTGCGCTGGGCCTCCCCGGCGATGAACTTCGGCCGGCGGGCCGTGGCCGACATCGAGCTGGGCGGCCAGGTGATCAAGGAAGGCGACGTGGTCACGCTCTGGAACACCTCGGCCAACCGCGACGAGACCGTCTTCGACAACCCGTACGTCCTCGACCTGGACCGCTCGCCGAACAAGCACATCACCTTCGGCTACGGCCCGCACTTCTGCCTCGGGGCCTTCCTGGCCCGGGTCGAGCTCAAGGAGGTTCTGGACGCGCTGCGCACCTTCAGCGACGGGTTCGAGCTCACCGGCGAGCCTCGCCGGATCCACTCCAACCTGATGGCGGGCATGTCCTACCTCCCCGTCAGGTACTTCCCCAACGAGGCGGGCCTGGCCACCGCCGGCTCCTGATCCCTCCCATCCCCGAACCAGGCCCGGCATCTCCCACGCGGAGGTGCCGGGCCTTTGTTCTCAATTCTTTGCAGCGCCGTTGCCGCTCCGCGCGGCCACCGGACAGGCTGTCATTCGCGAGATTCCGCCCGCGTGACGTTTCCCGAATTCTCAAGCGCCGTGCCGGAATTCGCGCGGGCGGAAGCCGCCCGGGGCCACCGGACCGATCGATCGAGTGTGGAGTGACTGAATGTCTGACCCGCAGGGTGTGCGTTTCCGCTTGACCGACGGGCAGCGGGGGATCTGGTACGCGGTCCAGGGCGAAGCGACGAATCCGCTCTTCGGTCTGGCGGAGCGAGTGGACATCGACGGCCCGGTCGACACGCAGCTCTTCGAGGCCGCGCTGCGGCAGGTGGTCGACGAGACCGAGGCCCTGCGGGCGCGCTTCAGCGAGGACGCCGACGGCCCCTACCAGGTCGTCGCCCCCGAACTCGACTGGACGTTCCACACCGCCGACTTCTCCGGTGAGGACGACCCGGAGGCCGCCGTGGAGCGGTGGGCCGCGGCGGACCTGGCCACACCCGTCGACCTCACGACCGGCCCCCTGTTCACCTTCGCGCTCCTGCGGACCGCCGACGCCGGATACGTCTGGTACCAGCGCCACCACCACATCGCACTCGACGGGCTGAGCGTCGGGCTGATCGCCCGCCGGGTCGCCGAGGTGTACTCGGCCGCTGCGGCCGGCCGGGTCGGCCCGTCCGCCCGGCCGGGCGGCCTGCACGACCTCGTCGAGGCCGACACCGCCTACCACGCGTCGGACGCCTTCGCGAGGGACCGGTCCTTCTGGGCCGAGCAGCTCGCCGACCGGGCCGAGGTCTCCGGTCTCGCTGTCCAGCCGACCCGCTACCCGGCGAGCCCGCTGCTGCGCGAGGTTCGCGAGCTCGGCTCCGGCGACGTCGAGGCGATCCGCTCGCTCGCCCGCGAGACCGGTACCGCCTGGCCCACCGTCCTCGTCGCCGCCCAGGCCCTCTACCTGAGCCGGGCCACCGACCGCACGGACGTCGTCCTCGCGCTTCCGGTCGCCGCCCGCCCCTCGGGCGCCGCCGGCGAGGTGCCCGGCATGGTGTCGAACGTCGTTCCGCTGCGCGTCACCGTCCGGCCCGACACGACCGTCACCGAGCTGCTCCGGCACGTCACGCGGCAGATGCGCGGTGCCCTGCGGCACCAGCGCTACCGGTACGAGGCCATGCGCGTGGACAGCGGCGCGCTGGTCGACGGCCGGCGCCTGGTCGGCCCGCGCGTCAACATCATCCTGTTCGACTACGACCTGGACTTCGCCGGCAGCCGGGGCACCGTGCGCAACCTGGCCATCGGCCACGACGACGACCTGACGGTCGTCCTCGACACCCGGGTGGGCGACGGCCTGCGGGTCGAGTTCAACGCCAACCCCGAGCTGTACTCGGCAGCCGAACTCGCCGGTCACTGCGAACGGCTGACGGCCCTGATCCGCTCCCTGGGGGCGGCCGGGCCGGACCAGGTGGTCGGCCGGCTGGACACGGCCACGGCCGAGGAACGCCGCAAGGTCCTGGGAGAGTGGAACGGCGACGAGGCCCGGACCCAGGCCGGGCGGACCACCCTGCCCGCCCTCTTCGAGGCCCGCGCCGCCGAGCACCGGGACGCCGTCGCGGTCTCCCTGGCAGAGGAGTCGCTGACCTACGGCGAGCTGAACGCACGGGCCAACGCGCTGGCCCGGCTGCTCATCGAGGGCGGGGCCGGGCCGGGCCGGTTCGTCGGTCTGGTGCTGCCGCGCTCGGTCGACCTGGTGGTGGCCCTGCTCGCGGTGGTCAAGACCGGTGCGGCGTACGTGCCGATCGACCCGACCTACCCCGCCGACCGCATCGCGTACACCATGTCGGACGTCGACCTGGCGATGGCCGTCACCCACTCCGGCGTGGCCGTGGAACTGCCCGAAGACGTCCCGAGCGTCGTCCTGGGTACGGCCGCGGTGTCCGAGCGGCTGGCCGAGCTGCCCGGGACCGACCTCGCCGACGGCGAGCGCACGTCCCCACTCGTGCCGGAGGCGCCCGCCTACGTCATCTACACCTCCGGCTCGACCGGCCGCCCCAAGGGCGTGGTGGTGTCACACCACAACGTGCTGCGCCTGTTCGCGGCGACCGACCGCTGGTTCGGCTTCGGCCCGCAGGACGTCTGGACGCTGTTCCACTCGTACGCCTTCGACTTCTCGGTCTGGGAGCTGTGGGGACCGCTTCTGTACGGCGGCCGGCTGGTCGTCGTGCCGTACGAGGTGTCCCGCTCGCCCGAAGGCTTCCTGCGGCTGCTGGCCGACGAACAGGTGACGGTGCTCAACCAGACACCGTCGGCGTTCTACCAGCTGATCCACGCCGACCGGGAGAACCCGGAGACCGGCGACCGGCTGGCGCTGCGCTACGTCGTCTTCGGCGGGGAGGCACTCGATCTCGGCCGGCTGCCGGGCTGGTACGACCGGCACGGCGAGAACGCGCCACTGCTGGTCAACATGTACGGCATCACCGAGACCACCGTGCACGTCAGCTACCTGCCACTGGACCGCGGCCTCGCCTCCGGCCCGGGCGTCGGCAGCCTCATCGGCCGCGGCATTCCCGACCTGCGGGTCTACCTCCTCGACAGCGCGCTGCGCCCGGCACCGCCCGGTGTTCCCGGCGAGCTCTACGTGGCCGGCGGCGGCGTCGCCCAGGGCTACCTCAAGCGCCCCGGGCTGAGCGCCTCCCGCTTCGTCGCGGACCCCTTCGCGGCCGACGGCAGCCGCATGTACCGTTCCGGCGACCTGGCGCGGTGGACCACCGACGGGCAGCTGGAGTACCTGACGCGCGCCGACAGCCAGGTGAAGATCCGCGGCTTCCGGATCGAGACCGGCGAGATCGCCGCGGCGCTCTCCGCCTGCCCCGGCATCGCGGACTGCGCCGTCATCGCCCGGGACGACCGGCAGGGCGAGAAGCGCCTGATCGCCTACTTCGTGCCGGCCGACGCGGCCGACGTGCCGGAGACGGAAGCGCTGCGCGGGCAGCTCGGCGAGATCCTGCCCGACTACATGGTGCCCGCCGCATTCGTGGAGATGCCGGCTCTGCCACTGACACCGAGCGGCAAGCTCGACCACCGGTCGCTGCCCGAGCCCGGCACCCCGGCCGCGGCCGGCGGCCGCGACGCCCACACCCCGCACGAGCAGGTGCTGGCGGCCCTGTTCGCCGAGGTCCTGGGAGTGCCCGAGGCCGGCGTGGACGACAACTTCTTCCTCCTCGGCGGCCACTCGCTCTCCGCGACCCGGCTGGCCAGCCGGGCCCGGGCGGTACTCGGCCTCGAACTCGCCGTCCGCGACGTCTTCGAACGGCCCACCGTGGCCGGGCTCGCCCAGCTGCTGGACACCGTGTCGTCGGCGCGGGCCGCACTCGTCCCGGCCGAGCGGCCCGACCCGGTGCCGCTCTCCTATGCCCAGCAGCGGCTCTGGTTCCTCGACCGCCTCGACGGTCCCAGCCCGACGTACAACATCCCCTTCGTCCTGCGGATGTCCGGCGAACTCGACACCGCGGCCCTGCGCGCGGCCCTGGACGACGTCCTGCTGCGCCACGAGAGCCTGCGCACGGTGTTCCCGCAGGAGGCGGGCGTGCCCCGCCAGCACGTGATCGCCGCCGCGGACCTGCCTTCGGTGTTCCGGCTCGCCGAGACCGACACCGACGCGGACGGCCTGCCGGCCGCGCTGGCCGCCGCCGCCGCCCACCGCTTCGCGCTCGCCGAGGAACCACCGCTGCGCGCGGACCTGTTCCACGTCGGCGCGGACGAGCACGTCCTCTCCGTGGTCGTCCACCACATCGGCGGCGACGGCTGGTCCCTGGCGCCGCTGGTGCGCGACCTTGCGACCGCCTACACCGCACGCCACGCCGGCCGCGCCCCGGGCTGGGCGCCGCTTCCGGTCCAGTACGCGGACTACACCCTCTGGCAGCGCGAACTGCTGGACGGTGGCGAGCGGACACCGGGCGCCATGGAGCGTCAGCTCGCCTACTGGGAGAAGGCCCTCGCGGACCTGCCGGACGAACTGCAGCTGCCGGTCGACCGGCCCCGCCCGCCGGTGGCGAGCCGTCGGGGCGAGCTGCTGGAGTGGACGATCGGCCCCGAGCTGCACGGCGCCCTGTCCGAGCTGGCCCGCTCCTGCGGGGCGAGCCTGTTCATGGTGCTGCAGGCCGCGTTGGCGACCCTGCTGTCCAGGCTCGGTGCGGGCGACGACATCCCGCTGGGCAGCCCCATCGCAGGGCGCACCGACGAGGCGCTCGACGACCTGGTCGGCCTCTTCGTCAACACCTTGGTGCTGCGCACGGACACCTCCGGCCGACCGGCCTTCACCGAGCTGGTCGAGCGGGTCCGGCAGACCGACCTGGCCGCCTACGCCCACCAGGACGTCCCGTTCGAGCGCCTCGTCGAGCAGCTCAACCCCGAGCGCTCGCTGGCCCGGCATCCGCTGTTCCAGGTCCTGGTCAGCATGCAGGACCACCCCGATCGCGCGTTGGAGCTCCCCGGTCTGGAGGCCACGGTCGCCCCCGGAGACCTCGCGGTCGCCAAGTTCGACCTGCAGTTCGACTTCAGCGAGCGGCGCGACGCCGACGGCTCTCCGGCCGGCATCGGTGGCCAACTGCTCTTCAGCACGGACCAGTTCGACGAAGACACGGTCCGGCTCATGGTGTGGCGGCTGATGCGCCTGCTGGAGTCGGTCGCCGCCGACCCTGGCCGCTCGATCGCCGACATCGACCTGCTGCAGCCGCAGGAGGCGGAACGGCTCGCGGTCAGCTGGTCCGGTGCGACCCGCGACGTCCCCGCGCTCACGGGCACGGTGGCGGCCAGGTTCGCCGAACGGGTAGCAGCCCACCCCGACGCGGTCGCCCTGGTGGCTCCCGACGGTGTCACCCTGACCTACCGGGAGCTGGACGAGCGCTCCAACCGCCTCGCGCACCGCCTCCGGGCCGCCGGCACCGGGCCGGAGGCGCGCGTCGCGGTGCTCCAGGAGCGCTCGATCGACCTCGTGGTGTCGCTGCTCGGCGTGCTCAAGGCCGGCGCGGCCTACGTGCCGCTCGACGCCCGCGCCCCGCAGTCCCGGATGCGGCTGGTGATCGAGCAGACGGAGGCGTCCGTCCTGCTGGTCGACGCGGCCGCCCCGGATCTCGGCCTGGACCCCGCGATGACGGTCCTGGCCGTCGGCGAGGACGCCGGCTTCCCGTCCGACGCCCCGGCCGTTCCCGGCCACCCCGAACAGCTCGCCTACGTGATGTTCACCTCCGGCTCCACCGGCCGGCCCAAGGGCGTCGCCGTCACCCACCGCGACCTGCTGGCGTTCGCCCTCGACGAGGGCTTCGCGGCGGACGCGCACCGCCGGGTGCTGCTGCACGCGCCGCACGCGTTCGACGCCGCCAACTACGAGCTGTGGGTGCCACTGCTCACCGGTGGCACGGTCGTCGTCGCCCCGCCCCATGACATGGACGTCGCCACGCTGCGCCGCATGATCGGCGAGCACGGCGTCACCGGCCTGCACCTGACCGCCGGGCTGTTCCGCGTGGTGGCGGAGAACGACCTGGACTGCCTGGCCGGCGTACGGGAGCTGCTGGCTGGCGGCGACGTGGTGCCGGGAGTGGCCGTGCGCCGGCTGCTCGCCCGCTTCCCCGGCCTGGTGTTCAAGGACACCTACGGACCGACCGAGGCGACCTCGTTCTCCTCGTACCACCGCGTCACCGCGGCCGACACCGTACCCGACGTGGTGCCGATCGGCCGGCCGCTCGACAACATGCGTGCGTACGTCCTCGACGAGGGCCTGCGACGCGTGCCGCCCGGCGTGGTCGGCGAGCTCTACGTCGCGGGCGAGGGCCTGGCCCGCGGATACTGGCGGGCACCGGCGCTGAGTGCCGAACGGTTCGTGGCGGACCCGTTCGGACCGGCGGGCAGCCGGATGTACCGGGTGGGTGACCTCGCCCGCTGGACGGCCGACGGTGTGCTGGTGTTCGGCGGCCGCGCCGACGACCAGGTGAAGATCCGCGGCTTCCGGATCGAGCCGGGTGAGGTGGAAGCGTGCGTCGCGGCCCACCCCGGTGTGGGATCGGCCGCCGTGCTCGTCCGGGAGGACCGGCCCGGGGACAAGCGGCTGGTCGCCTACGCGGTTCCGGCGGCCGGTGCCGAACTCGACCCGGCCGCACTGCGTGAGCGGCTCGCAGCCACCCTGCCGGAGTACATGGTGCCGTCGGCGTTCGTGCTGCTGGACGCGCTGCCGCTGACGCTCAACGGCAAGCTGGACCGCCGGGCGCTGCCGAAGCCGGAGCTCACCGGCGACGGCACCGGCCGGGCCCCGCGCACGCCGAACGAGGAGGTGCTGTGCGGCCTGTTCGCGGAGATCCTGGGCGCGGCGTCGGTCTCGATCGACGACAGCTTCTTCGCCCTCGGCGGGCACTCCCTGCTCGCGACGCGACTGGTGCTGCGCATCCAGCGGATCCTCGGCGTCGAGCTGGCGGTGCGCGACCTGTTCAACGCCCCGACGGTCGCCCGGCTCGCCGAGCTGGTCGACCTGGCCGGCGGGACCACCCGGCAGGCCCTGGTTCCCGTGCAGCGACCGGAGACGGTGCCGCTGGCCTATCCGCAGCGCGGTCTCTGGTTCATCAACCAGCTGGAGGGCCCGAGCGCGACGTACAACCTCGGCATGCCGCTGCGGTTCACCGGAGCACTGGACCGCGAGGCGCTGGCCTCGGCCCTGCAGGACGTGGTCGCCCGGCACGAGAGCCTGCGCACGCTGTTCCCCAGCCGCGACGGTGTCCCGCACCAGCTCGTGGTGCCCGCCGACGAGTCCCACACGTACCTGAGGGTGACCGAGGTCGACGAGGAGCACCTGGACGCGGTGCTGACCGAGACGGCGCGTCGCGGGTTCGACCTGGAGACCGAACTGCCGCTGCGGGCGGACCTGCTGGCCCTGAGCCCGACCGAGCACGTCCTGCTCGTCGTGGTGCACCACATCGTGGCGGACGGCTGGTCGTTCGGCCCCCTGGTCGGCGATCTCGCGGCGGCCTACGCGGCCCGGTGCGCGGGGGAGGCGCCGGCGTGGGAGCCGCTGCCGGTGCAGTACGCGGACTACACGCTGTGGCAGCGTGAGCTGATGGGCGACGAGAAGGACCCGGACAGCCGGCTGAGCCGTCAGCTCGACCACTGGAAGCGGGTGCTGGCCGACCTGCCGGACCAGCTGGACCTGCCCACCGACCGGCCGAGGCCCCCCGTGCTCAGCAGCGACGGCGACCGCGTGCAGCTGACGCTGGGCCGCGAGGTGCACCGGGCGTTGGGAGAGGTCGCACGGGCCGGCGGCGCGAGCCTGTTCATGGTCGTCCAGGCCGGTCTGGCCGCGCTGCTGTCCCGGCTCGGTGCCGGGTCGGACATCCCGCTCGGTACGGTGACCGCCGGCCGCAACGACGAGGCCCTGATGAACGGCATCGGCTTCTTCGTCAACACCCTGGTGCTGCGCAACGACGTGTCGGGTGATCCGACCTTCCGGGAGCTGCTGGAGCGGGTACGCGAGGCGGACCTGGCGGCGTACGCCAACCAGGAGGTGCCGTTCGGCCTCCTGGTGGAGACGCTGAGCCCGGAGCGCTCGCTGGCGCGTCACCCGTTGTTCCAGGTCATGCTGACCTTCGACAACACACCCGAGTCGCAGCTGCGCTTCCCCGGCCTGGAGACCGGCCTGCAGCCCGCCAACAGTCGCACGGCCAAGTTCGACCTGGAGTTCGCGTTCCGCGAGTCGTTCGACGCCGATGGCGCACCCGCGGGCCTGACCTGCACGTTGTCCTACAGCACCGATCTGTTCGATGAGGACGGTGTGCGGGTGTTGGTGGGGCGGTTGGTGCGGGTGTTGGAGGCGGTGGCGGCTGATCCGGGGGTGCG
>NZ_JBVJCO010000021.1:0-71476 GCF_055588525.1 Kitasatospora sp. NPDC041988
CACCACGGTCGTCACGGTTGAAGCCACCGCCGCGGTTGTCACGGTCACCGAAGCCACCGGAACGGCCACCACGGTCGTCACGGTTGAAGCCACCGGAGCGGCCACCGCGGTCGTCACGGTCACGGTTGAAGCCACCGCCGCGGTTGTCACGGTCACCGAAGCCACCGGAACGGCCACCACGGTCGTCACGGTTGAAGCCACCGGAGCGGCCGCCACGGTCGTCACGGTCACGGTTGAAGCCACCCGAACGGCCACCACGGTCGTCACGGTCACGGTCACGGCCGAACGCCGGGCGCTCGGTGCGCGCCTCGCGGTACGCCGGGGTGCGCTCCTCGGCCACCGGGGCGGCGGTCTCGACGACGGTCTCCGAAGCCTCGGCGGAGTCGGCCTCGGCGGCCGGCGCCTCGTCCTCGATGCCCAGCTCGGCCCGCTCGCGCGCGGCACGGGCGGCCAGACGGTCGGCCTCCTCGCGCAGCTCGGTGGCGCGGCGCTGCGCGCGCTCCAGCTGGCGGGTCATGTCGGCGAGCTCGCGCTCGGCGGCACCGGCGATGCCGGCCGCGCTCTCGGCCTGGACCTCGATCAGCGAGCGGGCGCCGGTGATCTTGGCGACCTCGGCGTCGAAGGCGTGGTCGAGGATGTGGCGCGAGGCGTCCACGCCCGCGTCCTCCATCAGGCGGAACACGCCACGACGCTGGTGCGGCAGCACCAGGGTGACGACGGCGCCGGAGCGGCCGGCCCGCGCGGTGCGGCCGGAGCGGTGCAGGTAGTCCTTGTGGTCGCCGGCCGGGTCCACGTTCAGGACCAGGTCGATGCCGTCGACGTGGATGCCGCGGGCGGCGACGTCGGTGGCGACGACGACGTTGACGTAGCCGTCCTTGAAGTCGCCGAGGACGCGGGTACGGGCGCCCTGGGTCATGCCGCCGTGCAGCGCGTCGGCCTTCACGCCGGCCTCGATGAGCTGCTCGGCGACGCGGTCGGCGCCCATCTGGGTGCGGACGAAGATGATCGTGCGGCCCTTGCGGGCGGCGATCGCGTTGGTGATCGGCGCCTTGTCCTTGGGCTTCACCACGAGGATGTGGTGGGTCATGGTGGTGACCGCGCCGGCCGACGGGTCGACCTCGTGGGTGACCGGGTTCTTCAGGTAGCGCTTGACCAGGGTGTCGATCTCGTTCTCCAGGGTGGCGGAGAACAGCAGGCGCTGGCCGCCGGCCGGCACCTGGTCGAGGATCTCGGTGACCTCGGGCAGGAAGCCCATGTCGGCCATCTGGTCGGCCTCGTCGAGCACGACGGTCCGGACGTCGGCCAGCTTGGCGCTGCCGCGGTTCAGCAGGTCACGCAGACGGCCGGGGGTGGCGACGAGGATGTCGACGCCGCGCTCCAGCGCGTAGATCTGGTTCGACATCGAGGTGCCGCCGCAGACGACCTTGAGCTTGAGGCCGAGCACCGAGCCGAACGGCTCCAGGGCGTCGGCCACCTGCATGGCCAGCTCGCGGGTCGGGACCAGGATCAGGCCGCGCGGGTGCTTGGGCTTGGTGCGCTCGCCGTCGGCGAGGCGGGTCAGCAGCGGCAGGCCGAAGCTGAGGGTCTTGCCGGAGCCGGTGCGGCCACGGCCCAGCACGTCCTTGCCGGCCAGGGCGTCCGGGATGGTCGCGGCCTGGATCGGGAAGGGGGTGGTGACGCCACGCTTGGCGAGGGCGCGCACGACGTCGTCGTGCAGGCCCAGGTCGCCGAAGGTGATGGTGGGCTCGGTGTCCTCGGCCTCGTCCGCGACGTCGTCGTCGGCGGTGATCTCGGCGGAGTCGGCGATCTCGGCGACGGCCTCGGCGCCGTCGGTGGTGACGTCGATCAGCTCGGCGTCGGTTTCGGGGGTGGTGACATCGGCGGCGGACTCGCTCGCGGGCATGGCGAAGCGGGCGTCGTCAACGAGAGACATGCAAAACCTTCCGGAAGTGGCACGCGCCAAAGTCCGGGTTCTGTTTCACAACCGCCTCTATGCGGTCAGCCACGGATCGCCGGAACGCGCCAAGGGCGCCAGATGGGAATAGGGCGCCAATCAAATGAATCAAACGAACGATCTACCACCATAGACGAGCCTCGGGATCGGAGGCAAATGCGCTGGCCAGACTGCTAATGCCCGCCCGCGCCGGGGCTCGGGGCCGAAGATCCGGAACTTGCGGAGGAGGGCTCCGTGGTCGGCGGGACGGTCGCGGCGGGCGTGGTGTGGCCGGGATCGGGGGTGTTGGACGGCCGTCCGGTCGGGCTCGCCGCCGGGCTGGTGGGGGCCGTGCCGCCGCCGGAGCGCCCCTCGCCCGCCCCGCCGGCCGTACCGGCGGTGGAGCCGGCCCCGCCCGCCCCACCAGCACCGCCCGCGCCGCCCGTGGCACCGGCGCCACCGGTCGCCCCGCCGCCCGACGAGCCGCTGCCCGGCTGAGGTGCGGTGCTGGCGCTCACGCCCCCGGCAGCCCCGTTCGCGCCGGGGGCGACCTCACCGGGCGCTGCGCCCGGCAGCGCACCCGCGCCGTCGGCCGCGCCGTTCGCGCCGGGGGACGCCGCGCCCGGCGTGGAGGTCAGACCCGCCCCCGGCGCGCTCTCTGACTGCGCTCCCCCGGTGCGCTCCGACCGCCCGGTTGCACCACCCTGGTGGCTGCCGCCGCTCGGCGCCGCCGACCCGCCGCCCGCCGCCTTGCCCGGCGTCCCGGCCTGGCCGACCGGCACCGCGCCGTGCTTCTCGTCCGCCGCCGGCCCCACCGACATGCAGCCGGTCAGGCCCAGCCCGGCCACCGCCAGCACCGCCGCCGCCCGCACCACACCGTTGCGCACGGCCACCGCCCGCGGCTCGGCCTCCCGGACCGCCACCGCCCGCACCACCGCAGGACGGTCCTCCCGAGCGCCCACCTCGCGCACCGAACGCACCGAAGTCACCGCACGCACCGCACGCATTGCCGCCACCGCGATCCCTCTCCCGCCGCCCCACCCGGGCCACCCGCCGGCCGCCCACCGCGCCCGGCACTTCCGGTGCCCAACGCGCGCCCAGGGCGACGGGACACGGGCACCCCGGCAGGAAGCAGCCGGGGCCATCCGGCCGGCGCAACGCCGGTGGTCCGAACCTCCCCGGCCCTGCCGGAACCCCGCAGTCCCGGAACCTCGCCGGCCCCAGCCCCGCCGGCCCCCCGGCCCCTGCGAACCCCGGAACCCCGGAACCCGCCGAACCCCGGAACACGCCGGACCCGGAACCCCCCGCGGACCCGCTCAGCCCCAGAGCGCCGAGGCCAGCCCCGCCCCCGCGTAGACCGCCGCCAGCCCCACCGCCACGCTGCCCGCCACATTGGCCACCGCGTACCGCCCGGCCCCGCTCCCGGCCAGCCTCAGCGTCTCGTACGAGAAGGTCGAGTACGTGGTCAGCGCCCCGCAGAACCCCGTCCCGAGCAGCAGTTGGACGTGCGAGGACGCCGCGCCGGCCGCCACCGCCCCGGTCACCAGCCCGAGCACCAGGCAGCCGGCCGCGTTCACGGCGAAGGTCCCCCACGGGAAGACCGAGTCGTGCCGGGACTGCACCGCCCGATCGGTCAGGTAGCGCAGCGGCGCGCCGACCACCGCCCCGGCCAGCACCAGCAGCCAGTTCACTCCCCCACCCCCGCCCCTGACGCCGTGCCCTCGTCGGACCGGCCCCGCCCCACGTACCGGATCACCTCGCACGGGTCGAGCACCACCAGCCCCTCCGCCACCAGCTCGTCCAGCTGCGGCAGGAAGGCCCGCACCCGCTCCTCGGTGTCCACGACCACCACCGCCACCGGCAGGTCCTCGCTCATCGACAGCAGCCGCGCCGTGTGCACCAGCGACGAGGCCCCGAACCCCTCGATCCCCCGGAACACGCTCGCCCCCGCCAGCCCGGCGGCCCGCGCCCGGTGCACGATCTCGCTGTACAGCGGGCGGTGGTGCCAGCGGTCGTTCTCGCCGACCAGCACGGTCAGCCGCAGCGCGGGCCCGGTCAGCCTGGTCATCGCTTCTCCCTTGTCCCACGGCGGATCAGACGCCGCGTCACCCCGGCCGCCGCCCAGACCGCGGCCAGCGCCGCCACCGGCGTCAGCCCCAGACAGGCCAGCCCGGCCCCGGGCCGGCCCTCCACCAGCAGCCGCCGGGTGTCCACCGCGTACGTCGAGAACGTGGTGAACCCGCCCAGCACGCCCGTCCCGAAGAACGGCCGCAGCAGCGGATGCGCCGGCCGCCCCTCGGTGATCGCCACCAGGAAGATCCCGATCACCGCGCAGCCCACCACGTTCACCACCAGCGTGGTCCACGGGAACGCCGCCGGGCCGTCCGGCCAGAGCAGTCCGGCCCCGTACCGGGCCGACGCCCCGATCGCCCCGCCCAGCGCCACCACCGCCACCGCCGGCCCCTGCCCGCGCAGCACCGGCGGCCGCCGCGGCACGGCCGGCCCGGGCTCCACCCGCAGCGTGCCGTCCACCGCACTGCCCGCCGCACTGCCCGCCGCGCCGTCCGAGGTCGTCATAGGCCCATGAAACACCGGCCCCGACCGCCTGGCACACCGTCACCCCAGACCCGACAATGATCCGGTGGAGATGACCCGGGAAGAGTTCGAGACGCTGGTCAGTGACGCCCTCGACCAGATTCCCCCGCAGCTCGCGGCCATGATGGACAACGTCGCCGTCTTCGTCGAGGACGAACCCGACCCCGCCGACCCCGAACTCCTCGGCCTCTACGAGGGCACCCCCCTCACCGAGCGCGGCGAGTGGTACGCCGGCGTCCTCCCCGACCGGATCATCGTCTACCTGGGCCCGACCCTGCGGCACTGCGACACCCGCGAACAGGTGGTCGACGAGGTCCGCACCACCGTGATCCACGAGGTCGCCCACCACTTCGGTTTCGACGACCACGAACTCGACGAGCTCGGCTGGTCCTGACCCCCGCACGCGCCGTCCCGCCCGGTCGGCCGAAACCCGTTTTGGCGTTCGGCTCGCCATCCCATATGCTTCTCGACGTCCCCGAACGCCGGAAACGGCGGGACAGGCCGCAAGCCCTCATCGTCTAGTGGCCCAGGACGCCGCCCTTTCAAGGCGGTAGCACGGGTTCGAATCCCGTTGGGGGCACGCAGTACCGTAGTACCCGTAGTAAAGTGCAGTGCCGCAAGACCTAGTGGCGTCAAGCCACACAAGGTCCCGTGGAGCAGTTGGTTAGCTCGCCACCCTGTCAAGGTGGAGGTCGCGGGTTCAAGTCCCGTCGGGATCGCTCGTCTCGCAAGAGACGGTGTAGTACGGCCAGGTAGCTCAGTTGGTACGAGCGTCCGCCTGAAAAGCGGAAGGTCGCCGGTTCGACCCCGGCCCTGGCCACATAGCCTGACCAGGCACGATGCCCTCGAAGCAGCTCGCTTCGGGGGCATTTTCGTGCTGTTTGACGCCAACGGAACGGCGGACGGTCACCGTCCTTCCGCCCGACAGCGAGTACCAACAGTTCTGGACCGAAGGCCACTGACACGCTGCCCCCGCTACCGATTCAACGCGCCCAGCGTGCTGAGCTCCTATCCCGAGTCAGGGAGCTCCGAGGTGACTTCACCGCCACGGCGCGGCGCACATCGCCCTGTCGCTTGGGCGATCCCCTGGTCACCGGCCGGCCAGCAACGCGCTCGCCAGCGCAGTGGCCGTGCTCGGCCCCTTGCCGTGGCGCGGTCGTGCTCCGGACAGTGACGGCATGCGCTTGGGACCGCGTTCCCGGCGGGCCTTCTCGATGACCGTCGTCCCGGTCTCCGCCTCCAGCACGGGGGCGTAGCCGGCAGCCCGAAGCGCGGCAAGGGTTGCTTCGGGACCGGCCGTGCTGATCAGCACGGTCGGCGCGATCCGTCGCAACCCGAGCCTGGACAGCGCACGGGCCGCGGCGAGCTCCGACACCACTGCCTCGTCGTCGGAGCGGATGCAGCAGGCGGAACGCACCACTCGCATCCGGCCGTGGGTCCGCGCGGTGTCCTTGATCAGGTACTCCAGAGGCTGCGGAAGCGGCCGCCCGCCCTCGGAGACCTCGGCCAGCCGAGCCAGCAGGTCGGTGGCGTCCCATCCGGAGTCCAGCGCCCGGCGGACCGCCGCAGGGGTGATCCGCCACACCACGGCATGGCCCTCCGACTCCCGGTCCGCACAGGCGGCCAGCAGGTCGGTCAGCTCCGATGCGGCAGCTCCGGCGACCACGGCCGTAAGGTCCGCCTGGAACCGGGCGGTGGTCTGCGGCGCGGGCAGCAGCGCGTCCAGGGCTGTGGACAACTGCCGAACCGCGTCGTCCAGAGCAGGGCGGTCGCGCAGCGCCGGCCCGGCGCCCGGAACGGCGGGGAAGTGACGGTGTGCACCCGCCCTCAGGAGCCCGAGCACGGCGTGCCCGAGCGGAGTCAGCGCTCCGTGGGCGACGACCCCGAACAGCTCCGCCTCCGCCAGGGTCGCCTCGACCCGCTCAGCCTCCCACGAACCTTGGGCGAGGGCGGCCGGGCGGAACCAGGCCGCCGTGGTGATGAGACCGGCGAGAGCGGCCGCCCGAGCGCGAGCGGACTTGCCGGTGGGAACTCCGTGCCCGGCCGGGAGGGTGGCCAGAGCCTCCAGCACGGCATGGCGCAGATCGACAGCCTCGCCGTCCTCCGGCGTGATCAGCGCGACCGGGGTGTCATTCTCGTCCGGCCAATAGCCGAACACCTCGGGCACCACCGCCCAGGTGGCGACGAGCGGCAGCAGCCGCTGAGCGGGTGGAGCCGCCAGCCACTCGTCGTACCGCTCGGTGGGCAGCATCCGGGCAGGTGGCTGGGATTCCGGCCGACGCGCGCGGCCCCGTCCTCTCGCCGGAACCTCCGCTTCCTCGGCGCAAGGGGTGATCAGGTCGGCGTTGTTCGCCAGGTCGAGCCACAGCCGGGCTTGTTCCTCCGGCATGCCGACCGCCTTCGCCAGCCGGCGGGTGTCCCGGACTGCGATTCCGCCCGCCTTGCGCACAGCGAGCGGCCGCACGACCACCTGACGGAGCATCAGCTCGGCCCGGGAGGCCGCCTCGGCCAACGCCGCCTGCGCCTGGCTCTCGACTGCACCACCCGGGATCTCCACCGTGCCCTCGACCGGGGGCGGGGCAGACTGGTAGCTCGGCGCGCGGTCGTGGTCGCGCAACGCGTCGGCCACCTCGCGCGGCAGTTCCGCCAGGTCCTCATCCACCGGAAGGACCAGGCCGCGGGCGGCCAGCCAGTCCGTGCCGGGATCGCCCGAGCCGCCTTCCCGGAAGGTGAACTTGCCTCCGGAGCCCGGGTAGAAGCCGCCGCCGTACCGGGAGACGAAGCAGTGCGTGCGCAGCAGTGGCGGGCCCGGGACCAGTTTGTCCAGCAGGTCCAAGGCCGCGGACGGCGCCTCGGCGGCCATGGCGCGCACGCGCTTCGCGTCCCTGAGCACGTCCACGATCTGCCGCTGCGCCTCGTCCCGGGTCCGCGCCTTCGCGAGCCCCAGCCCCTGCGCGATACGGTGAATCTCCGGAGCGTTGAAGGCCTCGGTGAGCAGTTGTTCGGCGGGCCGGCCGTAACCGCCGCCTTCACCCGCCTGGCGGTGGACCAGGATCGGAACGATGACCCTGCTTCCGGACGAGGGCAGTACCAGGGCCCGCTCGGTCAGCCGGGACAGCGCGGCCTCGGCCGCGGACCGACCCGCGCCGTCGAGTTGCAGGAATCGGAAGAGCTGGTCCCGGGTCACGGACCGGTCAGCGGGGTCGACCGCAGGCGCGTCGAGCCGTGGTGAACGGCCGCCGTAGCCCATGAACAGGTGATGAGCAGGCGGAACGGCCGGTAGCGGACCGTGCAACCGTTCGGCCAAGGTCGCCACAGCGACCAGCAGTTGAAGGTCCCCGAGGCTGATCTCGCTCAGCCCCAGGGCCGTGGAGGCGTCCGTCAGCAGGTGGCCGGCCAGGTCGGTCAGGCTCGCCACCCTGGCCGCGTAGGGAAGTTCGCGCTGCTCCAGCAGTTCGGTCAGCTGCGAAGGAGTACGGTCGGCCAGCCAGATCGCGAGGCTTCGTGCGGCTTTCACCACACCTAGCGTAGTGAACCGCCAGCGGGGACGGGACCGGAGGTTTGAAGCCAGGGACCTTTCCACCGTCGCTTGACGCCGACGCCGACGCTGACGCAAACCGAAGTGGACGTGGGCATCCGAAGACGCACTCTCCCCCAGCCTTCGGCCGGGAGGTGCCCCCAGCGGACGGTGGTCCCTCGCGAAGTGACTGGCGTCAACCGCGCAGAGCCCGATCGTCGAGCCGGCGCAGCAGGCCGGGCAGGTGCCGGTACTGCTCGCGGAGCGCGGCCACTCGCTGCCGGAACTGAAGGCCGCGTCCGACGTGGTCACAGGCGTCACGGAGTTCGGCCAGGAGGGCCACGGCAACGTCGTAGCGGGCCACCTGCTTAAGCGCGACCTGGTTCTCGACCTCTCGCCAGATCGCTTCCTCATCGGCAGCCAGGGCGGGCAGCTTCGTCGCCCGTGCCTCGAATCGAACCCGCTCGGCGCGCTGTCGGCGTTCCGTGGCTCGCGCGTGCGCTGCGTCCAGCAGTTCTGCGGCGGAGCGCTGCCCCGGTACGGTCACGGCAGACGGTTCGCCGCGCAGTCGGCGCAGGAGTGAGGCTCCCAGCTGAGGCTCATCGCCCAGTGCCAGGCGCAACAGGAGGTCGTTCTTCTCCGTCTCGGGAAGTGCAGTGATCAACGGCGCCAGTTCCTTCTTCCCGGGCCGCTTCCAGGGCGCGGGGGCGGGCGGGCTGGCCTCGGCGGCGACCGCCAGCAGGTCGGCGTCGACACGCAGGAAATCCGCGAGCGCTCGCTGCGGGGCGGTGAGCCGGTCGAGCCCAGCCGGGACCGGGGGCTCGACCGCTTCCTGGTAAGCCTCCTCGTCGTCGTCCTGCAGCGCCCAGGCGCCGATGGCGGACAGCCATGCCAGGTACAGAGCGCGGTGATCCCCGGACGCCAGCTCGGCCCGAACCCCGGCGATGGCACCGAGCGAGTCCTCGGCGCCCTCCTCCCAGTCCCCGCCCTCGTCCTCGCTGCGCAGGTCGAGGACGAGGTGGGTCTTGGTCGTCCATGCCTCGACGTACTCGTCGACGCAGTACGGCTCCAACGCCCGAAGCGTGAGCTGCCCCTTGGGTACGCGCAGGGCCACCTGGTGGGTGCCCCAGTTGGCCAGGTAGAGGTGAGCGTCGTAGTACCGCTCCACCATCCGCCTCGGATCACCGCGGAAGTTGCCCCAGTGGTATTCGTTGGTGAAGCTGGTTGCGGTGATCCGGGCGCGAGTGGACAGCGCCCGCAGTTGCTCCTGCTCGTCACTGGTCAGCGGCCGGTCGATCGCCAGGAACTCGTAGTACTGGTACTCACTCATCGCTGCGACCCTAGCGGGACCCCCGATCCCCGATGATGAAATCCGCCAAGCCCGAGGCAGACATACGCCCACAGTCAGCTGCCGCGCCGTCCGTGGTACTCGTTTCACCCGTTACCGACACCGACCCGTGCACTTCTCGGCTGAACCTGCCGCGGAGATGAAAGACCCGGCCAACGGCGAACTCGCCGACTAGGCTGGAGCATCAGCTGACTCACCCGGAAGGGCACCGCGAATGAACCCCGAGCACTTCGCGCTCCTTGAAGAGGCCCGCAGGAGCCTGCCAGACGGGTTCAAGGTCGAACTCTCCGGCGACACCATTGTCATGATGGTCAGCCCCTCGGGTATTCACCAACGGAATCTCTTGGTGGTGCGCCGCCAGTTCGACGCGCACGCCCCGGCAGGACTACTGCCCAGCGAGAACACGGACCTCGTCTCGCCCAATGTCGGCAAGAGCCGCAATCCCGACCTGACGTACCTGCCGGACGATGCACTCACGACCAGGGACAACCAGGTTCCTGCCGAGGTTGCTGCGATTGCCGTCGAACTGGTCTCACCGTCCAACCCGGAGAACGACTGGGTGGGGAAGGTACGGGACTACCCGCTCATGAGAATCCCTCTCTACCTCGTGATCGACGCAAGAGAGAAGGCGGTCACGCTCTTCAGCCGACCCGACGGCACGAAGTACCACCGCCGCGAGGACATCGCGTTCGGCGAGACCATCCATATCCCGGAGCCGTTCGACTTCGAGCTGATCACGACCGGCCTGCTCCCCTACTGAGCACACCCAGCACATGCGAAGCTCCGCCGGTTGACGCCAACGCTGACGCCAATCGGCCCGAACGACGGTGTCCGAAGGCGGCCTTCTACGGACAGCAGGATCTCCCAAACTGGGGCATATCAACACCCCGGCTTGGCCTGAAAAGCGGAAGGTCGCCGGTTCGACCCCGGCCCTGGCCACCGTACGAAGAAGGCCCCGGAGAGTCCGCTCTCCGGGGCCTTCTGCATGCCCCTGCACGCACGTGAGTTCGTGCGCTGCCCTACCGGCCCCCGGCGAGGTGGGTGGTGAGCCAGTCCGCGGTGGGCGGGAGCCAGTCGGTGAGGGCGTTGCCGAGGAGGTGGTTGCCGTGGGGGACGAGGAGGAGCTCGGCCCGGGCGGCCTGGTGGGCCAGGGGTTCGGCGTTGGTGACGCCGGGGATCCGGTCCTCGCCGCCCTCGACGACCAGGAGGGGGCCGGTGACGGCCGGGGCCAGGCCGGTCAGGTCGACGCGGCGGGCGAACGCGCGGGCGGCCTCGGGGCTGCCGCAGCGCTGGGTGAGGGTCGCGGTGACGAACGGGACCAGCGCGTCCCAGTCCAGCCGGTACGGGCCGCTGACCACGGCCGTGGCGCGGACCCGCGGCTCGTGGGCGGCGGTGGTCGCGGCGTAGTAGCCGCCGAGGCTGAGGCCGATCACCCCGACGCGGTCGCCGTCCACGCCGTCCCGGGCCGCGAGGGCGTCGATCACCCGGCCGATCACGCGGTGGTAGTCCGGGTCGGGGGCGCTGGTCGCGGCGAGGACGCCCTGGCCCGGGCCGTCCATGGCGAACACGGCCGTGCCCCGGGCGAGCAGCGCCTCGGCGACGGCGTGGAACTCCTCCTTCGCGGAGTCCATCCCCGGCACGACGACCACCACCGGTGCCCGCCCGCCACCCGCGGGGCGGCGGAGCCAGCCGGCGAACGACGCGCCCTCGATCCGCTCGGCCGCCGGGTCGAGGTGGGCCAGCGCGCGGCGCATCGCCTCGTCCGCCTCGGTGGCGGCGAGGGCGGCGGCCGCCCGGTCGGGGTGCGGTAGCAGCCCGGCGAAGTGGAACCAGCGGGCGGCCGTCCGGTAGGCCTCGCCGGCCGTGCGGTGGCGGCCCTCTGCGGCGGCGCGGCCGGCGGTGTCGAGGTGCCGCCGGCCGGCGGCCCGGCAGGCCTGGGGCCAGTCGGGCAGGGATGGCAGCGCGGCGGTGACGCGGGTGTACTCGTGCGGGTCGAGCCCGGCTCCGGTGGCGCGCGGGCGGTTCTCCTCGACGAAGGCCGACAGCAGGTCCGGGTGGTCGAGGAAGGAGAGGTCGGGGGCATCGGTCATGGGGGCAACTCGCTTTCGACGGTGGGTCAGTGCGGGCCGGCGGTCGACGATCGGCCGCCTGGGGGTCAGGACAGGCCGGGGTCAGGACAGGGTTCAGGACAGGGTGAGGACGGCCTTGCCGCGGATCCGGCGCTCCCGCAGATCGGTGAGGACGGCGGCGGTCTCCGTCCAGGGCGCGATCCGGCCGATCTCCGGGGTGAGCCGCCCCTCCCCGACGAGGCGGACGAGGGTGGCGAGGTCGTCCCCGTCGGGCACGTCGGAGTCGGCGTAGTGGAAGTGCCGCAGGGTGGCGGACTCCGGGCCGGCGAAGAAGCCGAAGAAGTCGAGCGTCGCCGGTGTCCGGGAGGCCTGGCCGAACCAGATCAGCGTGCCGCGCCGGGCCAGCCGGGCGAGGGCCAGGGGCAGGTCGGGGCCGCCCGTCGACTCCAGCACCAGGTCGTAGGGGCCGCGCGCCGCGCCGACCTCGTGGACGACCTCCGCCGCGCCCAGCTCGGCGAGCCGCCGGCCGCGCTCGGGCGAGGCCGTGACCACGGTCAGTTCGGCGCCGGCGGCGGCGGCCAGCTCGGTGACGTAGTGGCCGACGCCCCCGGAGGCGCCGGTCAGCAGCACCCGGCGGCCGGCCAGCGCGCCGGCGGTGCGCAGCAGGCGCAGCGCGGTCAGCCCGGCCAGCGGGAGGGCGGCCGCGCGGACGCTGTCCAGCGCGTCCGGGAGCTCGGCGAGCGAGCCGGTGGGCACGCAGACGTACTCGGCCCAGCCGCCGGCGGGCGGGTGGCCGACCACCCGGCGGCAGGCGGCCGGGCCGGAGCCGTCGGCGGCGGCCTGCACGACCAGGCCGGCGATGTCCTTGCCGGGGCGCCAGCCCGGCTTGGGCGCCTCCAGCTGGAAGGTCTCGCCGCGGTTCACCGAGAACGCCTCGACCTTCACCAGCGCCTCGCCCGGCCCGGGCCGCGGCTGCTCCACCTCCGCGAACCCGACCACCGCATCCGCCCGCCCGGTCGCTGTCAGCGCCCTCATGACCCCTCGCCCTCCCTCGGCCCCCTCGCCGGCCGGTCCGGCCGAGGCGGTGCCCCCAGCAGACCGCGGGCGCCCGGACCCGGTCCAACAACCGCCCGGGTGCGACGACAACCGACCGTTGTCGCGCCGGGCCAGGCGCGGGCGGGAGGCATCGGCGGCCAGGCCAAGAAAAGCCAGGGAAGCCGGGCAGGCCGGTGGGACCAGGGAGACCAGGGACGCCGGTGGTGCGCACGGGCGCGCCCCGTACGCTGGGCTGCCATGGATCTCGATCTTGCCCAGGTCCGGGCCTTCGCCGTGGCCGCCGAGGAGCTGCATTTCGGGCGCGCCGCCGCACGGTTGGCGATCAGCCAGCAGGCGCTGTCGAAGCGGGTGGCCCGGCTGGAGGCGGCTCTCGACGCCCGGCTGCTGGACCGGGATGCCCGGGGTGTCGCCCTGACCGAGGCGGGGCGGCGGTTCCTGGAGCCGGCCCAACGGCTGCTCGTGCACGGGGACCACGCGGTGGCAGCGGTGGCCTGTACGCGGCGCCCGCTGCGGATCGACGTCTGGGGGCACCTGTACGCGCCGATGCGGACGGTCGCGCAGGCCGTCGAGGGGGTGTCGGGGCTGGAGGTGGAGCCGGTGCCGGGGCGGGACCTGCCGTCGGTGGCGGCGGCCCTGCTGCGGGGCGAGTCGGACGCGGGGTTCGGCCGGGTGCACCCGCTTCCGGACGGCCGGGACGCTGGGCTGGCGCACCGTCTGGTGCGGCTGGAGCCGGTGGACGCGTTGCTGAGCACCGATCACCCGCTGGCCGGCCGTGACGTGCTGCGCCCGGCCGACCTGCGGGACAGCGTGCTGCGCTACCCGGCCGCGGTGGACCGGCTGGACTTCCTGACCCGGTTCGCTGACCAGTTCGGCGTCGCCGGGCGGACCGGATCGACCAATCTGGGCCTGGAGCACTTCGTGGAGCGGGTCCGCACCGACCCGACGTGCTTCTCCCTCCTCCCCGCCGACTGCCCGCTCCCGGACCTGCCGTCCGGGCCCGGCCGCCCCGGCGTGCGGGCCGTCCCGCTCGCCGGCCCCACCCCGCTCTACGCCTGGTCACTGCTGTGGCGCGACGGCGACTCCACCGGCGGCGAGCAGCAGCATCCCCAACTGGAGCCGCTGCTGCGGGCGTTCGGCGAGGAGGCGCGGCGCAGCCGCTGGCTGGAGTACGACCCGGCCCGCGACTGGCTGCCCGGCCCCGACCAGGAAGCCCTGGACGCGTAGGCGGAGGGCCACCGGCAAGGGGACGGAGGTCAGCGCAGCCAGTCGGTGGTGGTGGCCAGCAGCGCGCCGTCCGCCCCGTAGACCTTGATGTTCCCGCCGGCCGAGGCGGCGGTCCGGGGGATGGCGACCCAGCGGACGGGCGAGTCGCCGACGGTGACCAGCGCCGGTTCGGTGGTGGTGCCGTCGGGGAGGGTCACGACCAGCTTCGCGGCGTCCGAGCCCACCTGGAGCAGCACCACGGTCGGTGCGTCCTTCATGGACGGGTCCGGCGCGTCCTTGGCCCGGGGGCCGAGGGCGGAGCCCGTCAGGTTGCCGTACGGGTCCGTGGCCCTCGGCGGCTCCCCACCCGGCGCGGGGGCCTCGTTCGTCGCGTCGACCGGGAGCCGCTTGCCGTCGAGCGTGACGTAGAGGTTCACCAGGTCCTGGCCCTCGTGCCAGTACTGGCGCACGAAGTCCTCGGTGGGCTCGGCCAGGTCGGGGCGGGCCGTGCGCTGGTCCTGCCAGACCAGCCGGGCCTGCTGGTAGGCCTGGTCCTTGCCGGCGGCGGGCCAGAGCGCCGCCCAGGCCGTCCACGCCCTGCCGTCGGACGTGCCCTCGGACAGCTTGACCCGGACCGGCGTGAACGGGTCCCGGGCGGCCGCCGCCGACGGCGAGGCCGACGAAGCCGACGCGACCGCCGACACCGGTGATCCCGAGCCCGCCGTGACCGGCCCGGCCGCCGCCGTCACCAGCGTGGGGGCCCCGGCTCCGCCGCCGTTCGCGCCCAGCATGACGCTGCCGCCGGCCACCGCGACCACCGCCAGCGCCAGGGCGCCCACCGCGGCCGACCGCCGCCGCAGCTGCCGCCGCCGGCCGCCGGCCACCACCAGGTCGTACGGCACGGGCCCGATCTCCACCTCCTCCGCCAGTCCGGCCAGCGTCCGCGCCACGGCGTTCTCGTCCTGCCCGCTCATACCGTTCCTCCGATACTCGTCATCCCGATGAGTGAGGTGGCGGCCCGGAGTTTGGCGATCCCCTTGGACGCCTGGCTCTTCACCGTCCCGACCGAGCAGCCCATCGCCGTGGCGGCCTGGCCTTCGCTGAGGTCCTCCCAGTACCGCAGGACGACCGCCTGCCGTTGCCGCGCCGGCAGCGTGCCGAGCGCGGCGAGCAGCGCCGCCCGCTCGTCCAGCCGTCCGAAGCCGTCCGGCCCGGCCTGCTCGGGCACGGCGGTGACCAGCTGCTCCGGCACCCGGCGGCGGAACCGCCGGGCGTGCTCGTTGACCAGGATCCGGCGCACGTAGGCGTGCGGATCGTCGGCCCGGCGGACCCGGCCCCAGGCGACGTAGGCCCGTTCCAGGGTCTGCTGGACCAGGTCCTCCGCCGAGTAGCGGTCCCCCGCCAGCAGGTACGCCGTCCGCAACAGCCGCGGCCAGGCGGCACCGGTGAACGCTCGGAACTCGTCGTCCCGCTCGGCCTTCTGGGCTCCCATGAGCACCTCCTCACTCCCCCAGAGCCCACCGGCCCCCCGAACCGTTGCCCCGCCGTCGTCACGGCCCCCGCACCCCCATCTGTCCCGCGTCCCGCACCCCACCCGTCCCGCGCCCCGCGCCACCCCCGGACGGGGTTCGCACATCCCCGGCGGCGGCTGTGACACTGGAGGGGCTCGAAAACCGAGGTGCGCGCCGCCGCATCTCCTTGCGAACCTAGAGGGATGCCCGCCGTGAGTTCTCCCGCAGTCCAGTCCGCCGACGCCCCCGCCCAGGGGCCCAGCATCGGCGAGCTGGCCGCCCGTCTCCCCGAGCTGACCCTGCGCGACGAGGTGCGGATCGGACGCCGGCTGGAGGGCGCCCGCCGGGTCCGCAAGCCCGACGCACGCCAGAAGATCGCCGCCGAGATCGCCGGTGACATCGACCGCGCCGAGCTGCTGGTCGAGCAGCGCCGCGCCGCCGTCCCGAAGATCACGTATCCCGCCGAGCTGCCGGTCAGCCAGAAGAAGGACGACATCCTCGCCGCGATCCGCGACCACCAGGTGGTGATCGTGGCGGGCGAGACCGGCTCCGGCAAGACCACCCAGATCCCGAAGATCTGCCTGGAGCTGGGCCGCGGCGTCCGCGGTCTGGTCGGCCACACCCAGCCCCGCCGGATCGCCGCCCGGACGGTGGCCGAGCGCGTCGCCGAGGAGATGAACACCCCGCTCGGCGAGGCGGTCGGCTGGAAGGTCCGGTTCACCGACCAGGTCGGCCCGGACACCCTGGTCAAGCTGATGACGGACGGCATCCTGCTCGCGGAGATCCAGACCGACCGCGAGCTGCGCCAGTACGACACCCTGATCATCGACGAGGCGCACGAGCGCAGCCTCAACATCGACTTCATCCTCGGGTACGTCAAGCAGCTGCTGCCCCGCCGCCCGGACCTCAAGGTCGTCATCACCTCGGCGACCATCGACCCCGAGCGGTTCGCCCGCCACTTCGGCGACGCCCCGATCATCGAGGTCTCCGGCCGTACCTATCCGGTCGAGGTCCGCTACCGCCCGGTCGTCGACGACGCCGACATCGACGACGACTCCACCGACGCCGACCGCGACCGCGACCAGATCCAGGCGATCTGCGAGGCCGCCGAGGAGCTCCAGGCCGAGGGCCCGGGCGACATCCTGGTCTTCCTCTCCGGCGAGCGCGAGATCCGCGACACCGCCGACGCGCTCAACAGACTGAAACTGAAGTTCACCGAGGTCCTCCCGCTCTACGCCCGGCTGAGCTCGGCCGAGCAGCACAAGGTCTTCCAACGCTCCAGCTCCCGCCGGATCGTGCTGGCGACCAACGTCGCCGAGACCAGCCTCACCGTCCCGGGCATCAAGTACGTGATCGACCCGGGCACCGCCCGCATCTCCCGCTACAGCCACCGCACCAAGGTGCAGCGGCTCCCGATCGAGGCGATCAGCCAGGCCAGCGCCAACCAGCGCAAGGGCCGCTGCGGCCGCACCTCGGACGGCATCTGCATCCGGCTGTACTCGGAGGAGGACTTCCTCTCCCGCCCCGAGTTCACCGACGCCGAGATCCTGCGCACCAACCTGGCCTCGGTCATCCTCCAGATGACGGCCGCCGGCCTCGGCGACATCGCCGCCTTCCCGTTCCTGGACCCGCCGGACTCCCGCAACATCAAGGACGGCGTCAGCCTCCTGCACGAGCTCGGTGCCCTCGACCCGGACGAGAAGGACGTCCGCAAGCGCCTCACCCCGCTCGGTCGTCAGCTGGCCCAGCTCCCGGTGGACCCGCGGATGGCCCGCATGGTGCTGGAGGCCGACAAGAACGGCTGCGTCCGCGATGTCATGGTGATCGCCGCCGCGCTCTCCATCCAGGACCCGCGCGAGCGGCCCACCGAGAAGCGCCAGGCCGCCGACGACCGGCACCGCCGCTTCCAGTCGGAGACCTCCGACTTCCTCTCCTACCTGGCCATGTGGCGCTACGTACGGGAGCAGCAGAAGGAGCTCTCCTCCTCGGCCTTCCGCCGGATGTGCAAGGCCGAGTTCCTCAACTACCTGCGGATACGGGAGTGGCAGGACATCTACTCCCAGCTGCGCACCGTCGCCAAGCAGCTCGGGGTCACGATCGAGGAGCCGCATCCCGACACCGAGCCGGACGCCGACCGGATCCACCAGTCGCTGCTGGCCGGCCTGCTCTCCCACATCGGCCTGTTCGACGTGGAGAAGCGCGAGTACGGCGGCGCCCGCGGCGCCCGGTTCGCGGTCTTCCCGGGCTCCGGCCTGTTCAAGAAGCCGCCGCGCTGGGTGATGTCGGCCGAGCTGGTCGAGACGTCCCGGCTCTGGGCCCGGATCAACGCCAAGATCGAGCCCGAGTGGGTCGAGCCCCTGGCCGGCCACCTGATCAAACGCAGCTACAGCGAGCCGCACTGGGAGAAGAAGGCCGGCGCGGTGCTGGCGTACGAGAAGGTGACCCTCTACGGGATGCCGGTCGTCGCCCAGCGCAAGGTCAACTACGGCCGGATCGACCCGGAGCTCTGCCGCGAGCTGTTCATCCGCAACGCGCTGGTCGAGGGCGACTGGGAGACCCACCACAAGTTCTTCGCCGAGAACCGCAAGCTGCTCAGCGAGGTCGAGGAGCTGGAGAACCGGGCCCGCCGCCGGGACATCATGGTGGACGACCAGACCCTGTTCGAGTTCTACGACGGCCGGCTGCCGGACGACATCGTCTCCACCCGGCACTTCGACTCCTGGTGGAAGAAGGCCCGGCACGACCAGCCGGACCTGCTCAACTTCGAGAAGTCGATGCTGATCAACGACGCGGCCGACGGCGTCACCGAGGCGGACTACCCGGACCACTGGCAGCAGGGCAAGCTCCGCTTCAAGCTGACCTACCAGTTCGAACCGGGCAGTGACGCGGACGGCGTGACCGTCCACATCCCGCTGCCGGTGCTCAACCAGGTCACCGCGGAGGGCTTCGACTGGCAGATCCCGGGCCTGCGCGAGGAGCTGGTCACCGCCTGGATCAAGTCCCTCCCCAAGGCGGTCCGGCGCAACTTCGTGCCGGCGCCGGACTTCGCCAAGGCTGCGCTGCGCCAGGTGAAGGACCGCCAGGAGCCTCTCCTCCCGACCCTGGAGCACATCCTCAAGCGCCTGACGGCGGTCACCGTCCCGCCGGAGGCCTGGGATGACGAGCGGGTGCCGGACCACCTCAAGGTGACCTTCCGGGTGGTGGACGGCCGCAAGAACCTCGCCGAGTCCAAGGACCTGGAGGACCTGCGGCTCCGGCTGAAGCCCAAGCTGAAGGAGACGCTCTCCTCGGCCGCCTCCGGCCAGGGCATCGAACAGTCCGGGCTGACCGCCTGGCCGGCCTCGCTCCCCGTCCTCCAGCGCACCTTCGAGCAGCGCTCGCGCGGCCACTCGCTGCGCGCCTACCCGGCGCTGGTGGACGAGCGGGACGCGGTCGGCATCAAGCTGTTCGACACCCCGGAGGCCCAGAGCAGGGCGATGTGGGAGGGCACCCGGCGGCTGTTGATGCTGACCACCAACTCGCCCGCCAAGTCGATCCAGGGCCGGCTGGGCAACCAGGCCAAGCTCGCCCTGTCGTACAACCCGCACGGCTCGATCCCGGCGCTGTTCGAGGACGTGGTGGCCTGCGCCACCGACCGGCTGATGACCCTGGCCGGCGGCCCGGCCTGGGATGAGGCGGCCTTCGGCAAGCTGCACGACAAGGTGCGGGCCGACCTCTACGACCTCTCGGCGGACACCACACTGAAGACGGCGACCGCGCTGATCGCCTTCCACAAGGCCTCGACCCGGCTGAAGTCGGTGAGCAGCCCGGTGCTGCTGACGGCGGTGAACGACATCCGGCTGCACCTGGCCTCGCTGGTGCACTCCGGCTTCGTCACCGAGACCGGCTGGCAGCGGCTGACGGACCTCAAGCGCTACCTGCTGGCGGTGGACCGCCGGCTGGAGGCGCTGCCCAACCACCCGCAGCGGGACGCCCAGCAACTGCTGAAGGTCCAGCAGGTCCAGCAGGAGTACGGGGAGCTGCTGGCGGCCGTGCCGGCCGGGCAGGAGCCGTCCGCGGAGGTGAAGGCGATCCGCTGGATGATCGAGGAGCTGCGGGTCAGTTTCTTCGCACAGTCGCTCGGTACGCCGACGCCGGTCTCGGAGAAGCGGATCACCAAGGCGATGGAGGCCGCCAGGGCCACGCTCTGAGCCGCCCTCGGGGACCGGCGCCGCGCCGGTCCCCGGGCTGGTCCCTGAGCTGGGCGGGGGCCCTCAGGAGCCAGTTCGACCTGGGGGCCCACCATGGGCTACGATCTGTCTTGTTCGCAGCGCAGCAAGCAAGCAAAGCGAACGGATCAGAAAACTCTGGTCCCGTGGAGCAGTTGGTTAGCTCGCCACCCTGTCAAGGTGGAGGTCGCGGGTTCAAGTCCCGTCGGGATCGCCGTAGCCGAGAGGCCCGGAACCGTTTGGTTCCGGGCCTCTCGCGTTTTGCCCGGGCGGTGCACTACCCCGGGCTAGGTCTAGACCACAAGTGACAGCCCGTGTGACCGTCGTCACTTATCTTTTCCTGAGACCAGCCGAGCGGACCCCCCTTCAAGGGGGTACTAATTTAATATGTAAAATTGTACTGCTATTAACTGTAAATCCCCCCCGCCACAGAAGCATCAAATCGTTATCCGGAGTTCAGCATTCCGGACGACCGGACGGGAACGGCCGGCGCAGTCCCGGCACGCACTCCGCGGACGCACTCCGGACGCGGACTCCGGGTACGACAAAGGGGCCGCTTACCGGACCCGGCGGAGTCCGGTAAGCGGCCCCTTTGAAAGAGCCTTCGGCCTATCAGGCCTCGGTGCGCTGAGCGGGAATACCGGCCAGCAGAGCGCGCACCTCCGCCTCGCGGTAACGGCGGTGCCCGCCGAGGGTGCGAATGGACGTGAGCTTGCCCGCCTTGGCCCAACGGGTAACCGTCTTGGGGTCCACGCGGAACATGGTGGCGACCTCTGCCGGCGTCAGCAGGGGTTCAGCATCAGGGGTACGAGCGGTCATGAGCGGCCTCCTCGGGAGAACCGAACCAGGGCGGTTCTATCCTTCAAATTCTGCACCTTGGCCCGCGATGCCCGAAATGGCATAGACGGGCCGAGTCGGTTATAGGACGAACGGCTTGTCCTGGTGTCTACAACTACACCATCCGTCCAGCCCTATCGACCAAACCGCCAAAATTGACCCCTCACGGGTTCAAGGCCGACGGATGGCGATGGACCACCCCATAACGGGCAGTCACCTTATAGTGACATCCGGTTACGGGGGGACCAGACCCGCCGTATCCCTGCAAAGCACGCATCGGTTCCAGAACCACCCAAAAGTGGGCAGGCTCACGTGAAGTTGGGCTGGTTGTCCCATTTTTGCACATAGGGGTAAGTTCGCGTCAACGGTGAGTAGTGTCACGTTCGACAGGTATTGACCCGAACCGGGACCTTGGTCATGCCGATCAGGCCGTAGGACCCTTCCAGTCTTACAAGTACCACCGACACCCGGCCCGGCCAGCAATGACGCCCCCTCAGCAGGCACCGCCGACCTCCGGCCCGGACACCGACCCGGCCCCGGACGCGGTCAGTTCGCGTACCGCAGCGCCAGCACCCGCCGCCAGCGCCCCGTCAGCTCCTCGTACGCCCGCACCGCCTCCGCCGCGTCCCCCGCCCGCAGCGCCCGCAGCCCGTCCTCCAGCTCCCCCGCCGAACGGTCCGCCAGCAGCCGCTCCGGCCCCAACAGATGTACCAGCCCCCCGTAGTCCAGCTCCACCAGCGAGCGCGGGTGGAACTCCTCCAGCCACCGCCCGACCTGCTCCGCCCCGCGCACCAGCTCCCCTTCCGGCACCGCCTCGCGCAGCGCCCGGTACGCCCGGGCCACCCGCCGGCGCGCCTGCGCCATCGGCGTCAGGTAGAACAGCGCCGCCTTCTCCCCTTCCTCCCCGCTCCCCTCTTCCGCCGCCCCCGCCGGCACGAAACAGCGGTCCTCCTCCCCGAACGGCAGGAACCACCGCACCGGCACCTCCCAGCGGCTGGTCAGGATCCACGGCCGGGCGTCCGGGTGCTCGGCCCGCCAGCGCTCCCGGTCCGCCTCCGCGGCCGCCCGGGTCGCCGGCGGCAGCGCGGTGTCCACCAACGCCACCGGCGCCCCCGTCCGAAGCTCCTCCAGCGCCTGCCAGCTCCGCAGCCGGGTCGCCCACGGGCAGACGTACAGCACCCCGTCCAGCGAGCGCACGAAGGCCCGCTCGCTCTCCCGCTCCGGCAGCGGCCGCGGCGTCCGGCCGACCAGCTCCGCCAGCGCGGCCCGCTGCTCCTCCAGCACCGCCGCGGCCACCGGTTGCCCGGCCTCCGCCGCGTCCGGGCCGTGCTCCGCCGCGTAGGCCTGCCAGCGTGCCCGGTCGGGCTCCGGGTAGGCGGCCAGCGGCTCGTAGACCCGCAGGTGCGCGGCGTAGGGCGGAAGTACGGAGGTGCGTACGACGGTCACGTTCTGCATCGTCGCACGCACCGGCCCTCCGCCGGGAGGCCTCCGGCCGGGAGCCGTTCGCGGACGCACTCCACGCGCCCCCGTCTCACCACGCGGACAGCCGCCCCGGGCTCGGACACAACGGCGGATCCCGGGCGCCCTCGCGACTACGCTTCGCCTTAGGCGCCCGCACCACAGCAGCGGGCCTCGGATACTGGAGTCACCACAGTGACCGACGTACAGACCGCATCCGCCACGCACCCCGCACCCGGTGTGCTCAGCAGGATCTTCCGTACCGAGCAGGACGGCGCCCCCGGCGACGGCCACGAGCAGGTCGTCCTCTGCCACGACCGCAGCTCCGGGCTCAAGGCGATCATCGCCATCCACTCCACCGCACTGGGCCCGGCCCTCGGCGGTACCCGCTTCTTCCCGTACGCCTCCGAGGAGGCGGCTCTGGAGGACGCGCTGAACCTCTCGCGCGGCATGTCCTACAAGAACGCGCTCGCCGGCCTCGACCTCGGCGGCGGCAAGGCCGTCATCATCGGCGACCCGAACAAGGACAAGAACGAGGCGATGCTCCGCGCCTACGGCCGCTTCGTCGAGTCGTTGCGCGGCCGCTACATCACCGCCTGCGACGTCGGCACCTACGTGCAGGACATGGACGTCATCGCGCGCGAGACCGAGTTCGTCACCGGCCGCTCGCCCGAGAACGGCGGCGCCGGCGACTCCTCCATCCTGACCGCGTTCGGCGTGTTCCAGGGCATGCGCGCCTCCGCCCAGGCCCGCTGGGGCCAGCCGACGCTGCGCGGCAAGCGGGTCGGCGTCGCGGGCGTCGGCAAGGTCGGCCACTACCTGGTCGGCCACCTGGTCGCGGACGGCGCCACCGTCGTCGTCACCGACGTCTCCGAGGCCGCCGTCAACCGCGTGCGCGCCGCTCACCCGGAGGTGGAGGTGGTCGCCGACACCGCCGCCCTGCTCCAGGCCAAGCTGGACGTCTACGCCCCCTGCGCCCTCGGCGGCGCCCTCACCGACGCCTCGGTGGCCGCGCTCGGCGAGCTCGGCACCTCCGTGGTCTGCGGTGCGGCCAACAACCAGCTGGCCCACCCGGGCGTCGAGAAGGACCTCGCCGACCGCGGCATCCTCTACGCCCCGGACTACCTGGTGAACTCGGGCGGCGTGATCCAGGTCGCCGACGAGATCGAGGGCTTCAACTTCGAGCGGGCCAAGAACAAGGCGACCAAGATCTTCGACACCACCCTGGAGATCTTCACCCGGGCCGCCGCCGACGGCGTCCCGCCGGCCGTCGCCGCCGACCGCCTGGCCGAGAAGCGGATGCGCGAGATCAGTGCGCTCCGCTCGGTGCTGCTGCCCGGCGCCCGCCGCGCCTGATCCGGCAGAGCCGTCCGATGATGCGCGGGGGTCGACCCTCCCTCCTTGCCCGCCGTCGGGCAGGAGGGGCCCATCGCCCCCCGCGCATCACGATGTGAAACCGGATTCTCACTTCTGCGCCCGATCGGGTGATCCAAGGCCCCCCTAGGGGGGATAATCGATCCGGGAACGACGGACCTGAGATACCTACGGACAGCGCGCAAAACGCCGCAAAACCTCCCCTGACCTGGGACGACCCGGTCGCGGGTGCGGCCGGTGCGCGCCACGTCACACCGACGACGTACCGTCCAGCGGCAGAAACAGGTACCGTTAATGCTCCAAGGGACGGTTCTCCCCATTCGGGCAGGCCGCTCTTGATCATGAACACGTGTCAGACTCGGGGCCGTGAGCCCCATCGTTGAGGGGGTCGACCCATGGGGCGCGGCCGGGCCAAGGCCAAGCAGACGAAGGTCGCCCGCGAGCTGAAGTACAACAGCGGCGGGTTCGACGCCAATCGTCTCTCCAGCGAGCTGGGCGTATCGCCGTCCACCGCCTCGATCGAGCCTGAGCCGATCGAGGAAGACGAGGACGACGACCCCTACGCGGAGTACGCGGCTCGCTACGCCGACGACGACGAGGACGAGGACACCGATTCGGGCACCGGGCCCTCCCAGGCCCGCCGTCGCGCGTAGTCCCAGTCTGGCCTGACCGGCCCGGACGCCATTGGGCGCCGGGCCGGTTTTCGGCGGGCCCGCCGGGTGGTCCACCCGAGGGCAGCCGTGCCGGCCGTGCAAGAGGGCCCCTCCACCGGAGGGGCCCTCTTTGCCGTGCTCTCAGCGGTCTGCTCAGCCCGCCGTGAAGCCCTCGTACGCGTTGTAGAGCGCCGCGCCGCCGTCGTGCTCGTCCGCACGGTCGACGATGTCGCCGAGCAGCCAGGCCTCGACGCCGCGGTCCTCCAGGATTGACAGCACGACGTCCACCGAGTGCGGCGGGACGACCGCGACCATGCCGACGCCCATGTTGAGCGTCTTCTCGATCTCCAGGGTGGCCACCTTGCCGACCTCGGCGACGGTCTGGAAGACCGGCAGCGGGGTCCAGGTGCCGCGGTCCAGGCGGGCGTGCAGGCCGTCCGGGACGACCCGGGCCAGGTTGGCCGCCAGGCCGCCGCCGGTGACGTGCGAGAAGGCGTGGATCTCGGTGGCCCGGGTGAGCGCCAGGCAGTCCAGCGAGTAGATCCGGGTCGGCTCCAGCAGCTCCTCGCCGAGGGTGCGGCCGAACTCCTCGACCTTGCGGTCCAGCTTCCAGCCGGCCTCGTTCAGCAGCACGTGGCGGACCAGCGAGTAGCCGTTGGAGTGCAGGCCGGAGGCGGCCATCGCGATCACCACGTCGCCGGCCCGGACGCGCTCCGCGCCCAGCAGCGCGTCGGCCTCGACCACACCGGTACCGGCGCCCGCGACGTCGTACTCGTCCGGCCCGAGCAGGCCCGGGTGCTCGGCGGTCTCACCGCCGACGAGGGCGCAGCCGGCCAGCGCGCAGCCCTCGGCGATGCCCTTGACGATCGCGGCGACCCGCTCCGGCACGACCTTGCCGACGCAGATGTAGTCGGTCATGAACAGCGGCTCGGCGCCGCACACCACCAGGTCGTCCACGACCATGCCGACCAGGTCGTGGCCGATGGTGTCGTGCTTGTCCATGGCGGCGGCGATGGCGACCTTGGTGCCCACACCGTCGGTGGCCGAGGCCAGCAGCGGCCGCTCGTAGCGCTTGAAGGCGGACGCGTCGAAGAGCCCGGCGAAGCCGCCGAGGCCGCCGACCACCTCGGGGCGGTTGGCCTTCTTCACCCACTGCTTCATGAGCTCGACGGCGCGGTCGCCCGCCTCGATGTCGACGCCGGCGGCGGCGTAGGTGGCGCCGTTCTGGTTCGTGGTCACTGCGGTGCGGCCCTTTCGGGTCTGTGCCCCCGCGGGTCTTGGTGCCCTCGTGGGTCAGGGGGATGGAACAGCGGTGGGGCCCCGGGTTCCGGGACCCCACCGTCGGGTCGTTACGGGCGGCGCAGGGCGTCGGCCGCGCCCGCTCCGCCGAGCAGGGACTGGACGCCGTCCACGTCGCTGCCGCTGGTCGGCTTGCCACGGACCGCCGGGGGCTGCTGGCTGCCCTTGATCTCTGCCTCCAGGAGGAGCTTGCCGAGCAGCGCCGGGTCGGGCAGCTCCATCGGGTACTCCCCGTCGAAGCAGGCCCGGCAGAGCCGGTCCTTCGGCTGCTTGGTGGCCTCGATCATGCCGTCGATCGAGATGTAGGAGAGGGAGTCCGCGCCGAGGGTGCGGCCGATCTCCTCGATGGTCATGCCGTTGGCGATCAGCTCCGCGCGGGTGGCGAAGTCGATGCCGAAGAAGCAGGGCCACTTCACCGGCGGCGAGGAGATCCGGATGTGGACCTCGGCCGCGCCGGCCTCGCGCAGCATCTTCACCAGCGCGCGCTGGGTGTTGCCGCGGACGATCGAGTCGTCCACGACGACCAGGCGCTTGCCCTGGATGACCTCGCGCAGCGGGTTGAGCTTGAGCCGGATGCCCAGCTGGCGGATGGTCTGGCTGGGCTGGATGAAGGTACGGCCCACGTAGGCGTTCTTCACCAGGCCGGAGCCGTACGGGATCCCGCTGGCCTCGGCGTAGCCGATGGCGGCCGGCGTGCCGGACTCCGGGGTCGCTATCACCAGGTCGGCCTCGACGGGCGCCTCGACGGCGAGCCTGCGGCCCATCTCCACGCGGGAGAGGTGCACGTTGCGGCCGGCGATGGAGGTGTCGGGGCGGGCCAGGTAGACGTACTCGAAGACGCAGCCCTTGGGCTTGGCCTCGGCGAAGCGGGAGGTCCGCATGCCGTTCTCGTCGATGGCGATGAGCTCGCCGGGCTCGACCTCGCGGATGAAGGAGGCGCCGCAGATGTCGAGCGCCGCCGTCTCGGAGGCGACGACCCAGCCGCGCTCCAGCCGGCCGAGCACCAGCGGGCGGATGCCCTGCGGGTCACGGGCGGCGTAGAGCGTGTGCTCGTCCATGAAGACGAGCGAGAACGCGCCCTTGACCTTGGGCAGGACCAGCTTGGCCGTCTCCTCGATGGAGAGGTCCGGGTGGCCTGCGAGCAGGGCGGTCACCAGGTCGGTGTCGTTGGTCGCGGCCGTCCGGCCCGAGCGGGAGACGTGCTCCTCGCCGGGGAGTTCGGCGACCATGGCCGCCAGTTCGGCGGTGTTCACCAGGTTTCCGTTGTGCCCGAGGGCCAGCGAACCGTGAACGGTCGCCCGGAAGGTCGGCTGGGCGTTCTCCCAGACCGAGGAACCGGTGGTCGAGTAGCGGGCGTGTCCGACGGCGATATGCCCGTGCAACGACCCCAGGGAGGCCTCGTCGAAGACCTGGGAGACAAGTCCCATGTCCTTGAAGACGAGAATCTGGGAGCCGTTGCTCACTGCGATGCCCGCGGATTCCTGACCGCGGTGCTGCAGGGCGTAAAGGCCGAAGAACGTGAGCTTGGCGACCTCCTCGCCGGGAGCCCAGACACCGAAGACGCCGCAAGCGTCCTGGGGGCCTTTCTCGCCGGGAAGAAGATCGTGGTTGAGTCTTCCGTCACCACGTGGCACGCCTTCGAGTCTAGGGCAGTTGGCACAGGCTTCCGGAACCCGGGCGGCCGGGATTGTTGGGCGATCGTTCGGCAACGCGCGTAGACAAAACCCCTTACCCGGTGCGGATTTCGGGAGGCCGGAATTCGGCCGAGGGGCGCTTGGCCTTGCGGTTCGCGCCCGTTGGTGCGCTGCCGGTGCGTCGTCGGTGCGTTCCGTGTGCGGACGGCGCGCAGGTGAACGGCGGGGAACGTGAGCCTGCTCACCCGGCCTCATCCGGGCTCAGACCGCGGGCAGCAGCAGCCCCCAGGCGCCCGGGTGGACCGTCCAGGTGCGGGCGCGGACCGGGCCCACCGGGTGGCCGTCGACCTCGTAGCCGAAGCCGCGCCCGGCCACCGAGATGCTCGCCGCCCGGGCGCGCACCAGTGCGCCCGGCGCGCGGACGACGATCTCCATCACGCCGGCGCCGACCGCCTCGCCGGCCGGCAGGGTCACCTGGACCACCCGGACCGGGCGGTGGACGTCGGCGAGGAGCTTTCCGTCCGCCTCGATGCGGAGCCGGGAGCTGTGCTCGCCCTTGCCGGCCGCTCCGGCCGCTCCGGCCGCTCCGGCTTCGGAGGTGAGTGAGATCCCCTGCTCGGCCGCAGCCAGTTTCGCCCATAGCGAACGCCAGCCACCCGTCCGGCCCACCACCCGGCGCGCGCCGCCACCGGAGATCCGCACCCCGCCGAGCGCCACCCCACCGCCGTCGTCCACCAGCAGGTCGAGCTTGCGCGGCACGCCCGAGAGCACCGCCCGGGCCGCCGGCACCGGCTCCCCCGGAACACCCAGCGCACGGGCCGCCACCAGCTCGTTCGCCCGGCCCACCGGAACCATGCCCACCGGGTCCGCTCCCAGCTCACGCTGCCGGTACAGGGCCTGGAGCACCCGTTGCAGCGCAAGATCGGAACCGATCACCACCGGTCGCCGCCGGCCCCGGTGCGAAAGCACCCGGTCGAGCTCGGACGGGCTCTCCGGATACGCCACCTTGACGTCCGCCCCTCCGCAGAGGACGTCCTTCGCGATCCGCACCGACTCGCCGTCGGTCTGCCGGGCCGCCGGGTCGAGGAGCAGCAGGAGCGGCTCGGGGCCGCCGGTTGCAGGCGTGGACAGGGACGACACGACCGGTCCTTCCTCAGGTAATCTCTCGGTGCAAGAGCCCCTTGCGCTATTGCGCCAGGGGCTTCGTCTATCTCGGGGCAGACTGCGGCCTACGCAGGATGCCCCAACCGGAAGGGGTGTACGCCTGTGCCGGCACTCGTGCTCGTTGGCGCTCAGTGGGGGGACGAGGGCAAGGGGAAGGCGACCGACCTCCTCGGTGGCTCCGTCGACTACGTCGTCCGCTACCAGGGCGGCAACAACGCCGGTCACACGGTGGTCATCGGCGACCAGAAGTATGCCCTGCATCTGCTCCCTTCCGGCATCCTCAGCCCGAATGTGACGCCGGTGATCGGCAACGGCGTCGTCATCGACCCGGGCGTGCTGCTCTCCGAGCTCAGCGGCCTGAACGAGCGCGGCATCGACACCTCCAAGCTGCTGATCTCGGGCAACGCCCACCTGATCACGCCGTACCACCGCACCCTGGACAAGGTCACCGAGCGCTTCCTCGGCAAGCGCCGGATCGGCACCACCGGCCGCGGCATCGGTCCGACCTACGCGGACAAGATCAACCGCGTCGGCATCCGCGTGCAGGACCTCTTCGACGAGTCGATCCTGCAGCAGAAGATCGAAGCCGCGCTGCACGACAAGAACCAGCTGCTGGTCAAGCTCTACAACCGCCGCGCCATCCCGGCCGAGCTGGTGCTGGAGGAGTACCTCGGCTACGCGGACAAGATCAAGCCGTTCCTGGCCGACACCACGCTCGTCCTGGACGAGGCGCTGAAGGCGGGGAAGGTCGTCCTGCTGGAGGGCGGCCAGGGCACCCTGCTCGACGTCGACCACGGCACGTACCCCTTCGTGACCTCGTCGAACCCGACCGCGGGCGGCGCCTGCACCGGCGCCGGCATCGGCCCGACCAAGATCGACCGGGTCATCGGCATCCTGAAGGCGTACACCACCCGCGTCGGCTCGGGCCCGTTCCCGACCGAGCTGCTGGACGCCGACGGCGAGGCCCTGCGCCGGATCGGCGGCGAGCGCGGTGTCACCACCGGCCGCGACCGCCGCTGCGGCTGGTTCGACGCGGTGATCGCGCGCTACGCGACCCGGGTCAACGGCCTCACCGACTTCTTCCTCACCAAGCTCGACGTGCTCACCGGCTGGGAGCAGATCCCGGTCTGCGTCGCGTACGAGATCGACGGCAAGCGGGTCGAGGAGCTGCCGTACAACCAGTCGGACTTCCACCACGCCAAGCCGATCTACGAGACGCTGCCGGGCTGGACCGAGGACCTCAGCAAGGCCCAGACCTTCGCCGACCTGCCGAAGAACGCGCAGGCCTACGTGAAGGCGCTGGAGGAGATGTCGGGCGCGCCGATCTCCGCCATCGGCGTCGGCCCGGGCCGGTACGAGACGATCCAGATCAACTCGTTCATCTGAGCCTGACTCTTCGCGGTTGAGAGGCCCTGCGGGACTACGCGTCCCGCAGGGCCTTCTCTTTGGGGATTCCTCTCTGCACTAGTGCAACAACCCATTGCATCTAGTGCAGAGTGGCGCTACTTTCGGGATCATGACTGCGAAGCTGCCTGCCCCCGTGACCCTGACCGGCCACCACGTCCGCCTGGAGCCGCTGAGCCGGGGCCACCTCCCCGACCTCTGGGCCACCGTGGGGCCGGACCCGGACGTCTGGCGCTGGATCCCGTTCCTCCCGCCGGCCACCGAGGAGGAGCTCGGCGCGATCCTCGACGTCCGGCTCGGCGAGGTGGCCGCGGGGAACGCCGTGAAGTTCGCGGTGATCGACCTCGCGAGCGGGCGCGCCGTCGGGATCACCGGGTACTACGACTTCAGCGCCGTGGACGAGCTGGTCGAGATCGGCGGCACCTGGTACGCGCAGTCGGTGTGGCGGACGGCGATCAACACCGAGTCCAAGCTGCTGCTGCTCGTCCACGCCTTCGAGGAGCTGGGCATGGGCCGGGTGATGTGGAAGACGGACGCACTCAACGACCGCTCGCGCAACGCCATCCAGCGGCTGGGCGCGCAGTACGAAGGCACCCACCGACGGGAGAAGCTGCGGGCCAACGGGGTATGGCGGGACACCGCCTACTTCTCGATGCTCGCCGACGAGTGGCCGGCCGCACGTGAGCGCCTGACCGAGCGGCTGACCGCCGGATAGCCGCGCACCTGCTGCTCAGCACTGACGGACGAGCCGTCCGAGTCCAAGTCCCTTGTGACAGTGCGCCTTTCGCGCGGCTGATGGCTCGCGGTGATCTGTGCGAGGACTCCGACATAGACCACGGAGACGAAGAGACCCGCCAGCGCCACGACATCCATCAGCCACCGACCGCCGCAACTGCCCAGACTGCCTTGCCGTACGACCCGATGAGTTCCACACCCCACTCATCGGCAAGCGCGTCCACGAGGTCAAGCCCCCGCCCGCTCGTTCGAGTGCCATCCGACGTACGCCGGATGACCGGATCGACGGAGGCGTCGGAAACGGTGATGTAGAGCCTCCCGCAACGGAGTTCGAGCACGACGGTCGGGGGGCCGTCGCCGTGCACCAGGGCGTTGGTGACCAGCTCGGAGAGGATGAGGCAGGGGGCGTCGGGGTCCAGGCCGATGGTGCGGAGGGTGTCCCGGAGGAGTCGGCGGAGCGCCCCGACCATCTCCGGGACGGCCGGCGGGAAGAGGTCGAGCCGGAACTCGCGGACGGGGTCGGATTCGAGCGGGCGCATGAGGGGAAGCAACATCGACTGTCTCCAGTCCAGTTGAGGTGAGGGTGTTGACGAAGGGCCATCCACCCGTGGCCTGCCCCCGCCGACGATGAGGAGGGCAGGCGTCGGCAGCCTGCACTCGCCCATCCGGGGTGCACTTCGGGACCACTGACAGCACTTCGCGTAAGCGGTTCGCTACATAACGTAGGGCATGAAGGGGCGCTCATGCCACACGAACAGAGGCATTAGTGCCGGTTCATTTTGGGGAACTTGTGCCCCATAGCTACCTTGTCCCACCGAGCCAAGTGGACTGCCCCACCCGGACACGGGAGACTGCCCGCATGCCGCCGAGGAGTACACCGAGCGCCCGTCAGATGCGCGTTGGCCTGGAGCTGCGGAAGATGCGCGACTCCGCCCGAAAGACCAGCGCTGACGCTGCATCGACCCTCGGGCTCGATCGAACGAAGATCACCCAGATCGAGAAAGGGCTCTACCCGGTCTCGCCTGACCGCGTCCGCACTCTCGCCTGCGAGTACCAGGAGGGCGACTCCGCTTACGTCGAAGCGTTGGCCGACATCGCCGCCGAACGCGGAAAGGGCTGGTGGGAGGAGTACCGAGGCGTCCTGCCGGCCGGACTTCTCGACATCTCGGAGCTCGAACACCGGGCCGTCGGCCGGATAAGGACTCTTCAGATCGGCCACGCTCCAGGCCTGCTGCAGACCGAAGAGACCGCCCGCGCAATCTTCGAGATCGTCCACCCGCGCCTCCCGGCCCGCGACCTCTGGGCCCGAATCTCACACCGAATGGACCGCACACAAGTCCTCACCAGACCGGACGCCGTTCAGTACGAGGCGATCGTCCATGAAGCGGCTCTGCGTATGCGGTTCGGCGGGAGAGAAGTCGCTCGGGCTCAGCTTGAGCACATCCGCTCGATGATCGAACGCCCCAACATCACCATCCGGGTCATCACCTTCGATGCTCCCGGGTTCGCCGGCGCGGGGCACGCGATCCTCCACGTCGGAGGCGCCGTCCCACGGCTGGACACCGTGCAGGTCGATTCCGTCCACGGGCCGATCTTCATCGATGATTCGAACCAGCTCGGGAACTACCGGGAGACGCTGGACGCCATGGAGAGATCGGCACTCAGCCCTGTCGACTCGGCCACCTTCATCGATGATCTTCTGAAGACATCCTGATGGGAGAAGCATGGAAGAGCTCGACTGGCGAACCCCCAGCATCTGCGGCCAGGGCAACAACTGCCCCGAAGTAGCGATCACCCCGGATGCCGTACTCATCCGAAGCAGCCTCGCCCGCGATGCACCGCCCGCTGTCCTCACTCACCAGGAGTGGCGAGACCTTGTCGACGGCATAAGGAAGGGCGAGTTCACCGTCTGACCCACCTGGCACACCTCTCATACAGGCCCGTCCAACACGATCACCACGGGAGGCCGGCATGAACGACTGGCAGAAGTCCTCGCCCGGCGGCGGACCCGAGGAGTCCCTCGAAGTCCGCACCGCCGACGGCATGGTCGAGATCCGCGACCCCGACACCGGCGACATCATCGTCCGCACCACCCCCCGCAAGTGGGAGGCCTTCCTCCTCGGAGTGAAGGCCGGCGAGTTCGACCACTTCGTCGCCTGATGAGCCGCTTCGGTGGCCCCTTGCGCAAGGGGCCACCGGACATGCGAACTCCCGCACGAACGTGGACTATCCGTTCGATCAACTCTCCCTGCCGGTTTCCAGTAGTGGAAACTCTGCCCCCTTGCGCCCCACTCTCAAGGCCCGGGAGGATCGGCGCTGACACCGGAACCTTGCAGAGGGGGCACCGTGCTGGTCCGAAAGCTCGTCAGCTCGTGCGAAGACGGAGAATGTCCGACGTTGTACGCCACCGACCGAGGGACCATTCTCGTCCAGGGCGAGACTCCGGCGAACCACGGTCTGGAACTTCCCGGGCACGAGACGGTCGTGGAGATCCCGGCTGACCTCATCCGAAAGGCCATCCGTGACAACCTCATCTAGGACGCTTGCCCAGTGGTTCGATGAGTTCGAGGCGGAGGCGTTCAGGCTGGAGACCCTCGACGACTACAGCCAGTCCGGTGGAATCGACGCCTACCAAGCCTTTCTCGCCGGCGAGCCCCAACCCGAGTCGTTCAAGTCGGCGGCATGGCTGGACACCGTGCGCAATGCCACCGATGCGGGCAAGCGCATGTATCGGGTCCACATCCTCTCCCGCCCGCTCACACCGTACCTCCGGTTTGAACTCGGGTGGGGCTATCGGCGGAACGTTGAAGCCGGCGAGGAGTTCTTCATCCTCGACACGACCGACCGGGAGAACCCGATCCCGGATGCACCGGATTTCTGGATGTTCGACAACCGGACCATCGGAGCCATGAACTACGACGATCACGGAAAGTACCTCGGCGCGGACTTCCTGACTGTCGAGCGCGTGCGCGAATTCGTCGCCTACCGGGACGTCGCGCTGGCGCACGCGGAGCCGTTCGCCGAATGGTGGGCAAAGCACAGCGAGTGAACAGAACCAACCTGGGAACGGCGCTGCGGGCACTGCGGCAGGCATCCGGCAACGAAGCCAAGGCCATCGCCCGCAGCGCCGTCATGTCTGCGAGCAAGCTGAGCAAGATCGAGAACGGGCGGGTGGCGCCGACGGTCATGGACGTCGATCGCATCCTCACCGCCATAGGCGTTTCGGACGAGGTCAAGACGGAGTACCTGGCGGCAGCCCGGGCAGCAGCCACGGAAGCCGTGGCGTGGCGCGAGTACCGGCGTCTCGGCTACCACAGGAAGCAGCAGCAGATCATGGCGCTCGACCAATCCATGACCGCACTGAAGCTGTTCCAGCCATCATTGGTCCCAGGCCTGTTGCAGACTCCGGAATATGTCCGATCCATTCTGACCAGGAAGAACCTGGGAGATGAATCTCTCAGCCGTACAGTCAGCGCTCGGATCGAGCGGCAAGGAGTCATCTATGACTCCGCCAAGACTCTGAGCTTCGTCATCACCGAGCCGGTTCTTCGCTGGCGCATACTTCCACCTGCGATGATGGCCGGGCAGCTCGACAGAATCATCTCCGTGTCCCGGCTGCCCAACATCGATATCCGGGTCGTTCCACTCGCGGCGGAGCAGGTGGACGTGCCAGGGCACTCGTTCGTGATCCGAGACGACCGAGTAGTGACGGTGGAGACAGTCCATGCCGAACTCGTCGTAACCGACCCCCGGGATGTCTCCTCCTATCTGGACAAGTTTGACAGATTCGCAGAGATGGCCGCTACCGGCGACTTGATGCGGCTGCTGGTTGAGCAAATTCGAGACGAGTATTTGCAAGGATAGAAAGCGGCTGCACGCAGCCCCCTCTCCAAGGGCCCCGACACAGATTCTTTCCGGAACTGGAAATCTATGTAAGGCCTCGGGTTTTCCGGCCTACCTTGGTTCCCGTCCAGAGGAGCCACCGTCACGGGGAGCCACGACATGGCCGAAGCCACGAGATCGCCACAGCCCGAGCCGGCGGTGCCGCACAGTCGGCGCGACTGGGCGTCAACGCTTCACAGGATCCAGAACAGCCCGATCCGGCTGGACCTGACGACTGGTTCTCTCGTCGAACTGGTCAGCGAGGACGGCGGGGTGGCCGTCGTGCACCCGCTCTTCCAGCCGGCTGGGCCGCGACGGACGGTGCCGTCCGATCGACTCGTTCGCCGGCTCAGCGACGGGATCGGCCGTGGCTGAGGCATGGGTGCCCAGGGCCGGGCAGCGGGTGTACGAGCGCGGGACCGGGGCCGCCGTCGAGGTGATGGAGATCTGCCAGTTCAGCGTCTACGTCCGGCCGTTGAGGGGTGGGCGGGAACGGGTCGTCCGCGCCTCCGACCTCATTCCACCGGACGACGCGCCCGGTGGCTTCTTCGACTGGCAGGCGGCACGCGGGTAGTCGTCGCGCGGCTTGTGAACAACAACGCGCAGAGAGAGGGAGATTCATGTCCATCGCAACCTTGAACCGCCACCCCCAGAGCGGCCACGCCTTCGACCGGCCCGAGTCGCGGCTGCCGCTGAGCACGGCCGGAGCCACGCCGCTGCCCGCGCTGGACGACCAGCTCGGGCCCGCAAACCCGTTCGCGTTCCGCTTCCTCGTCCCGGTCACCGGTGCCGGCGGCATCCTGCCGGCCGACCTCGCGTACGACGAGGACTCGCAGACCTGCACCTACGAAGGCCTGCCGCCCGGCGTCTACCTGACCAGCGCGCCGCCCAAGACCTTCGGCCCGACCCAGCCGAGCGGCCAGATGGACGCGCCGGACGACCCGGGAAGCAGCAACGACTGAGATGGCGACTTCCGGCGCTGTCCTCGTCCTCACGGGGGCGTTCGATCCGACCGCAGATCTCGTGATCGAGGAGCTGAACCGGCGTGCGGTGCCCGTCTTCCGAGCCGACACGGCCTGGTTCCCGTCGAGGCTGGCCCTGGCGGCCGGCCTCGACGGGAACGGTTGGCGCGGCACGCTCGCCACGGACCGCCGCACGCTCGACCTGGCCACTGTCCGTGCGGTCTACTATCGCCGGCCCACGCCCTGCGAGTTTCCGGAGTCCATGCCCCGGGAGGCACGGGCGGTGGCGATGGCCGAGGCGCGACGCGGATTCGGCGGGCTTCTGTCGGCGCTTCCGGCCCGGTGGCTGCCGCCTCCGGGCCGGGCTGCGGATGCCGAGTACAAGCCGCTCCAACTCCGCGTCGCGGCCGAGTGCGGGCTACGCGTTCCTCGAACGCTGATCACCAATAGTCCGGTGGAGGCAGCGGCGTTCGCCGAGCGGATCGGTACGCCGGTGGTCTACAAGCCCTTCACTCCGATCCGGGGGACGGTCGACGGGCAGTCGGTGGCGGTCTACGCGGGCCTGCTCCGGCCCGGCGATGCCGGCCACCCCTCCATCGCCACCACGGCCCATCTGTTCCAGGAGTGGGTGCCCAAGGCGCACGAGGTCCGACTGACTGTCGTCGGCCGCAGGTTGTTCGCCGCCCAGATCCACGCGGGCTCGGCAGCCGCCCGCGTGGACTGGCGCAGCGACTACGACAGCCTGACCTACCGCGTCTGCGAGCCACCGGCACACGTGGCGGCTGGAGTTCACCGCGTGCTCGACCAACTCGGCCTTCCGTACGGCGCGTTCGACTTCGTTGTCACGGCGTCGGGTGACTGGACGTTCCTGGAGGTGAATCCCAACGGGCAGTACGGGTTCATCGAGCAGGCGACCGGACTGCCCATCACCGCCGCCATCTGCGACTACCTGCAAGGAACCGACACATGACCGAAACCGTGGAGACCGAGAGCCGGATCCTCCACGCCCGGGTCGGGCTCGTCTCCGACATCGAGCGCTGCAGTGCCGTCCTCTCCTCGCGGGTGGTGGAGGCGTTCCTGAATGTGCCCCGGCACCCGTTCGTGCCGGTGTTCCACTCCTCCGACCGCACGGGCCGCCTCACGAGTGCGGACGGTGAGGTGTGGCTGCGCGAGGTCTATGCGAACCGGGTGCTGGTCACCGAAGTGGATGACGTGGGCGGAACGGCGACGTCCTCCTCCACGCTGCCGAGTCTGATGGCCGACATGCTCGACGCCCTGGACATCCGCCTGGGCGACCGGGTGCTGGAGATCGGCACCGGTACCGGTTACAACGCCGCGCTGCTCTGCCACCTCGCGGGCGCGGAGAACGTCACCACCCTCGACTGCGCCGCTCCGCTGGTCACCGCTGCCCGGGACCGCCTTCGCGAGGTCAGCTTCGAGCCGGACGTCCTCGCGGCTGACGGCGCCGCCGGGCACCCCGGCGGCGCCCCGTACGACCGGATCATCGCCACCTGCTCCGTCCGGCGCATCCCGCAAGCCTGGCTCGACCAGTGCGCACCCGGTGGGACCATCGTCGCCCCGATCGGCGGTGCGCTGGACGGCGGGGCCGTCGCCTGCCTGACCAAGCTGCCGGACGGGCGCGCGGTGGGCCGCTTCCTGGCCGCGCCCGCCGCGTTCATGCCCCTGCGGTCGGGGGCGGCCACCACGCCCGCCGTCCCCGGGAGCGTCGAGGGGCAGCAGCGCACCACGGCCGTCGGCGCCCGCGTCCTGGACGACTACGGCTTCTCCTTCTGGGTGTCCCTCCACCTGCCGCCGAACGTCGTCCGGCAGGCGGGCACGCTTCACGACCCGGTCGACGGCTCGGCCGCCCAGGTGCAGGACCATCCCGACGGCCCGGCCACGGTGACGACGGCCGGGCCGCAGGACCTCTGGCAGATCGTCGAAGCCGCCCACACCGCATGGCAGCGCCACCACCGGCCGCGCCGGGAGTGGCTCACCATCGAGGTGACGGCCGGCGGCCAGTCCGTCGGCTGGGTGGCGGCGGACGCCACGACGACGGCGTGGGTGCTCTGAGGGCGGTGGGGCCCCGGCCGTCCGGGTCGTGAAATGGGCGGGAGGGGGAGGGCCGGGCTTCGATAGGATTGGGGCGCCCACAGTGGAACTTCGCTCTGTGTGGCAGCCCGGGAGCCGGCGAACGCGTCTGGCTTCCGTTGCGGCCCCCAGACCCTGCGCCTGTCACGGCACTCCGGGTAGGGGTGCGTGCGGGAGAAATTGGAGCATCCGAGGATGGCTCGGCACCTGATCACCAGCGCCCTTCCGTACATCAACGGGATCAAGCACCTGGGCAACATGGTCGGGTCGATGCTCCCGGCGGACGTCTACTCGCGGTATCTGCGGCAGCGCGGGCACGAGGTGCTGTACATCTGCGCGACGGACGAGCACGGGACGCCGGCCGAGCTGGCCGCGCAGGAGGCGGGGCTGCCGGTCGCGGACTTCTGCGCGCAGGCGCACGAGCAGCAGAAGGCGGTCTACGACGGGTTCCGCCTGTCGTTCGACCACTTCGGGCGCAGCTCGTCGCCGCAGAACCGGGAGATCACCCAGGAGATCGCGCGCGAGCTGCACGCCAATGGGTTCATCGAGGAGCGGGCGATCCGCCAGGTGTACTCGGTGACGGACGGGCGGTTCCTGCCGGACCGGTACATCGTCGGCACCTGCCCGCACTGCGGCTACGACAAGGCGCGCGGCGACCAGTGCGAGAACTGCACCCGGGTGCTGGACCCGACGGACCTGCTGGAGCCGCGTTCCGCCATCAGCGGCAGCTCGGACCTGGAGGTGCGCGAGACCAAGCACCTGTTCCTGCTCCAGTCGAAGCTGACCGACCAGGTCGAGGAGTGGGTGGCCGCGCACGGCGACCAGTGGCCGGTGCTGGCCTCCTCGATCGCCCGCAAGTGGCTGACCGAGGGCCTGCAGGACCGCGCGATCACGCGTGACCTGGAGTGGGGCGTGCCGGTGCCGGCCGACGTGTGGCCGGAGCTGGCGGCGGAGGGCAAGGTCTTCTACGTCTGGTTCGACGCCCCGATCGAGTACATCGGCGCCACCAAGGAGTGGGCGGACGCGGCGGCGGACGGCGAGCTCCGGGACTGGAAGTCCTGGTGGTACGAGGCCGACGAGACCGTCCGGTACACCGAGTTCATGGCCAAGGACAACGTCCCGTTCCACACGGTGATGTTCCCCGCGACCATCCTCGGCTCGCGCAAGCCGTGGAAGAAGGTCGACTACGTCAAGGCCTTCAACTGGCTGACGTACTACGGCGGCAAGTTCTCGACCAGCCAGAAGCGGGGCATCTTCACCGATGTCGCGCTGGAGCTGCTGCCGGCCGACTACTGGCGCTACTTCCTGATGGCGCACGCCCCCGAGTCGGACGACTCCAGCTTCACCTGGGACCTCTTCGCCTCGGTGGTCAACAAGGACCTCGCCGACACCCTCGGAAACTTCGTCAACCGGGTGCTCTCCTTCAGCCGCAAGCGGTTCGGCGACGACGTCCCGGCCGGGCACGCGGCGGGCGAGGCGGAGGAGCGGCTGGGCGCGCAGATCGCCGAGCTGCTGGCCGAGTACGAGACCCAGCTGGACGCGCTGAACTTCCGCAAGGCGGCGCAGAGCCTGCGCACGCTGTGGAGCGCGGGCAACGCATACCTGGACGAGAAGGCTCCGTGGCTCCAGGTGAAGACGGACCCGGAGGCGGCCGCGCTGACCCTGCGGACGGCGATGAACCTGATCCACCTGTACGCGGTGGTGTCCGAGCCGTTCATCCCGGCCGCGGCCCAGGCGATGCGCGAGGCGTTCGCGCTGCCCGCGGAGGCGCCGGCGCGCCGGCAGGCATGGGTGAGCGCGGAGGAGGCGCGCGCGCTGGACTTCGTGCCGGCGGGTACGGCGTTCACCGTGCCGCCGGTGCTGTTCGCGAAGATCACCGACGAGGACCTGGCGGCCTGGTCGACCCGGTTCGGCGGCGAGTAGCCGAGCAGGCCAAGAGCCGAGCGGGCGAATAGGCCAGCAGGCGAATAGCCGAGCAGGGACAGCAGTAGGCCGAGTGGCCCCCGTTGCGACGGCGCGACGGGGGCCGCTCGCATGGGTCAGGGGGCCGTTTCGGCGGCCACCCAGGCGAGGTAGTCGCTGCTGCCGGCGATCACCGGGACGGCGACGACCTCGGGGGTGTCGTAGTCGTGGTGCCCGGTGATGAAGGCGGTGAGGCGGGCGGCGAGGTCGGCGCGGGTCTTGAGGTCGACGCGCCACTCGGGGCTGTCCCGCACCTCGCCGTCCCACCAGTAGACCGACTGGACCGGGTAGACCTGCGCGCACGCGGCCAGGCGTTCGCGCACCACGGCGGCGGCCAGGGTGCGGGCCTTGGACTCGGCGTCGTGGGTCGTGGTCACCACGACGACATCGGGGGTCGGAGCTGCCATGCGGCGACCGTACCGCCCGGCTGCCCGGCGCAGGGCCGCACAGGAAGTCGGCCAGGTCGACTTCCTGTGCGCGCGGCAGGGAGGCGCTCAGCCGAGGGAGCGGCGGGCCGTAGTGAGGAGCGGGGCGAGGTCGGGGGTGGCCGCGGTTTCCTCGTCCAGGGTGCTGCTGAGGGTCTCCTCGTAGGTGGCGCGGGCCTCCTGGTGGCGGGCGCGCCCGGTGGCGGTGATCACGGTGTAGACGCCGCGCTTGTCGTCCGGACAGAGGTCCCGGTAGGTGAAGTCCGCGGCGTGCAGGCGGGCGACCAGGCGGGTGACGGAGCTCTGGTTGAGGCCGAGGCTGGTGGCGAGGTCCTGCATGCGCAGCTCGCCCTTGGGGGCCTCGGCGAGGAAGCCGAGGGCGCGGTACTCGGAGAGGCCGAGGCCGTGCCGGCGCTGGAGGGCGGTGGTGAGGCGGCTCTCGACGTGCGCGTGCAGCGCGGTGAGCCGGCTCCACATCCGGGAGTCCGACGCCTGGTCCTCCGGCGTCCCGGCGTCCGAGTCGCCGCTGGTGGGGCTGGGTTCCGAGTCCATGGGCTGCTCCTGGCACAGGCGGGGCGGTTGACACAGATTACTTGTACATGCATGCTCTTGCCCAGTCGACATTAATTTGCACATACATGCAACAAGTAACGTCACGACGAACCCGGGGGGTTCCCATGGCCTGGATCTACCTGCTCATCGCCTCGGTCTTCGAGGTCGTCTTCGCCCTCGCGACCAACGCCACCCACGGCTTCACCGTCCTGGGCCCGTCCCTGCTGACCGCCGCGGCGGCCGCGGGCGGGATCTTCTTCCTCAGCCTCGCCCTGAAGACCCTCGACGTCGGCGTCGGCTACACGGTGTGGACCGGGATCGGCTCGGTCGGCACCGTCATCCTCGGCTCGGTCATCTTCCACGAGTCGATGAACCTCGGGAAGGCGGCGGCCTTCGTCCTGATCATCGGCGGCGTGCTCGGTCTCAAGCTCGCCGACAGGCTCAGCGGCTCCGAGCCGCCGGCCACCGCCTGATCCCGCGCAGCCACCGACCCCAACCGACCAAGGAGCACACCGTCATGGCCTGGATCTTCCTCGCGATCGCCGTCGTCTTCGAGATCGCCTTCGCCCTCGGCACCAACGCCACCAACGGCTTCACCAAGCTCTGGCCGTCCGTCCTCACCCTGGTCGCGGCCGCGGGCGGCATCTTCACCCTCAGCCTCGCGCTCAGGACGCTGGACGTCAGCGTCGGCTACACCATCTGGACCGGCCTCGGCTCGATCGGCACCGTCGTCTTCGGCGCGCTGATCTACAAGGAGCGGATCACCCTGCCCAAGCTGCTCTCCTTCGCCTCGATCATCGCCGGAGCCGTCACCCTGAAGCTTGCATCGGGACTCTGACGGTCAGTCACCTTCACTCGATCGTGGACTCGACCCGCCCTCCCCCGTCGGCCAGACTGGCGGGACCGGCTCCGGCCGACGTGAGGGAGGTGGCGGTGAGCGCCGAGGACGAGCCCCTGGCCGAGTGGTACGCGCGACGGGCGGACCGGCGCCGCGCCCCCGGCACGCGGGACGCGATCACGCTGGCCGCCGGCCCGCGCCGCGGTGCCCACGTACTCCGGGACGTGCCACGGCTGGTGGTCGAGTGGGACGGCTTCGCCTGGCAGCCGGTCGGCGTGGCCGCGAACTACGCGGAGGCGTACCCGCTGATCGTCCGCACCGGGCCGGCCGAGGCGTTCCCGCAGGCCGACACCCCGGTGCCGCTGTTGCGCAAGGGCACCGGGCGGCACCGGAAGCCGGACCAGGCCGGCTGACCCCGGCGCCCAGGCCGGCCGACGGCGCCCGGGGCCGGCCCCGGGCGGCGAATCACTGCCGCAGCAGGGCCTTCTCAGCCCGCTGCCCGGGCGGTGTGGACGGTGGTGGCGGTCAGGTAGAAGGCGTCGGGGCGGGTGAGGATGCCGGTGGGGGCGTCGCGGTCGAGCAGGGCGTCCAGTGTGGCGAGGTCCTCGGCGTCCAGGCTCTCGTCCAACTGGGCCCGGCGGCGGTCGAGATGGGCGTGCAGGTGCTCGCGGGCCGGGGCGGCGAGCGGGGCCGGCCACTCGACGAGGAAGGTGTGCGAGCCGGCGGGGGTCAGGCCGGCCCGGGTCAGCATGGCCGGCCAGTCCTCCACCTCCTCGATGCTGCCCGGGAGTTGGGCGCGCATCGCGGCGAAGGTGTCCTCGTGGGCGGCGTCCATCCGGGCCTGGAGCCCGGGGCGGCCGAGGCCGAGGTCCCGCGGCAGGAACCGCAGCGGCAGCCCGCGTTCGGCGACGGCGAGCAGGCCGCCCGGGCGCAGCGAGCCGGCCAGGGCGGTCAACGCCGCCTGCTGGTCGCCGAGATGGTGGATCGCCTGGGACGACCAGATCAGGTCAGCCTCACCGAGCAGGCCGAACTCGGCCGGCAGGTCGGCCTGCTGGGTGGTGATCCGGCCGGACGAGCGGGCCTCGGCGCGGGCCAGCAGCGCGGCCGACTGGTCGACGGCGACCACCTCGGCGGCCGGGAACGCGTCGGCGAGCAGGCCCGCGACGACGCCCGGGCCGCTGCCGACATCCAGCACCCGCCCGACGGGGGTGCCGTCCACCGACTCGCGCAGCCACCGGACGGCCTGGGCGAATGCCGGGGTGTTGAGTTCGCCCTCGCGCTCCAGGAGGGTGGCGAGCGCCGACCAGTCCATGTCGGGCGCGGGCGTGTGGTGGCCGTGGTGCGCCGAGGTGTGGGCGGGGGCGTGATGGTGCGGTCGGTTCATGACGTACTCCGTTCGGATCGGTACCGGCTTCACAGCGAGGCGGCGGCGAGCGCCTGGTCGACCCCACTCACCGCGATCACCTCCACCGCCAGGCTGCGACCGCCCCCGCACCACCGGCAAGCTTTGTTGCCGGTTCCGCAAACAGCGCCGCCCGCCCGTCACCCAGCGCGCCGCCCATCCGTCACCCGGTGCGCCGCCCGCCCTTCACCCAGCGCGGCGACCTCCCGTCACCCAGCGCGCCGCCCATCCGTCACCCGGTGCGGCGCCAGTACGAACGCGCGGCGGCCGCGAGGGCCACGCCGTAGACGGCGAAGGCGCCGAGACCGATCCAGCAGACCAGCAGCACGTCCGCCTCGGTGGGGAACTCCCCGCGCGACACGCTCACCACGCCCATGGTGGCGAGCGCCGCGTAGCCGATGCCGAAGATCCCGTACGGCGCGAGGGTGGCGGCGCCGAGCAGCGCGGGGGTGAGCGGCAGCCAGCGGGGGACGCGACGGCCGCGCAGCAACGGCGTCCAGCGCGGGAACACCTGGCCCCACGGGCGGACCAGACCCCAGAGCAGGAACACGCCGAGCGCCGCCAGCAGCGCCGTCGCGTCGATGCCCCAGGACGCCAGGGTGAGCCAGAGCCCGGAGGCGCCGTTGCGTTCGGCGTCGGCCCGCATCGCGGCCCCGCTCAGACCGGCGAAGGTGCCGCCGAGGGCCCAGGTCGTCTTCATCACGGCGTACGGCACGAACGCCACCGTCCCGGCCAGGGCGGCCAGTTGGACCTGCCCCGAGGCCGCCGACGGCGCCGGGAGTGCGTCTGCTCCGGCCGCCCGGGCGGGCGAACGGCCGGTGCGCGCGGTGGCCGCCAGCAGGACGGCGCCGAGCGCGGAGAGAGCGCGCTGGGCCGCGCTCGGCCAACTGTCCACGTTCTGGCTGAAGACCAGCGTGATGACGTCCATCAGCAGACTGAACGCCGCCGCGCCGGCCAGGACGCAGAGCGTCCGGAGCACCGCCCGCAGCGCCGGGCGCAGCCCGCACCACGCCGTCGCGGCCCCGGCGAGGGCGGCGGCAACACCCACCGTGGCGACCGTCCACCCCAGCCAGGTCACCCCGAACAGGGCCGTCCCGGTCGCCGCGCAGCCGACCCCGAAGGCCGCGTACGCGACGCCCCAGACGGCCACCCCCCGGCCGTCCCCGACCCACGCGGACGCACCCGGCCCAGCCGCACCCCGCCCGGGCGCGCCCCGCTCGCCCGCCCCCCGCACCGTCGCCCAACCGCTCGCTGCTGTCATGCCCCCAAGCTCGCACCGGACGCCCCGCCCGGCCTCCCCCTCCCAGGGGAGCCCCTCCCCCTCAGGGGGGACATCGGCCGGATTCCGGCGGAGGCCGGCCCCGGCAGTCCCTTGCCCTGGAGCGCACTCCAGGCCCTACCGTCGGGACCAGGAGCACGGATCCCGACCAGGGACACGGCCACCCACCCACCACCAGGGGGACCAGAACCATGCGCTACCGCGTCCTCGGCGGCACCGGCATCGAGGTGAGCGCCTACTGCCTCGGCACCATGATGTTCGGCGCGGTCGGCAACCCCGACCACGACGACTGCGCCCGGATCATCCACACCGCCCTCGACCAGGGCATCAACTTCGTCGACACCGCCGACATGTACTCGGCGGGCGAGTCCGAGGAGATCGTCGGCAAGGCCCTGGAGAGCCGCGGCAACCGCGACGACGTCGTCCTCGCCACCAAGGTGCACTTCCCGATGGGCGAGGGCCGCAACCGGGGCGGCAACTCCCGCCGCTGGATCGTCCGCGAGGTGGAGGAGAGCCTGCGGCGGCTGCGGACCGACTGGATCGACCTCTACCAGGTCCACCGGCCCGACCACACCACCGACATCGAGGAGACCCTCTCCGCGCTCGGCGACCTCGTCCGGGCCGGCAAGATCCGCGCCTTCGGCTGCTCGACCTTCCCCGCCGAACAGATCGTCGAGGCGTACCACGTCGCCGACCGCCGCGGCCTGCCGCGCTTCCGCACCGAGCAGCCGCCGTACTCGCTGCTCGCCCGCGGCATCGAACGGCACGTGCTGCCGACGGTGCAGCGGCTCGGCATGGGCGCGCTGACCTGGAGCCCGCTCGCCTCCGGCTTCCTCACCGGGCGCTACCGCAAGGACCGCCCGATCGACCTCACCACCGGCCGGGCCGCCCTCACCCCGGCCCGCTTCGACCCGGCACTGCCGGTCACCGCGGCCAAGCTCGACGCCGTCGAGGAGCTGACCGCACTTGCCGACGACCTCGGCCGCACCCTGCCCGAGCTGGCCCTCGCCTTCCCGCTGGCGCACCCGGCCGTCACCTCGGTGATCATCGGCCCGCGCACCGGGGAGCAGTTGGCGGCGGCCCTCAAGGGCGCCGACCTCGTCCTGGACGATGCCGCCCTCGACCGTATCGACGCGATCGTCCCTCCCGGCACCGACCTCTACCACCCGGACGGCGTCTGGCAGCCGCCCGCCCTCACCGAGCCGGCGCTGCGCCGCCGCCCCGTCACCGACCGCCCGGCGGGGTAGCGGGCCTACCGCCGCAGCAGGTCGATCACCCCGGTGAGGTCCTCCGCCCCGTCGCCCTCGGCGAGGCGCCGCTCCATCAGGGCCAGGTAGGGCGTGAGCAGTTCGGCGCTGACGCCTTGCTCCTCGGCGGTGCGCAGCAGGGTGGACGTGCCGGCGACCTGCATGGCGAGGTTGGAGACGACGCCCTCGGTGTAGTCGCCGCTCTCCAGCTGCTCGGCGGTCCTGGCCGCCGATCCGGCCATCGCACCGATCCAGGAGGTGAGCAGCGGGGCGAGGTCGCCGGGGGCGACGGACTCCTTGCGGATCAGCGCGAAGGCGTGCGCGACCCCGGCGAACATGCCGTACATCGCGCTCAGCAGCGCCACGTCGTGCAGCGCGGCGAAGCCGGCATCCGCTCCGACATAGGTGGTGCCGGCCGGGACGGCGAGGGTGTCCCGGTGCTCCTCGAACAGCTCGGGCGAGCCGCTGTAGAAGACGTACGGGCCGGCCGCCGGGACGCCGATCATCGGCGGTACGGCCATGATCCCGCCGTCCAGGTAGCGGGCGCCGCGCTCGCGGGCCCACTCGGCGCGGGCGCGGGCCTGGCCGGGGGTGCCGGTGATCAGGTTGACCACGTCCTTGCCGGCCAGGTCGACGCCGTCCAGCGCCTCGTCGACGGAGGCGTCGTCCAGCAGGCAGACGACGAGCAGCCGGTTGGCGGCGACCGCCTCGGCGGCGGTGGCGGCGACGGTGGCGCCCTGCGCGGCGAGCGGTTCGGCCCGGGCGGGGGTGCGGTTCCAGACGGTCAGCGGGTGCCCGGCGGCGAGCCAGGTGCGGGCGAGCGCGGCGCCCATCGCGCCGAGGCCGAGCAGGGTGACGGGGGTCTTCGAAACGGGGTCAACGATGTTCTGTGTCATGCCGATCAGGCTCGTCGCAGGCCCCGGGCGTGATCAAGTACGCACTTCGAAGTGGGTGGTTACCCTGAAGTGAGCAAGCAGGTCGGGCCGGGGTGAGGGGTGGGGCATGGCGACGGTGCCGAGGCCGGGCGCGTACGTCTGCGGGATCGACGCCGCGATGGACGTGATCGGCGGCAAGTGGAAGGTGCTGATCCTCTGGGCGCTGGACGAGCGCCCGGACTGCCGGTTCGGCGAGCTGCGCCGCCGGGTACCGGGCATCACCGAGAAGGTGCTCGCCGCCCACCTCCGCGAGCTGGAGGCGGACGGCATCGTGCACCGCGAGGTCTACGACGAGGTACCGCCGCGGGTCGAGTACTCGCTGACGCCGGTCGGCGCCCGGCTGAACGCGGCGCTGGCGCCGCTGGGCGCGTGGGGCCGCGAGCACGTTCTCGGCGGGGTGGCGCACCCGGCCTGACCGGGCGGCCCCACCCGGGCCCGTCAGGCGGGGTGGGCTCAGGCGATCGACGCCGCCACGATCGCGGCCACCGCGAGGTTGCAGCTGGCCGAGACCCAGACCGCCGGGTGCGGCTCGGGGTCGACCAGGATCGCGCCGAGCTTGCCCGGCGTCAGCACGTCCACCACCCAGAACGCGACGGCCATCAGGACCAGGCCGAGCAGACCGAAGCAGGCGGTGGAGACCAGGCCCTTCCCGAAGTCCTCGTAGGTGTAGAGGATCGCGGTGAAGACGATGCCGCCGATGCCGAGCAGCGCCGAGCTGAGCAGCACGGCGGCGTTGCGGTTGCGCTCGACCCAGATCTGGTGGCCGAGCTTGCCGGGCGTCAGCACGTCCACCAGGCAGACGCCGAGGAGCAGCAGCACCACGCCGACGGCGCCGAAGGCGGCGGCCGCGCCGAGGCCGTGCAGGATGTCGTTCATGGGTGTCTGACCCCCCGGGTCCAACGGTCAAGGATCGGCAAAACATATCCCATCGGACCGCGCCACAGTCGGGGCCCCGGGACCCCTCCCGTACCATCCGGCCCCACGCGCACCATCGGGCGCCATGACGTCGCCATCGCGCTCCGCCGCAGCCACCGGGTCCGACACCCCGTGACCGGACGGCCGCGAGACCCGGCTCGCCGACTGGGCCGGCGACCCGGACAGCTACGGCCCCGAGGGCCACTGCTACCAGCAGTACCACCCGCTGCCCGACTTCGACGGCAACCGCCCGGTGCTCGGCGCCTGGGTGGTCGACGGCGAGGCGGCGGGCCTCGGCATCCACGAGACGGACGACAGCCCGATCACCCACCGGGGCGCCCGCTTCCTGCCGCACATCATCGTGGGGCCGAACCCGCCGACCCCGAATCACTGACTACGCTCCACTGACCAATGGCGTCCGAACTCATGGGCCCCTCATCGGGCACTCAGGGCCGTCACCTGATTGACATGCACCGATTGCCCTGATTTTTCGAGCACCCTACGTTGTTGACCATGGCAGGGGCCGAGGACGATACCGGACGGGTGGTCGCAGGGCGCTACACCCTGGTGCGACGGCTCGGCGCCGGGGGCATGGGCCGGGTCTGGCTCGCCCATGACGAGGTGTTGGCCTGCGATGTCGCGCTCAAGGAGATCGACGTCCCGCCGGGCCTGCCGGAGCAGGAGATGAGCGCCCGTATCGCCAGGGCCCGCAGTGAGGCGCGGCATGCCGCCAGGCTGCGGAACCACCCGCATGTCGCCACGGTGCACGACATCGTCGAGGAGAACGGTCTGCCGTGGATCGTCATGGAGTACGTGCCCGGCGCGACGGACCTGGAGGCCCTCGTGCACGAGCACGGGCCGCTGCCGCCCGCGGAGGTCGCGCGCATCGGTCTGGCCGTCCTCGATGCCCTGACGGAGGGCCATCGGCTCGGCATCCTGCACCGGGACGTCAAGCCGGCCAACATCCTGCTGACGAGCCCCGCACCGCGGACGTCGCGCCCCGGGGAAGGCGGAGGGGTGCTGCTGGCCGACTACGGCATCGCGCTGGAGCCGGCCTCGGGTGAGCCGCGGCTCACCTCGGCTTCCGGGATCGTGGGGACTCCCGGCTACCTGGCCCCGGAACGGGCGCGCGGCGGGGAGCCGAGCCCGGAGTCCGACCTGTTCTCCCTCGGCGCCACGCTGTACTTCGCGGTCGCGGGCAGAGGCCCCTTCGACGCGGACAGCGACGCCGCCTCCCTGACCGCGCTCCTGTTCGGGGAACCCGCGCTGCCGGCCCACGTCACGGGGCCCCTGGTGCCTGTCATCAAGGGCCTGTTGGCCAAGGACCCGGCGGAGCGGATGACGGGTGAGGAGGCGGCCGAGAAGCTCGCCGAGGCCTCCGCTGCGCCCGAGCCCGCCCCGACGCCCGAACCCGCCCCGACGCCCGAGCCCGCCCCGACGATCGTGACCCCCACGGGCCCGCCTCCGCCACCGCCGTCACCTCCGACGGTCCAGCAGCTGCCTCCCCTGCCGGGCACACCGGGGCCCAAACCCCGTCGTAAGATCCCGGCCGGCCGTACCGTGGCCATCGTCGTGGCCGCGGCACTGGTCCTGGGCGGCGCCGTGTGGGCAGGGGCGACCCTGCTCGGCGGCTCGGGCACGTCCTCAGCCCCGGCTGCCGCCTCGGGCACGTCCTCAGCCCCGGCTACCAGCCCCGGCACATCCTCGCCCCCGGCTTCTGTCGGCCCGGTACCGCCCTACGGGGACGCCGTGGGTCTGCAGCAGGAACTGAAGCGGGGCGACTGCGTCACCGCCGTGTGGAACGGCGCGAAGTTCCAAGGGCTGCCCAAGCTCGGCGTCCTGGACTGCATCAAGGAGACCCCGGACGGTCAGGTGGTCGATATGGCCGACGTGAACTCCCTGGACGATGCGACGCAAAACGGCAATGCCATCTGCGATGCACGGCTGCGGACCACCGTCCAGTCGCTGGCGGACGCACAGTCGTATGCCGTTCCGCCGAGCAAACAGGGCTGGGACAGCGGCGTGCGCGCCATGCCCTGCCTGGTCTTCGGCAAGTCCATCGGAATCGTGGGGCCGGTGGGCGCGTTCCGCCAGATCGGCCTGGAGCTCTACCTGGCCGACACGTCGGTCGGCGACTGCATCGACACGCAGAAGGAGCAGAACAACACAACTCCGATCACCCTCGCGGACTGCAACGTGCCACACCAGGAACAGGTGCTGGGCTTCGTCCTGCCACCCGCCGGCGTGACCTACAAGTCGGTGAGCGAGACGGACGCGCCCAAACTCTGCACGCAGCAATACGGCGCCTACAAGAACGGCGGCCACGATCTCAACGCCTGGACGACGAGCGACGAAAACGAATGGAATCAAGGGTTCCGCTACGTGATGTGCACGCTGATCATGGCTGACGCCTCAAAGCTCCCCGCCGGCACGGTGAAGTCCGCGGCAGTGAGCCGCTGACGCGCGAAGGGCCAGGCTTTGTGCGAGCGTGCCCCCGCCCGCCGTTCGACCCGATCCATGGCCCGGCGCGAAGCACCGCCGCGCCCCGGCGTTGAATGCCCCCACGGATCCCGGCACCGCCGACACCGCCGCCGTCGCCCGCGCCCTCGGCCTCACCCCCACCGACGAGCACCAGGACGGCGAGATCCGCCGGCGGCCGGAATACCCTCCCGCCGGGTGGGGTTTGATTGCCTCATGGCATCTCGTGCACGTGTACGCGCCCCCGAGCTGGTCGGGGCAGGCGGTTGGCTGAACACCGGCGGCAAGGAACTGGCGCTCGCCGACTTCCGCGGCAAGATCACCATCCTGGACTTCTGGACCTTCTGCTGCATCAACTGCCTGCACGTCCTGGACGAGCTGCGCGAGCTGGAGGAGAAGCACCGTGACACGGTGGTGATCGTCGGCGTGCACTCGCCGAAGTTCGTGCACGAGGCCGACCACCAGGCCGTGGTGGACGCCGTGGCGCGGTACGAGGTGCACCACCCGGTGCTGGACGACCCGGCGCTCGCGACGTGGAAGCAGTACGCGGTGCGGGCGTGGCCGACGCTGGTGGTGATCGACCCCGAGGGGTACGTGGTCGCCCAGCACGCCGGTGAGGGGCACGCGCACGCCATCGCCCGGCTGGTGGAGGAGCTGGAGGCGGAGCACGCCGCCAAGGGCACGCTGCGCCGCGGCGACGGCCCGTACGTGGCGCCGGAGCCCACCGCGGGGGACCTCAAGTTCCCGGGGAAGGCCATCCGGCTGCCGAACGGCCACTTCCTGGTCGCCGACTCCGGGCACCACTCGCTGGTCGAGCTGGCCGAGGACGGCGAGACGGTCGTCCGGCGGATCGGCGACGGCGTCCGCGGCCTGGTGGACGGCGCCGACCCCCGGTTCAGCGAGCCGCAGGGCTTGGCGCTGCTGCCGGAGGGGGGCGAGTACGACGTGATCGTCGCCGACACCGTCAACCACGCGCTGCGCGGCGTCCGGCTGGCCGACGGCAGCGTCACCACCCTGGCCGGCACCGGCCGGCAGTGGTGGCAGGGCTCCGCCACCGAGGGCCCGGCCCGCGAGGTGGACCTCTCCTCGCCGTGGGACGTGGCCTGGTTCGACGGCAAGGTGTGGATCGCCATGGCCGGCGTCCACCAGCTGTGGGCGTACGACCCGGCGGCCGGCACCGTCGGCGTCGCGGCCGGCACCACCAACGAGGGCTTGGTCGACGGCCTGGCCGCCGAGGCCTGGTTCGCCCAGCCGTCCGGCCTGGCCGTCTCGGCGGACGGCGAGAAGCTCTGGGTGGCCGACTCGGAGACGTCCGCGCTGCGCTGGCTCAGTCGGTCAGAAGGGGCACGTGGAACGACGACGGTCCACACTGCCGTCGGCACCGGCCTGTTCGACTTCGGCCACCGCGACGGCACGGCTGACCAGGCGCTGCTCCAGCACCCGCTCGGCGTCACCGTGCTGCCCGACGGCTCGGTGGCCGTCAGCGACACCTACAACCACGCGCTGCGCCGCTTCGACCCGGCGACCGGTGAGGTCACCACGCTGGCCACCGACCTGCGCGAGCCCTCGGGCGCGGTGCTGGTCGACGGCGACATCGTGGTGGTCGAGTCGGCCCGGCACCGGCTGACCAGGCTGCGGCTGCCCGAGGAGGCCGTCCGGGTCGAGTCGGTCGCGCACCGCACCCAGCGGGCCGCCACCGAGGTCGCGCCGGGCGCGTTCCGGCTGGACGTGGTCTTCTCGGCGCCGACCGGCCAGAAGCTGGACGAGCGGTACGGCCCGTCCACCCGGCTGCTGGTCAGCTCCACCCCGCCGGAGCTGCTGGTCTCCGGCGCGGGCGCCGACTCCGCGCTCTCCCGCGAGCTGGTGCTCTCCGACGAGGTGGCCGAGGGCGTGCTGCACGTCTCGGCGATGGCCGCGTCCTGCGACGACGACCCGGAGATCGAGTTCCCGGCCTGCCACGTCCACCAGCAGGACTGGGGCGTCCCGGTGAAGCTGGCCGCGGACGGCGCGCGCCGGCTGCCGCTGGTGCTGGCGGGCCTGGAGTAGGCGCCGCCCGGTACGGCGAAGGGCCCGGCGGGTGCGCCGGGCCCTTCGTCATGCCGCTGCTCAGCCCTCCAGGAAGGCCTTGATCGCGCTCGCCAGCAGGTACGGGTCGTCCGCCCCGCACAGCTCGCGCGCCGAGTGCATGGAGAGCGCGGCGATGCCGCAGTCCACCGTCTGGATGCCCAGGCGGGCCGCGGTGATCGGGCCGATCGTCGTACCGCAGGGCATGGCGTTGTTGGAGACGAAGGTCTGCCACGGCACGCCGGCCTTCTCGCAGGCCGCCGCGAACACCGCCCGGCCGATGCCGTCGGTGGCGTACCGGTTGTTGACGTTGACCTTGAGGATCGGCCCGCCGTTCGGCATCGGGTGGTGCCCCGGCTCGTGCCGCTCGCTGTAGTTCGGGTGGACGGCGTGGCCCATGTCGGAGGAGAGGCAGACGGTGCCGGCCAGCGCCCGGGCGCGGTCCTCGGGGCTACCGCCGCGCGCGTAGACGGTGCGCTCCAGCACGTTGCCGAGCAGCGGGCTCTGCGCGCCGGTGTCCGACTCGCTGCCGGTCTCCTCGTGGTCGAAGGCGGCCAGCACCGGGATGTACGGCAGACCGGCGCCGTCCGCCCCGGCGGCGGTGGCCACCGCGGCGAGAGCGGCGGCGGCGGCGTGCACCGAGAGCAGGTTGTCCAGTCGCGGGCCGGCCAGCAGCTCGCGGTCCCGGCCCAGGTAGGTGGCGGGCTGGACGTCGTGGGTCATGAGGTCCCAGCCGGCCACGTCGGCGGCCTCGACACCGGCCCGCTGCGCGACGTACTCGATCAGCGAGCCCTCGTCGACCGGGCCGAGCCCCCAGATCGGGGTGAGGTGGCGCTGCTTGTCGAGCTTCATGCCCTCGTTGACCTGGCGGTCGAGGTGGATGGCCAGCTGCGGCACGCGCAGCAGCGGCTCGTCCAGCTGCACCAGCCGCGAGCTGCCGTCGCGCAGCGCGAGCCGCCCGGAGAGGCCGAGGTCCCGGTCGAGCCAGGTGTTCAGCGGCACGCCGCCGTAGATCTCCACGGCGACCTGCCGCCAGCCCGCGGAGCCGGTGTCCGGCAGCGGCTTGACCCGCAGGTTCGGCGAGTCGGTGTGGGTGCCGACCACCCGGAACGGCGTCTCGGGCCCGGCACCCTCCGGCACGTACCAGGCGATCAGCGCACCGCCGCGGATCAGGTACCGACCGCCGGCCGCCGCGTCCCAGGCGTCCGTCTCGGAGACCTGCCGGAAGCCCGCCTTCTCCAGCCGCTCCGCGGCGCTGGCGACCGCGTGGTACGGCGACGGTGAGGTACCGAGGAAGGCGATCAGATCATCGGTGTGCGTCCGGTCGAAGAAGGCCTGGCGGGCGGCGGTCGACATGCTGCTCCTGAGTCGAGGGAGGGCCGAAGCCGGATGGGGGGTCGGCTTCGCACCTTGAGCATATGCCCGTACACGGACATGACACTGGGAACCTCCCAACGGATGCAGAACGCAGACAGAACCGTGAACTGACGCCGCGGCGGGTGCCCGCGACCCTGCGATTGCGCCCGGTCGCGGACGGTCATGGCGAACCGTCGGAAGGCCGTCCAGCGGGGACCGGGCCGGAATCGGCCGTCCCCTGACGGTGAAACACCGAAGGGCCCGGTCGGAACCGGGCCCTTCGGCGTGAGGGTTGGGTCAGGCGGTCAGAGAGGTGTCACGCGCAGCCTGGCCGATGAGGGAGCGGCGGCGGGCGACGGGTGGGGCCGAGGCTAGAACGCCTCCTCCGCCAGCTCCATGATCTCGTTGTCGATGCCCTCGGCGATCAGGCGCTGCGAGGCGACGGTCGGCAGGATGTTCTTGGCGAAGAAGCGGGCCGCCGCGACCTTGCCCTGGTAGAAGGGGACGTCCTTCTCGGAGGCGCCGGCCTCCAGCTTGGCCAGGGCCACCGCGGCCTGGCGCAGCAGCAGCCAGCCGACCACGACGTCGCCGGAGACCATCAGCAGGCGGGTGGTGTTGAGGCCCACCTTGTACATGTTCTTGACGTCCTGCTCGACCGAGGAGAGGTCGGCCAGCAGCTTGCCGACGATGGCCTCCAGGTCGCCGGCGGCCTTGGCGAGAAGCTCGCGCTCGGCGGCCAGGGCGTCGCCGCCCGCGGCCGAGCCGAGGAACTTCTGGATCTGCTCGGACAGCGCGGTGAGCGCCTGGCCGCCGTCCTTGACGATCTTGCGGAAGAAGAAGTCCTGGCCCTGGATCGCGGTGGTGCCCTCGTAGAGGGTGTCGATCTTGGCGTCCCGGATGTACTGCTCGATCGGGTACTCCTGCAGGTAGCCGGAGCCACCGAAGGTCTGCAGGGACTGGGCGAGCTGCTCGTAGGACTTCTCGGAGCCGTAGCCCTTGACGATCGGCAGCAGCAGGTCGTTCAGGCGCTCGGCGGCCTCGTCGGTCTCGCCGCGCAGGCGGGCGGCCAGCACGTCGTCCTGGGTGGAGGCGGTGAGCAGCACGAGGGCGCGCATGCCCTCGGCGTACGCCTTCTGGGTGAGCAGCGAGCGGCGCACGTCCGGGTGGTGCGTGATGGTGACGCGCGGGGCGGTCTTGTCCAGGAACTGCGAGATGTCCGCGCCCTGCACGCGCTCCTTGGCGTACTCCAGCGCGTTGAGGTAGCCGGTGGAGAGGGTGGCGATGGCCTTCGTACCGACCATCATCCGGGCGAACTCGATGATCTTGAACATCTGGCGGATGCCGTCGACCTTCTCGCCCAGCAGCCAGCCCTTGGCCGGGTGCTTGGCACCGAAGGTCATCTCGCAGGTGTTCGAGGCCTTGAGGCCCATCTTGTGCTCGACGTTGGTGGCGTAGACACCGTTGCGCTCGCCGAGCTCGCCGGTCTCCCAGTCGAAGTCGTACTTCGGCACGATGTAGAGGCCGAGGCCCTTGGTGCCCGGCTTGCCGCCCTCGGGGCGGGCCAGCACCATGTGGATGATGTTCTCGGACATGTCGTGCTCGCCCGAGGTGATGAAGCGCTTCACACCCTCGATGTGCCAGGAGCCGTCCTCCTGCTTGATCGCCTTGGTGCGGCCGGCGCCGACGTCCGAACCGGCGTCAGGCTCGGTCAGCACCATGGTGGAGCCCCAGAGGCGGTCGGTCATCCGCTTGGCGACCTCCAGCTGCTCCGGGGTGCCCTCGTCGGCGATGACACCGGCGAACGCCGGGCCGGAGGAGTACATCCAGATGGCCGGGTTCGAGCCGAGGATCTGCTCGGCGAAGCCCCAGATCAGCGAGGACGGGGTGACCTGGCCGCCGATGGACTCCGGGATGCCCAGGCGCCACCACTCGGCGTCCATGAAGGCCTGGTAGCTCTTCTTGAACGAGGCCGGGATCGGCGCGGTGTTGGTCTCCGGGTCGAACACCGGCGGGTTGCGGTCGGTGTCGGTGAAGGACTCGGCGAGGTCGTTCTCGGCGAGGCGCGCGATCTCGCTCAGGATGCTCTTCGCGGTCTCGACGTCCATGTCCGCGAACGGTCCGGTGCCGTACACCTGGTCGCGGCCGAACACCTCGAAGAGGTTGAACTCCACGTCCCGCAGGTTGGACTTGTAGTGACCCATGGCCGTTTTCTCCGGTTCGTCGCTTCCGGGAGACCGCCGCGTTCGGGCGCCCCGTACCCACCAGTAGGCATCATGATGCTACCCAGCGGTAACTTGTTTCAAGCCCCTGGCGGCGAATCCGCTATGAACGTGGTCACGTCCCACAAGCCGGGACGCCCACTCCTTGTCAGGATCGACGCCCGCACGAGCGGCCGCGCTCCCGATAGCCTGTCCGTGTGTACGGCTATGACCAGAACGCATACCCGGGCGATCCCTACCAGCAGCAGGCGGGACCGCAGCCGGGAATGAACGGCATGCCCGGCCCCGGCCCGTACGGCGAGCAGCCGCAGGCGTCGCAGCAGTCCCTCTACCCCGAGCCGTCGCCGCCCTCGCTGGCGGACGCCGTCCGGGCCTTCACCACCGGGTCGATGGCGGTGGAGGACTTCCAGGCCATCTTCATCACCTCCAAGGTGCACTGCCCGCGCGGCGACCGCCCCGGATTCCTGGCGCTGCACAACACGCCGACCCCGGTGATCCCGATGTTCAGCTCGCTGAAGGAGCTGCGCCGGTACGCCGGCAAGGACTCCAAGCACTTCACCGTCACCGGCGCCGAGGTCCTCGACCTGCTGCCGACCGGGTACGGCTTCGCGCTGGACATGGAGGGCGAGCACCGGATGGTGTTCGACGCGAAGGCGGTCGAGCAGATGGTCGACTTCACCATGCGCCGCATGTACGGCTGACAGCCGCTTCGCGTCCGCCGGCCATGGCCGGCGGACGGCCGACCCACCCCGGAAGGAGCCCCGCGGCCCCGCCGTCGCCATATGGTTCAAAATTCAACTTGCTTCTTGTTGAGAATTGAACTAACCTCGTGGGCGTAGGCCAGGAACCCCCCGAAGGAGGCCGACATGCCCGCCGTGACCGTCGAGAACCCGCTGACCCTCCCCCGCGTCGCCACCCCCGACCCCGCCGCCACCGGCGCCCGGCCGGTTCTCACGGTGGTCACCGCCCCCGAGGGCTTCGAAGGCGAGGGCTTCCCCGTCCGCCGCGCCTTCGCCAAGATCAACACCAAGTACCTCGACCCGTTCATCATGATGGACCAGATGGGCGAGGTGGAGTACGCCGCCGGCGAGCCCAAGGGCACGCCCTGGCACCCGCACCGCGGCTTCGAGACGGTCACCTACCTGATCGACGGCGAGTTCATCCACAAGGACTCGCACGGCGGCGGCGGCCACCTCGGCGGCGGCGACACCCAGTGGATGACGGCCGGCTCCGGCATCCTGCACATCGAGACCCCGCCGGAGTCGCTGGTGATGACCGGCGGCCTGTTCCACGGCATCCAGCTCTGGGTCAACCTCCCGGCGTCGGACAAGATGACCACGCCGCGCTACCAGGACATCCACGGCGGGCACGTCAAGCTGCTCTCCACCCCGGACGGCGGCGCGGTGCTGCGGCTGATCGCCGGCGAGCTGGACGGCCACCGGGGCCCCGGGGTCACGCACACCCCGATCACCCTGCTGCACGCCAGCATCACCCCGGGCGCGCAGGTCACCATCCCGTGGCGGCCGGACTTCAACGCGCTGGCGTACGTCCTGGGCGGCGACGGCAAGGTCGGCGCCGAGGGGCGGCCGGTCCGCACCGGGCAGGCGGCGGTGTTCGGCGAGGGCGACACCCTCACCATCTCCGCCGACAAGCTCCAGGACTCCAAGCACGCCAACCTGGACGTGATCATCCTGGGCGGGCAGCCGATCCGGGAGCCGGTCGCCTGGTACGGGCCGTTCGTGATGAACAGCCACCGTGAGCTGGAGCAGGCGATGCGGGACTTCCAGTCCGGCTCCTTCGGCCACCCGATCGACTGACCGGCCCGCCACGCGCGACGACGCCCCGGCCCGCCAGGGCCTGCCATCGAAGCAGCGCCCGCCCGCCTGGCAGGTGCTGCTTCGACGGCAGGCCCTACAACAACGCGTAGAGGGCCGAGGCGTCGTCGTGCGCCTTGCCGCGCGGCCAGCGCTCGCAGGCGGCGTCCGCCCGCTCGACCGCCCGCACCTGGGCGATCAGCTCACCCGGCCCCGACTCGGCGAGCAGCCGCAGCGCGTCGGCCCAACTGCCCAGGCCGAACCGCTCCGTGTAGCGCGACGCGCCGTCGGTCAGCGCGGCCACCGCGTGCAGCCGGTCCACGCCGACGAAGCCGGTCTCGGCGTGCTGGGCCGCCTTCGGGCTGGCAGCGGCGATCCACGGGCCGTTGCCGGTGTTCCGGGCGGCGCGCACGGCCAGCGCGTACTCCAGGTGCAGGGCGGCGCGCTCGGCCGAGCCGGGCACCGTCGACCAGACCTGCCGGCGCAGCTCCTCGCCGCCGGGGAAGCGCTGGTTGTCGCCGATCACCTTCGGCGGGCCGTCCTTGAACTGGAGCACCAGCAGCGAGTCGCCGAGCACCAGGTACTCCAGCGCGGCGCCGTGCCGGCGGGCGGCGACCACCATGGCCGCCGGCGTGTTGGGGTGGCCGAGGTCGCAGCGGCCGCCGTGCAGCGCGGCCGTCTCCGCGATGGCGTCGGCCAGGCACTCCCCGATCGAGCGGTCCGCGCGGTCGGTGAGCCGGGCGAGCAGATGCACCCCCAATCGCCGTACGTACCAGGGGGTGCCGTGGCGGCACCCGGACTCCAGGCCGGTCGGCGAGCTCGAACCGTCGAGCAGTACGAGCGCCTCCGGCGAGGCCGCCGCGAAATCCTCGCTCTCGCGGTCCGGCCGCCGTGCTTCCCCTGCGAGCTGTACCTGCATCCCGACAGTGTGGCCGCCGACAGCGCGCAGGCCCAGACCCGTGCACGCGGCGCGCGGGTCCGCCCCGGTGGCAACGGGAGTAATTCGGCCATACCGTCGGATACCGAGTGGACAATTCGGCCGATCAGGGCCTGCGGGGTTTGGGATCTCCTTCGGGGGGCTCGGCCTTCCGGCGCTGACGGGCCTCCCCAGGACTGGCGAGGAGCGAGAAATGGTCTGGCAGTTCTTCGTGCTACTGGCCGCCTCGATCGGCTTTCCGATCGCCGCACTGCTCTTCCTGATCGGCGGACCGCGCTTCCCCGACGAGCAGCGCGACGGGCGCTGAGCCCGGCCCCGGGCCGGCGGGCTGCGCCCACGCCGGGTCGCGGCCGAGCAGCGCCAGCGCGCGGTCGAACGGCCCGGCGCCGTCGGCCTGCTGACGGCGCTCCCGGAAGGCCCGCCCCGGTGCCCGGTCCGCGGGCGCGGCCGGCACCAGAGCGGCCACCGACAGCAGGGCAGCCGCGAGCCGCTCCTCGCCGTCCACCGCCTCGGCGACCCACGTCGGCGCGCCCAGGGCGGCCGCGACGTCCCAGGCGTGCACCAGGGTGTCCAGCAGATGGAAGCCGACGGCCCGGCCCAGCGGGAAGGGGCCGCCGTCGCGGATCTCCGGCAGCCAGAGTTCGCGTCCGGCCGCGGCGTGCGCCTCGGTGAAGGCCGCCGTCAGCTCCTCGGCCGAGCGCCGGAACGCGCCCGCCGGATCGCCGTCGACCGGGACGTCCCGCCAGAGTGCCCGGTCGGGCCCGGCACCCCGGGCGGCCGCGGCGAAGCCCCGGTGCTGGCCGACCACGTGCTCCAGCAGCCGGCGCAGCGTCCAGCCGGCACAGGGCGTCGCCAGCACCAGCTGTTCGGGCTGGACGGTGGTGACCACCTCGGCGGCCAACTCCAGGGATCGGGTGTGCAGTTCGAGCAGGCTCATGCGGCTCCGGCCTCCCGCACGAGGCCCTGCGCCACATCCGGTGCGACGTCCGGCGCGAGGCCCTGTGCCGCTCCCCTTCCGGCCGCCAGGAAGCCGACGGCGTTGTCGATGACGGTGGGTTCGGTGAGGATCCGGCGGTGGCCGAGGCCCCGGGTGACGACCAGGTCGAGCCGGTCGCCGTACGCGGCCTTGAGCCGGTGGGCGTGGCCGACCGGGACCACGTCGTCGCCCTCGTCGTGCAGCAGCAGGATCGGCAGGCCGATCTCCTCGGGGCGGCGGGCGGCGTCGAAGTACTCCGCGACGTTGCCGACGCCGGGGAACATCTCGCGCTCCATCAGCCGCCGCAGCCGCCGCTCGACCACGCCGTTCAGCCCGGCCCGGGCACAGAAGGCGGCCGGCATGAAGGAGACCTCGCCGACCCCGGCGACGGCGACCAGCCGCCCGGCCCGCAGGCCGCCGCGCAGGGCCAGGAAGGCGGCGTTGACGCCGAGCGAGTGTGCGACCACCGCCTCGAAGTCGCCGTACCGGTCCTGGAGCCGGCCGGCCAGCTCGTGGAGGTCGAGCACGGTGGCGGTGCGGCCGCCGGAGTCGCCGTGGCCGGGGGCGTCGAAGGCGACCGGGCTCAGGCCGAGCGCCCGCAGCCGGGGGACGAAGGCGGCGAACCGCGAGGCGCGGGACTGCCACCCGTGCAGCAGCAGGACGGGCCGGCTGCCGTCGCCCCAGCGGTAGACCACCACGGGCTCGCCGCGGACGGAGAGCTGCTCGGTGACCGCCTGTGCATGGACGTCGCGTTCGGGGGTGCGCACCCGGCCGCGCCGGAGCGGGTGGCGGAACAGCTGGAACGCGGCCCGGCCGGCCAGGCCGGGGGCGATCAGTGAGGTGGCGTTGAGGGTGGTGCGGATCAGTGCGACGGCCGGGTCCATCGGGTCTCCCTGTCGGTGTTGACGGGTCTGCCTGGGTGCGGGGGCCGAACTGCGGGAGATATTAGCACGACCGTTCGTGCAGTTTTATGGGCAAGGAGCGACCGCCGGAAGCACCCCGTGGGGTCAGGCCAGCTCGGGCGCCCGCGGGTCGACCGCCTCCGCCCGCAGCAAGCGCAGCGCCGCCCGCCCCGCCCGGTCGTACGGGGTCTCCTCACCGAAGAGGAGCGCCTGCGAGTTGGCCGTCTCCAGCACCGCGATCAGCGCGAACGCCAGGTCCTCCAGGTCGGCGTCGGCCCGCAGGCCGCCCGCCGCCCGGGCCTGCGCCAGCGTGTCGAGCAGCAGGTCGCGCCACTCCCGGGCGCAGTCGGCCAGCGCGTCGCGCAGCGGGCCGGGGCGGGCGTCGAACTCGGCGCTCACCTCGTAGAAGAAGCAGCCGCCGGGGAAGACCCGGGCCCGTGAGTAGGCCAGCCAGCTCTCACAGAGCCGCCGGGCCCGGCCGAGGCCTGGGGCGGTGTCCTGGACGGGAGCGACCACCGCGTCCGCGAAGATCCGCCGGGCGGCCCGGATGGTGGCCAGTTGCAGCTCCTCCTTGGAGCCGAAGCCGGCGAACACCCCGCTCTTACTCAGCCCGAGGTCGGTGGCCAGCCGGCCGATCGACAGCGCGTCCAGCCCTTCGACGGAGGCGATCTCGACCGCGCGGCGCAGCACCGCCCGGCGGGTCTCCTCACCGCGCTGGACCCGTCCGTCGGCCCGCCCGTCGGCGCGGACGGCCGCGCGTCCGTCGGTCCGCCGGTCCGTGCGCCCGCCCGTGCGCCCGTCCGTGACAGAGCCGCTCACAGTCCACCTCAGCTGTCCGTCGGGACGGGAGACCCGTCGTAGCGGGAGCGCCGCCGGGCGGCCCACAGTGGTGAGCCGCCCGGTGCGCCTGCGTTCCGCCAGGGTATCGCCGTCGCCACGCTCTCCGACGTGGCCGGCGTTCACTTGGCCGGGACCCCGAGGGCGGGTGCCCGCAGGGCCGGCCGGGCCGGCAGGGTGGTGGCGGCCAGGGCCAGCACCGCGGCCAGGATGAGCACCCCGGCGTAGCCGGTCCAGCCCCAGGCCACGTCGGCCGTGCCGGTCATGCCGAGGCTGAAGGCGGTGAGCACCGCGAAGGCGATCGCCGAGCCGACGGTGACGCCGGTGGCCACCACGGCGACCGACTCCAGCCGCAGCATCCCGAGGATCTGGCGCCGGGTCGTGCCGGTCAGCCGGAGCAGGGCGAACTCCCGGCGGCGGTCGGCGGTGGCCATGGCCAGGGTGTTCACCACCGAGATCGCGGTGAAGCCGAGCACCAGGGCCATCCCGAGGTAGTTGGCCTCGGCGCCGTTCTGCCGGGCCTCGGCCGCGATCTCACCGCTCTGCGCCCGGTCGAGCACCCGGACCCCGGGGAAGCCCGCCACCGCCGCGCTCAGCCGCTCCCGGGTGACCTGGCCGTCGGCGGCCACCAGGACGGCGGCGGCGAGCGGATTGTCGACGTGCCGGGCCAGCAGGGCGTGCGAGAGCGTGAGGTCGCCGAAGCCGAGCCCGCGGGCGTAGATGGCCCGGACGGTCAGCGTGGCGGGAGTGCCGTCGCCGAGGACCAGCCGCACGGTGGAGCCGGGACGCACCCCGAGGCCGCCGGCCGCCGTCTCGCTGACCGCGAGGTCGCCGTCGCCGAAGCCGGCCAGCGTGCCCGCCGTCACCTTCGGGTCCCAGCTCGCCTCCAGGCCCTCGGTGGTCACGCCCTGCACGGTGTACTTCTCCAGGTCGATCCGGGCCGAGCTGCGGAGCACCTCGGTCACCGCGGTGACGCCGGGCAGCGCCCGCACCGCCTGCGCCGCCTGGCCGGGCACGCCCGGCGCGCTCGCGGCCAGCGTCCACGGGGCCCGGACGCCGTCCTCGGCCTGCCGGGCGGCCGCACCACCGAGGGTGGACTGGGTGAACAGCACCGTGCAGACCATCGCGGTCAGCAGGGCCAGCGGCGCGGCGGCGGCGCCGAGCCGGCGGGACTCGGCCCGCAGGTTGGCGGCGGCCAGGTGGCCGCTGACCGGGAAGACCCGCAGCGCCCCGCCGATGACGGCGGACGCACCCCGGGCCAGCACCGGGCCGAGCAGCGAGACCGCGACCGCCAGCACCACCACGGCGGCGAAGGTCACCGGAGTGGCCGCCTTCTCGGTGTCCAGCACGGCGAGGACGGCGACCAGCACGATGCCGCCGACGAGCACCAGCGCCCCCACCAGCGCCCGTGCCCAGCCGGCGCCCGGCACCTCGACCGCGGCCTCGGACAGGGCCTGGCCGGGGCGGATCCGGGACGTCCGGCGGGCCGAGATCCGGGCGGCGGCCCAGCCGGCCAGCAGGGTCGCGAGCACCGCGGCGAACATCGGGAAGACGCTCAGCGTGTGGTGCAGGGTGTCCGGCACCGCCCCGAGGTCGACGAAGCCGTCGTACAGCCACCCGCCGGCGGGCAACCCGGCGAGCGAGCCCAGCGCGCCGGCGGCCAGGCCCAGCAGCAGCGCCTCGCCGCCGATCATCTTCCGCACCTGCCGGGGCGTCGCCGCCACCGCGCGCAGCAGGGCGATCTCCCGGCCCCGCTGCTGGATCATCAGGGCGAACGTCCCGCTGACCACCAGGACGGCCACCAGCAGTGCGGTGCCGCCGATCGCCGCGCCCATGCTGACCAGCTTCACCCGGGCGCCGGCGGCGTCCGGAAACTCGGCCTGCCCGCGGTCGGCGCCGCGGTGGACGACGGCGTTGCCGCCGGCCAGCGCCGGGGCGAGGTCGCGGGCGAGCTTCGCCGGATCGGTGCCGGGCGCGGGCAGGACGGCGATCGCGGCGACCTGGCCGGGCCGGCCGGCCAGCCGCTCGGCCTCGGCCGGGCTGAAGAACAGCGCGCTCTGCTCGGTGAGTTCGACGCCCCGGGCGGCGGCGATGCCGGAGATCCGGTAGGCGACGGGCGTCTGCGTGGAGCGGACGGTCAGCCGGTCGCCGACGTGCAGCCGGGCCCGCGCGGCGAGGCCCGCGTCGACCACCAACTCGTCGGCGGCGGCCGGCGCCCGGCCCTCGGTGAGGGTGAACGGGGTCAGCTCGGCGGAGGCCCAGGAGTGGCCGTAGCCGGGGAGCCGGTCGGCGGCCACCGGCTGGGCGGGGAAGGTGAGTTCGGGAACGGCGGCGCGGACGCCCGGCACCGCGGCGATCCGGTCGGCCAGCCCGGCGGGCAGCCAGGCCCGTTCGGCGAGCGGCTTGGCCTTCTCCTTGGTCTTGGTCTTCCCGTTGCCCTTGTCCTTGACGGTCGTCTGGTGCACCTGCTGGTCGCCGGCCACCACCAGGGGGGCGCCCGCGTACCGTTCGGTGCGGATCTCGCCGCGCAGGCCGGTCTCCAGCAGGGTGCCGCAGGCGGTGACGGTCAGGGCGGCGAAGAACAGCGCGCAGAAGGCGCCCACGAAGCTGGACCGGCGGGCGTTCAGGCTCTGGAGTGCGTAGGAGAACAGCATCAGACCCACGCTCCCGGGCGCGTCGGGGCGAGATCGGCCCGGCGGGAGCGGCGCTGCGGGCTGGGGTGACGGGGCGGCTTCGGCATGGACTCACCCTCCCGCGCGGCCGGGTGCGGGCGCAGTGCGGCGGTCCGGCGGATCCGGGCGGGGGTTAACCCCCTGTCCGCGCTACCCGCAGGCCCCCAACGCCCGTTCCAGCACGGCCGCCTGTGCCAGCAGCCGCTCGTCGGCGCCGGCCGGGCCGACCACCTGGAGGCCCAGCGGCAGGCCGTCCGCCGTCGCACCGGCCGGCAGGCTGAGCGCGGGGAGCCCGGCGTAGCTCCACGGCAGCGACATCACCGCCTCACCGGTGCTGCCCAGCCCGGACGGGGCCGGACCGGTCGCGGCGGGCGCCAGCACGAGGTCGACCCCCGAGGCCGCCCAGACCTCGGCGAGTCGGCCGCGGAGGTGTTCGCGGACGCGCAGCGCCGTCGCGTAGTCCTCCGGCTGGACGGCCTGGCCGTGCCGGATGCCGGCCGCCGTCTCCGGCCGGTAGAGGCCGCCGAAGCGGGCGAACCAGTCGGCGTGGGTACGGGCCTGCTCGAACCGGTTGATCGTCTGCAACTGCCGCACCAGGCCGCCGAAGTCCGGCAGCAGATCTACCTGACGCACCGTCAGTCCGGCCGCAACCAGCAGCTCCAGCTGCTCGTCGAAGGCCTTCCGCGCCTCCGGCAGGGCCCGCTCCAGATAGGGGCCGACCGGCACCCCGAGGACCGGCGGTCCGGCCGGGTCGGCCTTTTCGGCGCGCCAGTCGTCGCAGAGCAGGGGCGCCGCCAGCGCCGCGCCCGCCAGGTCGGCGGTGAACAGGCCCAGGGTGTCGAAGCTCGGCGCGTTCGGGATCACCCCGTCCACCGGGATCCGCCCGTAGGTCGGCCGGAACCCCACCACCGCGCAGTAGGCGGCGGGCCGGATCACCGAGCCGACGGTCTGGGTGCCGATCGCCAGCGGCACCAGCCCGGCCGCGACGGCGGCCGCGGAGCCGCTGCTGGAGCCGCCCGGGGTGTGCCCGCTGTGGTGCGGGTTCCGGGTCGGGCCGGGGGCGGCGCCGGCGAACTCGGCGGTCACCGTCTTGCCCGCGACCAGCGCGCCCGCGGCCCGCAGCCGGTCCACCACGGCGGCCTGCGGCCCGGCCAGCACGCCGGGCGGCAGGGCGGATCCGGCGTGCGTCGGCAGGCCGTCGACGTGCACGATGTCCTTGATCCCGACCGCCACCCCGTACAGCGGCGGCGCGGCGGCCGGATCGGGGTACCGCGCGGCCAGTGCGCGGGCCTCGGCGTGCAGCCGCTCGGGCCGGCCGGGCTCGGGCACGAACGCGTGGATCAGCGGGTCCACCTGCTCGATCCGGCCGCAGAGCCGGTCGACGTGGACGTCCAGGCCGGGACGGCCGGCCCGCAACTCGGCGGCCTCGCGCACCAACGACCGCGGCCGGACCAGGGATTCCTCCATACCGACCACGGTAGACCCGCCTCACCGCGCACGGTCGCTACGGGTGCTCCGGCGCCAGGTACGGCGCCTCGCGCAGGTAGTACGCGCCGCAGGTGTGGCAGCAGAGTTCGGGCGTCCTGCCCCACTCCACCGGCTCCCGCAGCGGCGCACCCTCGTCCAGTTCCCGGCCGCACATGGCCACGGCCTCGGAGCCGCGGACCATGTGCCAGAGCCTCACCCCGGCGGCCGGGCCGCCGTCGCCGTACTCGGCGCGCATCTGGTGCATCATCTCCCCATCGTCCGGCGGCCGTCCGGCACCGGCAACCGGGGGAGCTCGCAGGCCGGACCGGGCCGCCGCGGACCCGGGCGGGCCCCGAAACAGGACGGATCAGACCAGGCTGCCGTGCAACCGCAGCCGGGCGATGCCGCCGTCGGGGAAGACGTCGAGCCGGACGTGGGTGGCGGGCCGGGGCGCGTCCAGCACCAGACGGTGGACGGCGTCGGGCTGGAGCCTGGTCCGCGGCACCAGCTCGAACCACTCCTGCGGGTCCGCGGCCTGCTCGTCCCGCCCGTACAGCGCGGCCCAGCCGGCGGCGTTGCCGACGTAGTAACCGGTGTCGATCTCCACCGCGCGGATCGCGCCGCGCCCGGCCAGCCGGAGCCGGACCCAGTCGTGGCCGTCGTCCCGGCGCCGGCGGTTCTCCCAACCATCGCCCATCGCACGTGACTTGCCGGGCAGCGCAAGGTTGGACGGGGGCGAGAAGAAGCGGTCCGAGGCGTCCTCGACGGCGCCGCCGTGCTCGATCGCGGCCAGGTCGAAGGTGCCGAGCGCGGCCAGCCAGGCGGCGTCCGGCCGGGCCTCGCCGTGCACCCGCAGCCGGGCGATGCCGCCGTCGGGGTACTGGCTGAGCCGCAGGTGGGTGAAGCGGCGGCCGCCCTCGACGGCGAAGCCGTTGGCGGCGTGGCCGCGCACCGGCGAGCGGGGCACCAGCGGGTGCCAGACGGTGGAGTCGGCGAGCAGCTCCTCCGGGCCCGGGGTGCCCGGGAGCTCGGCGCCTTCGAGGCTTATCTGCTGCGGGTAGTTGCCGCGGAAGTGCGCGGTGTCCACGATCACGCCGTGTACGACTCCGGGCACGCCGAGGCGGATCAGCGCCCAGTCGTGGTCGTCGGCGGTCGGGTGCGGGCGGTCGGTGCCGGCGCCGCGGCGGCGGCGGGTCTCCCAACCGTCCATGATCTGGCCCTTGTTGCCGAAGGTGTGCGGGCGGAACTCGGCGGGCTCGGGCAGCAGCAGGTTCTCGCGCTCGGCGAACAGCTCGTCGTTGGCGGCGATCACGGCGCCGCCGAGCCGGCGGTCGGCCAGGTCGGTCAGCGCGGTGAAGGCGAAGTCGCCGGTGCGGTAGTCGGCGTAGGGATTGCCGCCGGCGTAGGGCAGCGCGTCGGCGTCGGGAAGGGTCCTGGGAGCGTTGTCGGTGGCCATGCGTCCACCTTGACCCCGGCGCACCCATCAGGTCCATCACAAAGAACTGAGCAAACCGTTCATTCTGACTGAACGATCGAGGCGGCGGCGGCCAACGCCGCCAGCACCCGGCGCAGTGGCGGCGTCTCCTCCGTCCCGGCCCGGACCGCCGCGACCACCCGGCGGGTCGGCAGGTCGGCGGGCAACGCCCGGACCACCGCCCCGCCGCCGCGCCCCGCCGAGGCCAGCCGGGGCACCAGCGCCACCCCGAGGCCGGCCGCGACCATCGCCAGGATCGCCGTCCAGTCCGCCGCGGTGTGCGCCCGCTCGGGCCTGAACCCGGCGTCCGCGCAGGCCGCCAGCGTGATCTCCCGCCAGGGCCCGGCGGCGCCGTAGATCCAGGGCTCGCCGGCGAGGTCCGCCAGCCGCAGCCCCGGCGCGCCGGCCAGCGGGTGCCCGGGCGGCAGCGCCACGTCCAGCGGGTCGCTGAGCAGCACCGACTCCACGAACCGCGGGTCGCCGCCGGCCGGCTGCACCGCGAGCGACAGCGCCAGGTCGACGTCGCCCGCCGCCAGCAGCCCGTACGCCCCGGCCGCCTCCGCCTCGACCACCCGCACCACCAGCCGGGGTGCGGCCTCGCGCAGCCGGGCGATCGCCGGCACGAGCAGCCCGCCGATCGCGGTGGCGAACGCGCCGACCCGCACCTCGCCCGCCTCGCCGTGCAGATACCCCGCGAGCTCCGCCTCGGCCCGCTCCAACTGCCCGAACACCAGCTCGGCATGGTGCAGCACCAGGCGCGCCGCACTGGTCAGCCGGACCCGCCGGCCGTACGGCTCCAGCATCGGCGCACCCAGCTGCTTCGCGAGCGCCGACACCTGCTGCGAGACCGCCGACGGCGACAGGCAGAGCCGCTCGGCCGCCGCCGTCACGGTCCCGCACTCACCGACCGCCCGCAGCACCCGCAGCCGTCGCAGATCCCACTCGCCCACCGCACCCATCGCGCCAGGGTAGATCCCTCCCGACCACCCCCGCCGAAACCCGCCGCCGCCCCCTCGATAAGGTGCCGCTCCTGCGCAGCCGCCGGTGATCACAACCAGGCGCCAAGTCGCGCATACAGAGACAGAATTCACCTAAATGGGGGCAAAGATCGTGCGCTCTTCCCGCCTACTGGCCGCGTCCACGCTGCTCGCGCTCTCCCTCGGCGCGACCGTCGGCACGGCAACCGCCGGCGCCGCCGCCATCTCGCCGAGCCCGAGCGCGACCACCTCGGCCACGCCCACCCCGACCGGGACCCCGACCCCGACGGGCACGAAGTCGGCCACCGCCACGGCGACCGGCTCCCCGAGCGCCTCCCCGACGGGCACCCCGTCGGCCACGGCGACGGCGAAGCCCACCGTCCGGCCGACCAGCCCTGCGCCGACGCCCACGTTCAACGACCGCTGCCACGGTGGGGTGTACCAGAGCTCGCTCCTCAAGGTCACCGGCACCGGCCTGTACGGCACCACCCTGGTCAAGGGCGGCCCGGCCGCCGAGATCACCGTGACCTGGGAGAACAACAGCGGCGTCGACCTGCCCGCCGTCCACAACTCCCTCTATGTCACCGACGAGTTCGACGGGGACCGCCCGGTCCAGTGGAGCACCGAGTTCTTCGACGTCCAGCTGAACAGCGGAACCGGCTGGAAGCCCGCGAAGCTCGACGACCGCGCGCTGCTGGTGCCCGACTTCAAGCTGGCCAAGGGCGAGAAGCACACCGTCCAGGTCCGGATAGCCGCCACTGCCAAGGCCCCGGCCGGGAAGTACGGAGCCAATTACGACTCCGGCTCGGACGCGTTCGACAACGACAAGGTCCCCACCCCGGCGAACAACAAGCCGAACGCCTGCACCCAGTTCTACGGCTACTACGAGGGTGAGTTCAAGGTCGCGGAGGCCGGTGCCGCGACCACCCCCGCAGCCGCCGGCTCCCCCTCGGCGTCCTCGGCGAAGGCCGGTCCGCAGCTGGCTCAGACCGGCTCCAGCTCCAACACCCTCCCGATCGCCCTCGGCGGCGCCGCCGTGCTCGCCGCGGGCGCCGGCACCCTGCTCGTCCTGCGCCGCCGCAAGGCCGGCTCGCACAGCTGACCCCGGTCGGCAGCGGGAGAAGGGGTACGGGCGCGCTGCCCGTGCCCCTTCGGCGTGCCGGGGGTCAGCAGGCCCGGAGGAGGGCGTCGTCCTGCCACTTGAGGATCTTGTCGAAGCTGACGATCGCGCCGCGCAGCGGATGGTTGCGCAGCTGGACGTGGTCGGTGAGGGCGTGGATCAGGAAGAGGCCGCGGCCGGACTCGGCGGTGAGGTCGGGGAGGGTGTCGAGGTCCACCGGGCGCAGCGTGGGGGCCGGCGGGCGGCAGGGCAGCACGTGGGTGTCGTAGGGGCGGCCCTCGCGGCGGGGGCGGTGGGCGGTGAGGACCGGCCCGGGGACGCTGGCCCGGCCGCGCCGGCTGCGGCGGGGCCCTCGCCCGGACGCCGCCGGGCGGGCCGGCGGGGCGGCCGGCCGCCGCAGCGGAAGCGGGCCGGCAGCGGCAGGCGCGGCGGGGGCGGGGGCGGGGGCGGAAACGCCGGGCCCGGAGTCGGTCACCTCGATCCGCAGCAGGTCGCCGTTGATCGACGCGGTGACCTGGAAGCCGTCGTCCGGCCGGCCGCCGGCGCCGTGCTCGACGGCGTTGGCGCAGGCCTCGCTGAGGGCGACGCCGAGGTCGTGGGCGACCTGCGGGTCGACGCCCGCCGTCGCCATCGCACCGAGCAGGATGCGCCGGGCCAGCGGAACGCTGGCCGGGTCGCGCTTGAGGTGCAGAGTCCACCAGATGTCCACGGGAGGTCCCTCCTGGCTGCGGCTCCACATACAACTAGGTATCTCCGGGCGATCCGGCGGTGAACCGTGCCGAAGGTCCGCCACCGCCCGTTCGGCGGATGGACTGGGGCCTCGGACTGTGCCAAGCGGCGCACACCGGGGGTCGCACGCCGGGGCCGAACGGGGCATTCGTGGGGCTTGTCCGACAATTCGCGTCGCCCGCTCGGCGGGGCTTGTCGGACAAGCTCCCGGGATTCCCCACCCTGCCCGTGTCGCCCCTGTGGGCGATGAGATGATGGGCCCCGCCATGACTGCCCTCGCCGCCGCCCCGCACCCGGGCGCCCCCGCACCGGACGCGCCGGTGGGGGCCGCCGCCTGGGATCTGCGGCTTGCGCGGGCGGTGCCGTTCGCGCTGGTCTGCACGCTGATCGCGGCCGCCGGGCACGCCCTGGCCGGCGGCGGGAACGTCGCCCCGGCCGCGCTCGCGACCGGCTTCGCGGCCGTCCTCGTCCTCGCGGTGGCTTTCGGCGGGCGGGAGCGCTCGCTCGCCGCCATCGCCGGTGCGCTCGGCGCGGGCCAGCTCGGCCTGCACTGTCTCTTCCACGCTTTCGGCGGTCACGCCACTGCGGCGGCCGGCGCCATGGCCGGCATGCACCACGGCGGGACCGGCGGCTCCGGGCCGCTGACCCTGCCGCAGGTGGCCGGCCGGCTGCTCTGCAACGAGGCCCGCCCCGGCACGCTGGCCGGTCTGCCCGGCAACCCGTCCGCCGAGCAGCTGGTCTCCAGTGCGGGTCTGGACCCGCAGGCGTACGCCGTCGCGCCCTGGTGGCAGGGCGGTCTCTTCGGCATGACGCCGTCGATGCTCGCGGGCCACCTGGCCGCCGCCCTGGCGGCCGGCTGGTGGCTGCGCCGCGGCGAGGCCGCGCTCTGGCGGCTCGTCCGGATCACCGCCGCGGCCGCCCGGGAGCACTGGGCGGCGCCGCTGCGGACGGCGTTCGCGCTGGCCGCCGTCCTGCTGCGCGGCCTGCTCGGCACACCCGGCGGCCCGGCCCGCCGGTTCGGCGCACGCGGCGGGGAGCACCCGCTGCCGGCCGGTGCCGCACTGCGGCACAGCGTGGTGCGGCGCGGCCCTCCGTTCGGGGCGCTCGCGTACTGACCCGCCGTCCTCGGGGCGCCCACTCGCTCCGGGCCCGGGGTGTACGCAGCAGCAGAGCCGTACCCGCACCCTCGCGCGGTCAGCGGCCCCCCACTCGTCCCCACGCCGCGCGGCCCCGCCGGCGCACGGATCACCGTGCCCGCAGCGGTCCTGCCGCCGAGCCTCCGAACGGAGACCCCGCCATCATGCGTTCCCTGCCTGCCCGTCGTATCGCCGCCGTCGCCCTCACCGCCGCCGCGTCCGTCGTGGCCCTGGCCGGTCCGGCCTTCGCGCACGTCACCGTGAACCCGGGCAGCGCCCCGCAGGGCGGCTACACCGCCGTCGACTTCCGGGTGCCGAACGAGAACGACACCGCCTCGACGGTGAAGCTGGAGGTCAACCTCCCGCTGGACCACCCGCTGGCCTCCGTCCGTACCCTCCCGATGCCGGGCTGGACGGCAACCGTCGAGAAGTCCAAGCTCGACAAGCCGATCAAGGTGCACGGCAACGACGTCAACGAGGCCGTCTCCAAGATCACCTGGACCGCCGACGCGGGCACCAAGATCGCCCCCGGCCAGTTCCAGGAGTTCCGTGTCTCGCTCGGCCCGCTGCCGACCGACACCGACAAGCTGACCTTCAAGGCGCTGCAGAGCTACGACAACGGCGACGTCGTCCGCTGGATCGACGAGGCCAAGGACGGCCAGCCCGAGCCGGCCAAGCCCGCGCCCGTACTCGCCCTCGCCAAGGCCACCTCCGCCGACGGCCACGGCGTCACCGCCTCCGCCTCCGCCACCCCGGCCGCGGACGGCCACGGGCACGACGACGGCGCCAAGGACGAGGCCGCCGGCTCCGCCAAGACCAGCGACTCCACCGCCCGCGTGCTCGGCGTGGTCGGCATCGTGGTCGGCGTGATCGGCGCCGCGTTCGGCGTCCTCGGCCTGCGCCGCAAGAGCGGCGGCTCGGCCTCCTGACCCCTCGCACCGGCGGGGCCGTCCCCGTGCCGCACCCGTGCCCGGGGGCGGCCCCGCCGGTGGTCCACCGCGCACGATCGGATCCCCCATGGCTCGCACCCCCCGCACCGCCCGCCTGGCCGGCGCCGCCGCCGTCGCCCTCGCCGCCGCGCTCACCCTGACCTCCTGCGGCTCCGACGGCGGCAGCACCAGCCCCGCCAAGGTCACCCGGCAGAAGGCCGACTCGCCCTACGAGGGCACCGTGCTCGGCAAGAACTTCGAGAAGCCCGACCTCCAGCTGACCGACACCGCCGGCCAGCCGTACGACCTTCGGCAGAAGACCAACGGCAAGGCCACGCTGCTCTTCTTCGGCTACACCAGCTGCCCGGACGTCTGCCCGACCACCATGGGCGACATCGGCGTGGCGATGAAGAAGCTCTCCCCCGAGGAGCGGCAGAAGGTCAACATCGTCTTCGTCTCCACCGACCCGCAGCGCGACACCCCGCAGGTTCTGCGCACCTGGCTGGACTCGATGGGCACCGACTTCATAGGCCTCACCGGGGACCTCGCCAAGGTGAAGACGGCCGCCAAGTCGCTCGGCATCATGATCGAGGACCCGGTGGTCAACGCCGACGGCACGGTCACCTCCACCCACGGCGCGCAGGTGCTGGCCTTCCTGCCCTCGGACGACAAGGCGCACGTCCTCTACCTCAGCGGCACCGAGGAGAAGACCTACGAGCACGACCTCCCGCTGCTCGCCAAGGGGGTCTCGGCGTGAGGAGCACGGGCGTCCTCGGCTTCCGGCGGACCGCGCTCGCGGGCGCGGTGCTGGCGACGGCACTGGGCGGGGGGGGGGGGGGGGGGGGGGGGGGGGGGGGGGGGGGGGGGGGGAGGGGGGGGGGGGGGAGGAAAGGGAGGGGGA
>NZ_JBVJCO010000021.1:71486-91532 GCF_055588525.1 Kitasatospora sp. NPDC041988
CTCTTCTCTTTCTAGCACGCGACCGCTGTGTATGAGGGTTCGTAGCCCCCATTTGCCTCCCCCCCCCCCCTTCCCCCCCCCCCGCCGGCCCCCCCCCCCCCCCCCCCCCCGCCGACGGACCGGCCAGGCTGAGCGTCGCCGACTCCTACATCCCGCTGCCCCCGGCGGGCGGGATGGCGGCCGGCTATCTGACCGTGCGCAACGACGGCGGCGAGGACCAGCTGGTGAAGGTCTCCAGCCCGGCCGCCCGGTCGGTCACCATGCACCGCTCCACCGCCTCCACCATGGAGCAGGTCGAGCGCCTGGACGTCCCCGCGCACGGCGCGTTGCAGCTCGACCGCGGCGGCAACCACCTCATGATCATGGGATGGCAGAAGGCCCCCGCCCTCGGTGACGAACTCGAACTCGACCTGACCTTCGCCAGGACCGGCACCATCTCGGTCAAGGTGCCGGTCAAGGAGCTCACCTACCGCCCCGGCCAGCAGTAAAGGGACCCGCGAGATGCTGAAGGCCGCGTTGCCGCAGACCACCCGCCGCAGACTCGCCGGGCTGCTCGGCGCCCTCGGCGCCGTCCTCGCGCTGATGCTCGCCGGCGCCGGACCGGCCTCGGCGCACGCCACCCTGGAGTCCACCGACCCGCACCAGAACTCGGTCGTCGCCGCCGCGCCGCAGACCGTCACGCTGACCTTCAGCGAGTCGGTGTCGCTCTCCGGCGACTCGGTACGGGTGCTCGACCCGGCCGGCAAGGCGGTCGACACCGGCAACCCGGCGCACGCCGACGGCAAGGGCAACACCGCGCGCGTCGGGCTGAACAGCGGGCTGGCCAACGGCACCTACACGGTGGCCTGGCGGGCCGTCTCCGAGGACTCGCACCCGATCGGCGGCGCGTTCACCTTCTCCATCGGCGCGCCCTCGGACACCTCCGTCTCCGCCACCGCACTGAGCGGCGCCGAGGCCGACGGCGTGGTCGCCGCCCTCTACGGCACCGGCCGGACCGTCGCGTACGGGGCGTTCGCGCTGCTGGCCGGCGCGGCCGCGTTCGTGCTGATCTGCTGGCCGGCCGGGGCGGCGCAGCGCGCGGTCCAGCGGCTGCTGATGTCCGGCTGGGTGGCGCTGCTGGTCTCGACCGTCGCGGTGCTGATGCTGCGTGGCCCGTACGAGCGGGGTTCCGGGGTCGGGCAGGCCTTCGACCTGTCGCTGGTGCGCGCCACCCTGGACGAGCGGATCGGCACCGCGCTGGCCGCCCGGCTGCTGCTGCTCGCGGCGAGCGGGGTGTTCCTGTCACTGCTGGTCGGCCAGCTCGGGCAGCCGCAACGGGCCGCCGGCCCCTCGGCCGCCGGCCCCTCAGCCCCGGGCACCGACGCGGGCACCGGCACCGGCACGAGTGCCGGCACGGAGGACGCTGAAGTGACGGAGCTGCGCGAGCTGGAGCAGCGCGCCGCCGAGCGGCCGCTGCGCGATGCCCGGCTGGGCCTCGGAGTGGCCGGGCTGGTGCTGGCGGTCGCCCTCTCGGCGACCTGGGTCGGCGCCGACCACGCCGCAGTGGGCATCCAGGTCTGGCTGGCCCTGCCGCTCGGCATGCTGCACCTGATCGCGATGGCGCTCTGGCTGGGTGGCCTGGCCGCCCTGCTGGTCGGCCTGCGGCACGGGATCGGCGCGGACGTCGCCGACCGCTTCTCCAAGCTCGCGTTCGGCGCGGTCGCGGTACTCACCGCCACCGGGATCTACCAGTCCTGGCGCGGCCTGGGCAGCTGGGGCGCGCTGACCGGCACCGAGTACGGGCGGCTGCTGCTGGTGAAGACCGGCTGCGTGGTCGCGATGCTCGGCGTCGCCTGGATCTCCCGCTCCTGGCTGGCCCGGCTGCGGGCCGCCCCCGAGGAGGCGGTGGCGGTCGCGCCGGCCGAGGCGCCGGAGCCGGTCGCCGTGGCGGCGCACTCCGACGACCCGGTCCGGCAGGCCCAGCTGGCCCGCCAGCAGGCCGCCCGGGAGAGCGCCGGGCGCGACCGCGGGCTCACCCCGACCCGGGCCGGCCTGCGCCGCTCCGTCCTGGTCGAGGCGCTGGTCGCGGTGGCCGTGCTGGTGGTCACCACGATGCTCACCAACTCGCCGCCCGGCCGGGTGGCGGGCGAGGTCGCGGCCGGGGCCCCCGCCACCGCACCCGCCCCGGGCACGCCCGCCCCGCAGACCGTGCCCGGCCAGACCCTGGAGCTGAAGCTCCCGTACGACACCAAGGGCCGCACGCCGAACGCCAAGGGCACCGCCACCGTCACCCTCAACCCGGCCCGGACCGGGCCCAACGAGGTGCACCTCAAGCTGGACGGCGCGGACGGACAGCCGGTCGAGGTCCCCGAGGTTCAGCTCGCCTTCACCCTGCCGGACCGCGACCTCGGCCCGCTGCCGGTCACCCTGACCGCCGAGGGCACCGGCCGCTGGAACGGCACCGCGCAGCTGCCGCTGGCCGGCAACTGGGTGGTGTCGGTACAGGTCCGCTCCTCGGACATCGACCAGACCACCGAGATCAAACCGCTGAAGATCGGGTGACCGCGATGGACGGCACGACGGGCACGGAGAACACGGAGAGCGCCGCGAGCGCGGAAGAGGCCGGCGGGAGGCCGCGCGGCGGCGTCACCCGGCGGGCCCTGCTGGGCACCGCCGGGGCCGGGCTGGTGGCCGGGGTGAGCGCCGGGGCGGCCGGGGCGGCAGCTCTGGACCGGCGCCCGGCGGCCGCGCCGGCCGCGGCCGGCCCCACCCTCGGCGCGGGCCGGCTGCCGTTCCACGGGGAACACCAGGCCGGCATCGTCGAGCCGCAGCAGGCCAGGGTCCAGCTGGCCGCCTTCGACCTCGCCGGCGGGGCCGGCCGGGACGGCCTGCGGGTGCTGCTCCAGCGCTGGTCCCGGACGGCCGCCCGGCTGGCCGTCGGCGAGCCGGCCGACGAGTTCGAGAACCAGGTCGCGCTGGACGCCGGCCCCTGCTCGCTCACCCTCACCTTCGGCTTCGGCGCCACCCTGTTCGACAAGGCCGGGCTGGCCGACCGCCGCCCGGCCGCGCTGGAGCCGCTGCCCGCCTTCCCGGCGGACGCCCTCGACCCGGCCCGCGGCGACGGCGACCTCTTCGTCCAGATCTGCGCCGACGACGCGCTGGTCGCCGTCCACGCGCTGCGGGTGCTCCAGCGGCAGGCGGCCGGCACGGCGGCACTGCGCTGGCAGGCGACCGGCTTCGCCCGTACCCCCGGCGCCGCCACGCACCAGATCACCGGGCGCAACCTGATGGGCCAGATCGACGGCACCAACAACCCCAAGCCGAGCCAGGGCGACTTCGCCGCCAAGGTGTTCTGCGCCGCCGGGGGCGACCAGCCGGCCTGGCTGGCGGGCGGCTCGTACCTGGTGTTCCGGCGGATCCGGATGCTGCTGGACAACTGGGAGGCGCTGCCGCTGGACCGCCAGGAGCGGGTGATCGGGCGGCGCAAGTCGGACGGCGCCCCGCTCTCGGCGGCCCCCGGCAGCAGCGAGTTCACCCCGGCCGACCTGGCCGCGCAGGCCTCCGACGGCTCGCTGGCGATCCCCTCCGACGCGCACATCCGGGTCGCGGCGCCGGCCGCCAACGGCGGCGCGGCGATGCTGCGGCGCGGCTTCTCGTACCACGACGGCCTGCTGGCCGACGGCTCGCCGGACGCCGGGCTGCTCTTCCTCGCATTCCAGGCCGACCCGCGCAAGGGCTTCACCCCGGTGCAGCGCAAGCTCTCCCGGGGCGACGGCCTCTCCCGCTTCCTGCGGCACGAGGCGAGCGGCCTGTACGCCGTCCCGCCGGGCGCCCCGGAGAACGGGTATGTGGGGCAGACGCTGCTGGAGTAGCGCCCGCCCCCGCTGGGACAGACCCCCGGGGCGTCGCTTCCCACAGACCGGGACACCCCCGTGGGGAGCCGGCGAAATGGTTAAGGTGACGTGCTCGGAACCCTTTCGCATGGAGGCGCGGCATGTCGGCGACCCGCTACACCTACCTCGGCCCCGCGGGCACCTTCACCGAGGCCGCGCTGCGCACCCTGCCCGAGGCGGCGACCCGGGAGCTGGTCCCGCTGGCCTCGGTGCCGCTGGTGCTGGACGCGGTGCGCGGGGGCGATGCCTCGGGCGGGTTCGTGCCGATCGAGAACTCCGTCGAGGGCGCCGTCACCGCGACCAACGACGAACTGGCCTCCGGCACCCCGCTGATGATCTACCGCGAGGTGCTGCTGCCGATCTCCTTCGCACTGCTGGTCCGGCCCGGGACGGAGCTGGCCGACATCAAGACCGTCACCAGCCATCCGGTGGCCCAGCCGCAGGTGCGCCGCTGGCTGGCCGCAAACCTGCCGGAGGCGCAGTGGGAGTCCTCCGCCTCCAACGCCGACGGCGCCCGGCAGGTCTCCGAGGGGCGGTTCGACGGCGCGTTCGCGGGCGAGTTCGCGGCGCCGATCTACGGCCTGGACCCGCTGGTCAAGGACATCGCCGACGCGGCCAACGCGACCACCCGGTTCATCCTGGTCGGCCGGCCCGGGCGGGTCTCCTCACCGACCGGCGCGGACAAGACCTCGATGGTGGTCTGGCTGCCGGACGACCACCCGGGTGCGCTGCTGGAGCTGCTCCAGGAGTTCGCGGTGCGCGGGGTCAACCTGATGCGGATCGAGTCCCGGCCGACCGGGGAGGGGCTCGGCAACTACTGCTTCCTCATCGACTGTGAGGGGCACCTCGCCGACCGCCGGGTGAGCGAGGCGCTGATGGGCCTGAAGCGGATCTGCCCGCAGGTGCGCTTCCTCGGCTCCTATCCGCGGGCCGACCAGCAGGTCTCCGAGCACCAGCGGCCGGGGACCTCGGACACCGATTTCACCGAGGCGGCCGACTGGCTCTCCCGCTGCCTCGACGGCCGCGGCGACATTTGAGGCCCCAGCGACACCGCCGGCAACATCTGATCGACGGCTTTTGTCTTCCTGGCCTTTTCTGACTGTTTTCGACCCTGCCCGGACGGCGGGAGGGGTGACCGCACCCGCCGTCCACCCGTCGTCCACAGGGGCCCCCTCCGCCGGAACCGGCTGTCCACAGGGCCGCCCACTGTCCACAGCCCCAAGTTATCCACAACCCTGGGGACGAGTCGACAAACCGGTATAGCCACTGCCTGTTTCGGTCGGACCATCGGTAAGCGTCGCAGAGATGACTAATCGGACCAGAGTCACCCGTCTGCCAGCAAATCACCCGTCCGAGTGCTTCAATTCCCTCACCCGGGAAGGTCAAATGAGGTTTGAAACCTCAATTCCCTGGTTCCGCGCGCCAGCCGCTCCCGAGGCCCCGCCGTCCACAGCCCACCGGGCCCGGCTGTGGATAACTTTCCGGGGCGCGGTTCCCCACAGGAGTTATCCACAGGCTCCGGTGAGTTATCCCCAGGGGAAAACCCGTACCGGTGGAAGGGCCCCCGCCCGGTAGGCTTGGGCCCGTGATTGACCTTCGCCTGCTCCGTGAGGACCCTGACCGAGTGCGCGCCTCGCAGCGCGTCCGTGGCGAGGACGTCGACCTGGTCGACGCCCTCCTCTCCGCCGACGAACGGCGCCGGTCCTCGGGCAGTCGCTTCGACGAACTGCGCAACGAGCAGAGGACGCTCGGCAAGCTGGTCGCCAAGGCCCAGGGCGAGGAGAAGACCGCCCTGCTCCAGCGCACCAAGGAGCTGGCCGCCGAGGTCAAGGCCGCCGACGCCGAGCAGGGTGCGGCCAAGCAGGAGGCCGAGCGCCTGCTCCGCTCGCTGGCGAACCTCATCGACCCGGCCGCTCCGGTCGGCGGCGAGGAGGACTTCGTCACGCTGGAGGAGATCGGCACCCCGCGCGACTTCGCCGCCGAGGGCTTCGAGCCCCGCGACCACGTCGAGCTGGGGCAGATCCTCGGCGCGATCGACACCGAGCGCGGCGCCAAGGTGGCCGGCGCGCGGTCCTACTACCTGACCGGTGTCGGCGCGCTGCTGGAGCTCGCCCTGGTCAACATGGCGATCGCCCAGGCCACCGCGGCCGGCTTCACCCCGATGATCACCCCGGCCCTGGTCCGCCCGGCCGCCATGGACGGCACCGGCTTCCTCGGCCAGGCCGCCGAGAACGTGTACTTCCTCCCGGAGGAGGAGCGCTACCTCGTCGGCACCAGCGAGGTCCCGCTCGCGGCGTACCACATGGACGAGATCATCGACGCCGAGAAGCTGCCGCTGCGGTACGCCGGCTACTCGTCCTGCTTCCGCCGCGAGGCCGGCACCTACGGCAAGGACACCCGCGGCATCATCCGCGTCCACCAGTTCGAGAAGGTGGAGATGTTCGTCTTCACCTCGCCCGAGGACGCCGAGAACGAGCACCGCCGCCTGCTCCAGTGGGAGAAGGACTTCCTCAACGCCCTGGAGCTGCCCTACCGGGTGATCGACGTCGCCTCCGGCGACCTCGGCTCCTCGGCCGCGCGCAAGTTCGACATCGAGGCGTGGATCCCGACCCAGGGCAAGTACCGCGAGGTCACCTCGACCTCCAACACCACCGAGTACCAGTCCCGCCGGCTCTCCATCCGGATGCGCGAGGAGGGCAAGGTCCGCCCGCTGGCCACGCTGAACGGCACCCTGGTCGCCGTCCCGCGCACCATCGTGGCGATCCTGGAGAACCACCAGCAGGCCGACGGCTCGGTCGTCGTGCCGGAGGCGCTGCGGCCGTTCCTCGGTGGTCGGTCCGTCCTGCCGCCGGTCAAGTAGCCCCCGGCACCACCGCGCCACCTGCGCCACCTGCGCCACCGCCCGAAAGCAACTCCCGGGAGACGTACGGCCCATGAGCAGCATCAGCCCCAGCCCCGTCTCCCCCGTCGACGGTGGCGGCCTGCCCTTCCGGCTGGTCGCCACCGACCTCGACGGCACCCTGCTGACCAGCGAGGAGACCGTCTCCGAGCGCACCCGCGCCGCGCTGGCCACCGCCACCGGCGCCGGGGCGCTGCACATCATCGTCACCGGCCGCTCCGCCGCCTGGGCCCGGCCGGTCTTCGACGAGATCGGCTACCACGGGATAGCGGTCTGCGGCCAGGGCGCCCAGGTCTACGACGCGGGCGCGCACAAGCTGCTCACCTCGCTCACCCTGGACCGCCGGCTGGCCGCGCTGGCGATCGCCAAGATCGAGGCGGAGACCGGCCCGCTGGCCGTCGCCGCCAACCAGGACGGCCTGGACGGCGAGGTGCTGGCCGGCCCCGGCTACGAGCTGCTGATCGGCTCCGACCTGCCGGTGGTCCGGGTCGCCAAGGACGAACTGTTCGCCGCCCCGCTCAGCAAGCTGTACATCCAGCACCGCGGCCTGACCGACGACGGTCTCGCCGAGGCCGCCCGCCGGGTGGCCGGCGACCTGGTCGGCGTCGTCATGGCGGGCGCCGGCATCGTCGAGCTGCTGCCGCTCGGCCTCTCCAAGGCCACCGGGCTGGCCGTCGCCGCCCGCCGCCTCGGCGTGAAGGCCGCCGACACCATCGCCTTCGGGGACATGCCCAACGACGTGCCGATGTTCGGCTGGGCCGCGCACGGCGTCGCCATGGCCAACGCGCACGAGGAACTGCTGGCGGTCGCGGACGAGGTCACCGTCAGCAACGACGAGGACGGCGTCGCGGCCGTCCTGGAGCGGCTCTACCCGGCGGGGTGAGCCACGGGGGTCCGGAGGGGGCGGGGCGGGCGCGGATCCGGTCGCGGGTTGTTCCGGCGGCACCCGGATGCTGACCGTCACAGAAAGAGTTTGTATGCTCCGCTGAAGCTCCGCGCCTCCCGGTGCGGTGCTCCTGTGCGGTGCTCCCGGCGGACCCGGGCCGTGCCCCCGGACACGTACAGGATTGCTGCTTCCGCCGCTGAGAGGTACGCGCATGTCAGGCCAGTGGGACGAGAGCACGTCGGGGGCGGACGGGCGGCGGCGGGCCGAGGGCGGCTCGCGCGGCGGCGGTTCCCCGCGCGGCGCCGGGCCGCGCGGTGGTGGCTCGCAGGGCGCCGGCACTTCGCGCGGCGGCGTGCGCACGGAGCGGCCGGCCGAGACCGGCGGGCGCGTCCCCGCACCGCGGCCCGGCGGCCGGGCCGAGGCCCGGCGGGCCGCCCAGGGCAAAGGCGGCGGCCGCGGCAGGTCCGACGGCGGCCAGGGCGGCGGCGGGCGTTCCGAAGGACGCCAGGGCGACGGCGGGCGGGCGGACGGCGCCCCGGCGGGCGGCCGGGCGGCCGCGCGCAACAGCCGCAAGCCCAAGCGGAACACCAAGAAGATCGTGGCCTGGTCGGTGGCCGGCGTCCTGGTGGTGCTGGCCGCCACGGGCGGCGCGATCTACTACAAGCTGAACGGCAACATCAAGTCCTTCGACGCGGACGCGATCGCCACCGACCGCCCGCCGGAGGCCACCGCCGACGCCAACGGCAACAAGCCGGTCAACGTGCTGCTGATCGGCTCGGACTCGCGTGCCGGGAACAACAGCGACCTCGGCGGCGGCGACGAGGACGGCGCCCGCTCGGACACCACGATCCTGTTGCACGTCTACGCCGACCACAAGCACGCGGTGGGCATCTCGATCCCACGCGACGCCCTGGTCACCATCCCGCCGTGCAAGCTGCCGAACGGGAAGTGGACCAAGGAGCAGCCCGGGCAGATGTTCAACTCCGCCTTCTCGGTGGGCAACACCGAGACCGGCAACCCGGCCTGCACCCAGAACACCATCGAGAAGCTCACCGGCATCCGGGTCGACCACACCATCGAGGTGAACTTCGAGGGCTTCGCGGCGATGACCCAGGCCGTCGACGGTGTCGACGTCTGTCTGCCCAACGACATCTACGAGGGGAACATCAACCCCAACCTGGGCAAGAAGGGCAAGATCGTCCTGCCCAAGGGCAAGCAGAAGGTCGCCGGTCAGAAGGCGCTGGACTACGTCCGGCTCCGGCACGGCATCGGTGACGACTCGGACGTCGGCCGGATGAAGCGCCAGCAGGCCTTCCTCGCCTCGATGATGGCCAAGGTCAAGGGCGAGGGCCTCAGCCCCACCACGCTGCTGCCGCTGGCCGACGCGGCCACCAAGTCGATGACGGTCGACCCCGGGCTGGACTCGGCCAAGAAGCTGATGGACTTCGCGTTGTCGATGAAGAACATCGACCTGCACGACGTCAAGTTCCTCACCACGCCGTGGCGTTACAACGGTCCCCGGATCGACCTGGTCCACCCGGCCGTGGACAACCTCTGGAAGACCCTGCTGGCCGACCGGACCATCGACGGCCAGGACGCCACCGGCAAGCAGGAGGACGCCCCGCCGACCCCGGCCGCCGCGCCCGAGACCACCCCGGCCGCGCCGCCGCCGGCCGCCGTGGAGACCCCGGTCAAGGTCGCGGTCTACAACGGCACCACCGCGACCGGGCTGGCCGCCAAGGCCGCCGACGCACTCAAGGCCGCCAAGGTCACCGTCACCGGCGTCACCACCGCCAAGAACACCAACAAGGCGACCACCACGGTCGAGTACGGCAGCGGGCAGAAGGCCAACGCGGAGAAGGTCGCGGCGATGTTCCCGGGCGCCACCCTGACCCCCACCTCGGCGGCCGGGATCAGCCTCGTCCTCGGCAAGGACTACGCGGCGGCCAACACCACCACGGCCCCCGCCGCCGGCGCCGCCCCCAGCGCCCCGGCCCCGCTGCCCACCGACGTGGTCAACGAGGCCCGCTCGGCCGACGACGACATCTGCAGCAACGTCTCCTACGGATAGCCGCCGCCGGCCCGCACCCCTTCGGGTGGCTCAGAGCGCCGCGCGGATCCAGCCGTCGACCAGGCCGGTGAGGTCCTGGCCGGCCTGGCCGTGCTCGACCACGTGGGTGCGGATCACGTCGCCGCCGCCGTGCCCGAACAGGCCGCCGCGCTTGTCCGCCTCCAGCACCACCTCGACCCTGTGCGGGGTGGTGACGAAGCTGACCTCCAGCGAGTTGCAGGAGTGCGCGTACTGCGGCGCCGGGGAGAACTCGATCTCCTGGTAGAACGGCAGCGTCTGGCCGGTGCCGCGGATGTGGCCGGCCTCCAGGTCGGCCGAGCGGAACCCGAAGCCGAGCTGGAGCAGGGTGTCCAGGATCCGCCGCTGCACCGGCAGCGGCTCGACCTCCAGCGGGTCCGAGTCGCCCTTGTCGAGCGCGCCCGCGATGTCCACCTCGGTCCGTACGCCGAGCTGCATGCCGTGCAGGCGCTGCCCGGCGACGGTGGTCACGGGCGTCTCCCACGGCACCTGGACGGCGAACGGGATCGACCGGTTCTCCCCGGGTGCCAGCACCAGCGGGGCCGTCACCGAGAACCTGGCGAACGGGTACAGCCCGGTGCTCTCCCCCTCCTCGTGCTCGATCTCCACCCGCGCGACCAGCGTCAGCGTGATCCCCCGGATGTCCGCCTCGACCGTCCCGCCGGTCAGCTCGACCGTTCCGTGCAGCGTGCCGCCGGGCTGCACCACCGGCGTGGTCAGAACGGTGTCGACGCCGGGACCGCCGACGCCCAGGGCACCGAGCAGTTTCTTGAACACCATGCGGGCGCTCTCCTCGTATAGGGATGGACCGAAGTCGTCGGGAGCAACGCCACGGCGGCCCGGACGGTTCCCGGGCTGGTCGCGGGCCAGTTGTAGGATGACCGGGCAAGTAGTTGTAGGATGACCGACGACCAGGACCTGAAGGGAGTTCCGCCATGACCGCACCGGGCCACAGCCAGGACACGTTGCAGGCCGCCGGGCGGCGCTCACTGGTGGACACCACCATCGACCAGCTGCGCGAGCAGCTCGCGGCGGGGGCCTGGCCGGTCGGCTCGCGGATCCCGACCGAGCACGAACTGGCCGAGCGGCTGCGGGTCGGGCGGAACACGGTACGGGAGGCGATCCGGGTGCTGGTGCACGCCGGCATGCTGGTCTCCCGGCAGGGCGAGGGCACCTTCGTGCGCAGCACCAGCGACCCGGCCTCCGTCCTGCGGGGCGTGCAGCGCTCCGGCGTGCGGGACGTGCTGGAGGTCCGGGCGGCCCTGGAGGCCGAGGCGGCCCGGCTGGCCGCGCTGCGGCACACGCCCGAGGACATCGTCCGGATGCGGGCCGCGCTGGCCCGCGAGGCCGAGGTGATCGCGGCGCACGCCGAACGGACCGGCCGCGAGGCGACCGTCGAGCACGACCTGGAGTTCCACACCGCCGTCGTCGAGGCCGCGCACAACCCGGCGCTGGCCGAGGTGTACCGCTACTTCGGTGCCTCGGTGCGCGAGTCGATGCGGACGGCCTTCGGCGACCACGAGATGCCCGAGGTGGTCGTGGCCACCCACGAGGCGCTGGTGGACGCGATCGAGAGCGGCGACCCGGACCGCGCCGAGAGCGCGTGTCGCGCGCTGCTCGCCGAGCCGACCGCGGCCGTCGAGCAGCTCCTCGCGGCCATCGCGGCCCGGAAGTAAGCGGCACCCGCCCCTTCCGCCGTCCGCCTCCCCGGTTTCACGTTTCACGAAAGAGCAGCACGCCCCATGGCAGTCACCCGTGCCCCGCAGCCGGTTGTCACCACCTCCCCGCTCCCCGTCCGCAGCCGGCTGGCCCACCCCGCGCTGCTGCTGACCGGCATCCTGCTGGTCGCCCTCAACATGCGCGCCTGCCTCGCGGCGATCTCGCCGATGGTCGCCGAGATCCAGCGGACCTTCGGCCTCTCCGCCACCGCGAGCGGTCTGATCACCACCGTGCCGGTGCTCTTCCAGGGCGTCGGCGCCCCGCTCACCCCCCGGCTGACCAGGCGGTTCGGCACCGAACGGGTGGTGCTCGGCGCGGTGCTGGTGCTCGGCGCGGGCGTGCTGCTGCGGGTGCTGCCCTCGGTGGCGGCGCTGTACGCGGGGTGCGTGGTGATCGGCGTGGCGATCGCGGTGCTGAACGTCTCGATGCCGGGCCTGGTGAAGCGCGAGTTCCCGGGCCGGGCGGCGGCCATGACCGGGGTCTACTCGACCACCATGCTGGTCGGAGCGACGCTGGCGGCCGGGACGTCGGTGCCGCTGGAGCACGCCCTCGGCGGCGGCTGGCAGGCCTCGCTGGGCGCCTGGTCGCTGCTGGCGCTGGTCGCCGCGGTGGCCTGGCTGCCGCAGGTGCTGCGCACCGCGCACGGGCGGAAGGGCACGGCGTCGGTATCGGCATCGGCATCGGCGTCGGCAGCGGTGTCGGCGTCGGATCAGGAGCGGCGGGCGGCGGGCCGGGCGGCCGCAGGCAGCATCTGGCGCACCCCGATGGCCTGGCAGATCAGCCTCTTCATGGGCATCTCGTCGCTGCTCGTCTACACCCTGGTCGCGTGGATGCCGACCATCCTGGCCGACCACGGGATGGACCGCGGCGAGGCCGGCCTGGTCTTCGCCTTCTCCAACCTGGTCCAGGTGGCCGGCGCCTTCCTGGTGCCGCTGATGGCCGGCCGGATGACCCGGCAGCGGGGGCTGGCCGTGGCGATGGCCGCGCTGAACGTGCTCGGCATCGCCGTCCTGCTGATCGCGCCGGTGCCCGGCGCCTGGGTGTCGGCCACCATCCTGGGCGTCGCCCAGGGCGGTTCGCTGGGCCTCGGCCTCGCCTTCATCGTGCTGCGCACCGACAGCGCCGCCGGCGCCGCCCGGCTGGGCGGCATGGCGCAGGCGGTCGGCTATCTGGTGGCGGCGGCCGGCCCGGTCGGCGCCGGGGCACTGCACCAGCTGACCGGCGACTGGACCACCCCGCTGGCGCTGATGCTGGTGCTGGCCGTCGTCGTCGGCGTGGCCGGCTGGGGCGCCGGGCGCAACCGGACGCTCTGAGGCCCGGCCGCGCCCTGCCGCCGCGGGCTACTCCTCGGCGGCCAGGGTCAGCCCGGCCAGCTTCACCGAGGCCAGCACCGTCGCCGCCACCGTGAGCACCAGCAGCAGCGGCACCGCCACGCCGAGCCCGACGGGTGCGGTGATGGCGCCGTCCGCGGCCACCGCCTTGGCCAGCGACAGCCCCCACTGCTGGACGCTCAGCGTCCGGGCGCCCTCGACGAAGTTGCCGATCAGGGACTCCCAGATCAGCGCGTACGCCAGCCCGGCCACCACCGCGTGCCGGGTGACCACGCCGAGCAGCAGGAACAGCGCGCTGTACGCGGCCCCGGCCACCAGGGTGGCGACGGTGTAGCCGATCGCCAGCCCGTCCTCGGTGCCGTACATCAGCAGGCCGGCGAGCAGCGTCGGGACCGCCGCGAACACCCAGGTGGTGCCGACCGCGACCGCCAGCTTGGTGGTGATGATCTTCCAGCGGGGCAGCGGCTTGGCGAGCAGGTAGACGATCGAGCCGTCGTCGATCTCGGTGGCGATGGCGCCGGTGCCGACGACCAGGCCGAGGATCGGCAGCAGCGTGCCGAGGCCCAGCTGGCCGAGGATCTTGACGGTCAGGTCGTGCTTGTCCCCGCTGGAGCCGCTGGCGATCGCCGAGACGAGCAGCAGCAGGGCGGGGACCACCAGCAGCAGGACGCCGCGGCGGCGGCCCAGCAGGCCGCGCAGCGTCAGCCTGGCGACGGTCGGGTTCATGGTGTGGTCGGCCTTCCTGGGGTCCGGTTCCGGGTGGGTGCCACGCGTCCGCGGGCGCTAGGCGGAGACGAGGTACGAGAAGACGCTCTCCAGCGACTCGTCCGCCGGTGCGACGGTGTACAGCCGGATGCCGGCCTGCTGGGCGACCTTCGGCAGCAGGGTGGTGAAGCCCTGGAAGTTGACCGCCTGGATGCGCAGGGCGTTCTCCTGCCGGTCCAGCTCGATGCCGGCCGTCGACGGGTCGGCGATCAGCGCGGCCGCGAGCCGCCGGTCGTCGCTGGAGCGGACCAGGTAGCGGTGCGGGCGGTCGGTCATCAGCCGGCGGATCTTCCGGAAGTCCCCGGAGGCGGCGTGCCGGCCGGCCACCACGACCTCGATGTGCCGGGCCAGCTGCTCGACCTCCTCCAGGATGTGCGAGGAGAAGAGCACCGTCCGGCCGTCGGCGCCGAAGCGGCGCAGCAGCTCCATCAGCTGGAGCCGCTGGCGCGGGTCCATGCCGTTGAACGGCTCGTCGAGCAGCAGCACGGACGGGTCGTGGACCAGCGCGGACGCCATCTTGACGCGCTGCTTCATGCCCTTGGAGTAGGTGCCCGTCCGCCGCTCCTGGGCGTACTCCATCTCGACCAGGGCCAGCGCCCGCCCGGCGGCGGCGCCCGGGTCGGCGAGACCGTGCAGTTCGGCGTTGGCGAGGACGAACTCCCAGCCGGTCAGGTAGTCGTACATGGACTCGCGCTCGGGGACCAGCCCGATCTGCCGGTACACCTGCTGGTTGCGCCAGATCGGCGCGCCGTCCAGGGTGACCGCCCCGGTGGAGGGGGCGAGGAAGCCGCTCATCATGTGGATGAGGGTGGACTTCCCCGCGCCGTTCGGCCCGAGCAGACCGGTGATGCCGGGACCGATCGCCATGCTGACGTCGTTGACGGCGACCACGTTGCCGAACCAACGCGAGACCTTGTCGATGGTGATGGTGGCCATGACGCCCTCTCAGCTCCTGCGGTAGTCAGATGCGGTGGTAGCGGCGCAGCAGCAGCGCGTACGAGCCGGCCACCATCGCGACGGCGGCGGTGGCGAAGACGACCACGCCGAGGGCGCCGGGGGCGTGCATCCGGCCCGGGTCCTTCCCGAGGTCGAAGAGCTGGTTGACCAGGCTCTCCACCAGCCCGTCGGGCGAGAGCAGCGCCACCCACTGCGCGGAGTCCGGCACGGTGGGGGAGGTGCCGCTGCTGATGCCCACGACGATCCCGACCACCGCGGTGGAGACCGCCAGGTACCCCATGATCGCGGCCACCCCGAAGCCGCGGCGCGGCGTGGCGGCGGCGATCACCAGCGCCACCGAGGTCGGCACCACGGCGTAGAGCACCGCCGTGACCAGGCCGTACAGGAAGTGCGCGCTCTGGTGACCGAAGCTCATCCCGCCGAGCAGCGCGCCGACGTAGAGGACCAGCAGCGGGGCCGCCATCAGCAGCAGCTGCGCCGTGGCCATCGCGGCGAACTTGGCCCGGACGTAGTCGGCCCGGGTGATCGGGCGGGAGAAGTAGAGCGGGACGGTGTGGTGGCGGAGGTCCCGGGAGAGCAGGACGGGCGCCTGCGAGGCGAGGAAGATCGAGACGACCAGGCCGAGCATCCCCAGGTACTCGGGGTAGTCGACCGGGAGGTCCGTCCGGTGCTGCATGAGCGCGAGGGCCACCATGACCACGGCGGGCGCGGTGATCACGCCGAGCACCACCATCGGCAGCACCTTGGACTTGCCGGAGCGCCCGAGCCCGTAGGCGGCGCGCAGGCTCTGGGTGAACAGCGAGCGGGTGGCGTACGCCCGGCCCAGCCGGGGACCGGTGTAGCCGCGGTAGCCGATGTCGTGGATGACGCCGGTGTCGGCCGGCCTGGTCTCAGGAGGCAGCGACATCTGCGGTACCTCCCTGTGCTGCGCTGGTGTCGGTGTCGGTGAACAGCTCGGCAACCCGGTGGCGGCGCTGCTCCAGCCGGACCAGCCCCAGGCCGAGGCCGGCGACGGCGTCACGGATGGCGTCGTACGTCTCGTCACCCGTGAGCCGGACCAGCAGGATCCGCGGGCCGTCCGTCTCCACCGAGAGCCCGGCGGCGGCCAGCCGCTCGCGGACGGCCGCGCTCGCGTCGAACGTGTGGTCCTCCGGGAGGTCGGTGACCTCGACGGCGAGGGTCGCGGTGGCGCCGGTGAAGGAGGCGGTGGACGAGGACCGCAGCAGCTTGCCGCCGTCGATCACCACCAGGTGGTCGCAGGTCCGCTCCAGCTCGCCGAGCAGATGGGTGGTGACCAGCACCGAGATGCCGAAGTCGGTGTACACCCTGCGGATCAGCGCGAGCATGTCGTCCCGGCCGACCGGGTCCAGCCCGTTGGTGGGCTCGTCCAGCAGCACCAGCTTCGGGTCGTGCACCAGCGCCTGCGCCAGCTTCACCCGCTGCTTCATGCCGGTCGAGTACCCGCCCATCGGCCGGTACCGCTCCTCGTAGAGCCCGACGTGCCGCAGCGTGTCGGCCGTGCGCTCCCGTGCGGCGGCCGCCGGCAGCCCGGCCATCCGCGCCATGTGCACCACGAACTCGGTGGCCGAGACGTCCGGCGGCAGGCAGTCGTGCTCCGGCATGTAGCCGACGCGCTCGCGGATCTCCGAGCCCTGCGTGGCGATGTCCAGCCCGAGGACCTGCCCCGTACCCGACGTCGCCGGGGCCAGCCCGAGCAGGATCTTGATGAGTGTGGACTTGCCCGCCCCGTTCGCCCCGACCAGGCCGACCACCCCGGGCTCCACCTCAACGGTGAGCCGATCGAGGGCGGTGACCCGGGGGAACCTCTTGGTGAGGCCGTCCGTCTTGATGACAGTGGACACGTTCCCTACCGTACTGTGCCCACGGTGTGCAGGTCATGAGCTGGAATGACGACCCTCCCTGCTGCTGCGGTATGACGTTTCCCCACCTGTCCCCTAGGGGTCGGCAGTGACGATCTCCGCTTGTACTCTTGTCGGAATCTTTACGGGGGCGTTCGGGCCCAACTGCCCGACCGGGACGGAAGTGAACAGATGACGGATCGCGCGACCGAGTTCGACCGGATGATGAATCCCTGGGCGTACGACGCCAACGGCAACCTGACGGCAAAGGCACAGCACCAGGAGACCGCCCGCACGCGGCTCAACTCGACCAACGCCCCCGGTGACGGCGGCGGCACGGTCGGCGTCGACCCGGCCGCGCTGGACACCGCGGCCAACTCGTCCGACCAGATCCACGGCCGGGTGAACGGCGACGGCCGGGCCGCCGACGACGAGACCTCCAAGGTGTCCACCTCGCTGGCCAACTGGAGCACCGGCAAGGCCGCCGCGCAGACCGCGTCGACCTGGGACCAGCAGATCGCCGCACTCAACTCCACGATCGGCGAAATCACCCAGGCACTGCGGCAGAGCGCCACGAACTACCGGAACAACGACACGGCCGTCAAGCACGACATGGGCGCCTGAGGGATACGGACAGATGGTCGACTTCCACGAACTGAGCACCGCCAAGCTGGACTCCCTCGGCGAGGCCGCCACCGCCTGGGACGACGTGGTCAAGAAGCTCCAGGCCATGGACCGGGACTGGGACAGCGCGGTCGTTGGCAAGGTCAACTCCGCCAACTGGAGCGGCCCATCGGCCGACCAGGCCCGGCCCAAGATCCAGCGGGTCAACGAGCAGATCACCGCCGCCGTCACCCAGGCCACCGCCATCGCCACGGTCTTCAAGGACGCCGGCAACGACTTCCAGGCCGCCAAGGCCAAGCTGGACAAGGCCGTCGCCGATGCCAAGGGCGCCGGCCTGACCGTCACCAACGACGGCACCGTCAGCTGGCCGCCGGCCGACAACGCCACCCGGCACGACCCGGAGGCCAGCCGGGCCTACAACGACGAGTACCACACCAAGGCCGAGGTGGCGCGGAAGGCCATCGACTCGGCCGTCCAGGAGGCCACCGAGGCCGACGAGCGGGCCGCCTGGGCACTGCGCTCCGACAGCACCACCGACGAGCTGAAGTCCTTCAACGCCAAGGCGGTCGGCGCGGGCCCGGACGCGGACGGGATCCGCGCCGCCCAGCTCGCGGCCAAGGGCGGCAAGATCTCGGACGCCGAACTCACCGAGCTCAACTCGCTGTTGGCGGCCAACCAGAACGACCCGATCTTCTCCACCCGGTTCTACCAGGACCTCGGCCCCAAGGGGACGCTCCAGGCCTGGAACAACATGGTCGGCGACGAATCGCAGTTCAACGGCGCCAGCGACGCCCGCTGGAAGCAGTACCAGGAGCTGCAGAAGAACCTCGGGCTCAACCTGGCCACCGCCACCCGCACCACCAACGTGCCCCACCTGCCCGACCAGTGGGCCGCCGACCTGCGCAAGGCCGGTGCCGAACCGCTCTGGGACAAGCCCTACCGGCAGAGCGGCATGGACTACGCCCCCTACGGCTACCAGGTGCTCTCCGGCATCCTGCGCACCGGCGACTACGACCCGCACTTCCTCAACCCCATCGCCGAGCACGTCACCCAGCTCGACACCGACGAGAAGTACTGGCCGGCACCGGTCTACGGCCCGCGCAGCGACCGGCGCGGCTACAACCTGCTGGGCCAGGACGGCGGTTCGGGCTTCGAGCCGACCACGGCGATCCTGGAGGCCCTGGGGCACAGCCCGGACGCGGCCACCAAGTTCTTCCACGACACGCCGACCGCCTACAACACCGACGGCACCGTCAACCCGAACGGCAAGGTCAAGCCGGCGGACTACCTCAACTACTTCACGCACGACAAGGAGTACACGCCGGACACCGTCTCGCAGAAGAACGACCTGCGCCAGGCCGGCATGAAGAGCGGCCCGGACGCGCTCGGCCACGCGCTGGAGGCGGCCACCACCGGCCGGCCCTACGACGACCACTCCGGCACGCCGGCCAAGCACACCGCCGACCAGGCCGACGTCATGAACAAGGTCGTCCAGACCTTCGGCACCCACGGCAACGGCGGCGTCCTCGACGAAGTCAAGGGCGAGGACGGCAAGTTCGCCCCGCTGCGGGACAGCCTCGGGCACATGTCCGCCGACTACATCGGCGACGTCCAGCGGGCGCTCTCCCCGCACAAGGACGACCTGCCGGTGAACGGCGCCGCGGCCAACCTCAAGGAGGCCCCGGTCCGCGGCCTGCTGGACGCGCTCGGCCGCGACCCCGACGCCTACGGCGCGGTGGCCAACGCCAACCAGGCCTACTCCACGGCGCTGGTCCGCGGCCACATCGAGAACGGGGCCGACTTCGCCCGGCTCGAGTCCGACATCGACTCCACCTCGCGAGCCGGCGGCGTCATCAGCGGCATCCTCAACGAGGCCCGGATCAACGAGGTCCACCAGGAGCACGCCACCTCCGACAAGGAGTACAACGAAGCCCTGGAGAAGAACGCCGGCTACGCCCAGACGGCCTTCACCACCACCATCGGCGCCGTCACCGAGAAGGTGCCGATCGCGGGCGAGGCCGCCAACTTCCTGGTCGAGCAGATCACCGACAGCGTGGTCGAGGCCAACCAGCGCGACACCACCGAGGACGGCAACCAGGAGGGGCGCGACTTCGTCGCCGAAGGCCGCGAGGGCACCGCACTCGGCGCCAAGCAGGCCGTCATCGATGCCGCCAACGGCACCAAGCTGAGCCCCGAGGACGTCCGCCGGCTGGCCGACAGCGCCGGCGACCGGGCCCTCGACGGATACACCGACGGCTCCGGCGGCAGCCAGAGCTCCAACGCGAAGGTCTCCGGATGATGAGAGCAGCACGCCGGACGGCGGGCGCCGGACTCGCGCTGGCCACCGTCCTCGGCCTGGCCGGGTGCGGCAGCGACGGCTCCGGCAAGGCCTCCGCCGAGACCACGGTGTGCGACGGGGTGGTCCGCACCGACCGCGCCGGCGCGCTGCTGGAGGACGGCGCCGCCCCGGCGTACAAGCTCGACAAGCAGCTCGACGCCGCCCAGCAGCCCGGGCTGCAACTGCTGGACTGCACGGCCGAGGCCAAGAAGGGCCTCGGGCTCAGCGTCCGGCTGACCGGCAGCGAGACCCCGGACGGCGGTCTCAAGCCTCCTGCCCCGCCGGCCGGCGAGCCGGTGTACTCGCTCGGTTTCGGCGACCACAGCACGGTCACCCGCTGGGGCGCCCGGTTGACGTTCCGGTGCGACGGCACGTACGCGAAGTCGGGCAAGTCGCTCTACTTCACCGTCCAGGCCGCCCCGTACCAGGCCACGGGCCCGGCACCGCAGTCGCCCGCCGCCCGGTGGACCCCGGAGGCCTGGGCCAGGCTCGCCACCGACAGCGCACAACGCGCGGCCGGCGGTCTGCTCGGCTGCTCCGCCCCGACCGCCTGGCCGAGCGGGGAGCCGGTGCTCTCACCGGCCACCGCCGCGCCGAACCCGACCGGGACCTCCGGGTGACCAGGACGTCCCGGACCGGGGGGGGGGGGGGGGGGGGGGGGGGGGGTCGTTTTCTGTTTTGTGCCCCTTGCCTTTGTCTTTTTTGGG
>NZ_JBVJCO010000021.1:91542-137303 GCF_055588525.1 Kitasatospora sp. NPDC041988
TCCCCCCCCACGCCCCCCCCCCCCCCCCCCCCCCCCCCCCCCCCCCCCCCCGGCGCCGTCTGCTGCTCGGCGCCCTCGGCCTGGCCGTCGTGGGCGCCGGGGCGGTCGGCTACCTGGACTGGCGCCAGCACCGGCCGGCCGAACCGCCCGGGCGGGCCGCGACGCTGTGCGAGCTGCCCACCGGGGCCGGGACACCGCTCGGGCGGCTGCTGCCGGACGGCGGCCAGGACACCGAGGAACGCGCGTTCCGCTGGGTGCTCTCGACCGAACCGAAGGGCTGCTCCGTCCGGGTGGACGGCCGGGTGGCGCTGACCGTCCGGGCGGCCGTCCACGACGGCACCGTGGAACAGCTTCCGGTCGGGAACGCCCGGCCGGACGAGGTGAAGAGCTTCGGCGCCGGCTCCCGCTCCGCCTCCTGGCCCGCCGGCGCGGCCGTGGCCGACTACTGCCCCGGGAAGCAACTGCCGATCCGGCACGTGGTGGTGGAGGTCGCCCCGGGCGAGGCCGCGCGGACCGGGCAGCCGGACAGCGACCGGGCGGACTTCGAGGCCATCGCCCGGGACCTGCTCGGCGCCTACCAGAAAGCAGTGTGCGCGTGAAGGTGACCCGTACCGGCGCACGGCAGGCCGGCGCCGCCGCCGGCGTCCTGGTCCTGCTCGGCGGCGGCCTGGCCGGCTGGCACGCGTACCTCGACGCCGCGACGGACCACCCGCCCGCGGTGTCGCTGACCCACGGCGAGTGCCGGGGAGCCCTCGCGGACGAGCGGGTCGGCCGGCTGGTGGGCCAGGCCCGCACGGTACGGGTGGAGAGCGACTACTGGCCGGCGGCGGCCGACCGGCCGCCGCGGCTGCGCTGCTTCGCCGCCGGACAGGGCGAGCACGCGCTCTCCTTCGAGGTCGAGGCGGCGCGGTCGGCCGAAGAACGCGCCAACGCCGCCGCGCGGGCGCTCCCGGGCGGGGCCCGCAGGTTCGACAACGGCGGGGCCGACCATCGCACGGGCGTGCTCCGGTTCGACTGCGTGGTCAAGGCGCCGGAGACCGGGGAGGAGCGCACCGCCTACTACCTGGCCACGGTGAAGGCCGGCCCGCGGAACAAGCCGCCGGCCACCGGGCCCGGCGAGGAGACGATGGCCGAGCTGGCCGTCGTGCTCAGCCGGCAGGCGGCGGAGCAGGTCCTGGGCTGCACCGGCCCGGTCGACTGGCCGGTCACTCCGGTGCAGTTCGCGTAGCGGCCCGGCGCCTTCGGGCGGGCGACGCCTTCGGGCGGGCGGTGGGCCACTCTCTGGGATGAGCAACCCTTTGGGGTGGGCCACTCTCTGGGATGAGCAACCCTTTGGGGTGGGCGGCGCGGGCTGCGCCGCCCACCGGGAGCGGTCAGGCCAGGAGGTCGGACTGGAGGGTGACGACCTGGCGGAAGGCCGCGGTGGGGACGCCCTTGGGGTTGGTCATGGTGACGACGCCGACGAGGTCACCGGCAGACAGGTAGGCCACCCGGCCGGTGGGGCCGGCGCCGGCCCCGGTGGCCGGGGTCTCGCGGGTGGCGAGGTCGACGCCGGAGACCGAGTCCCAGCCCTGGGTGGGGCCGGTCCTGAGACCGGCGATGTCCTTCGGGTCACCGTTGGCACGGAGGTCGGCGAAGACGTCCCAGGCCTCGGCGGAGGCGCCGAAGGCGAGCAGGCGGATCTGGGTGCGGGTGCCGTCGGTGGCGGTCCACTCCCGGACGGTGGCGGCGCGGCAGGCGTTCTGCAGCAGCAGGGCGCGCAGCTTGGCCGGTTCCTTCTGCTCGCCGGCGAGGGCGTCGCAGGGCACCCAGTCGGCGGTGGGAGCGGCGGACGCGACCCCGGTGGAGGCGGACGCGGACGGCGTCGCGGACGAGGTGGCGCCCGGGCTCGCGGTGGTGGTGCCGGACGCGCTCGGCGACGCCGTCGCGCTCGCCGCTGTGGTCGGGGGCGGGGTCGGGGTCGGGAAGACCACCGGCCCCGGCGAACCGCCGGCCTCCGTGGGGGCGGGCAGGAGCAGGTACCGCAGGTCGGCGGCGTGGCGGCTCTTGCTCTCCTTGGGCACGGCCTTGCCGGAGGGCAGCGGCGGCAGCACCAGGGCCGGGAAGGTGTAGCGGCCGTCGTTCTCGGTGGCCAGACCGGGGATGTCGGTGCGGTCGGGCGCGGTCACGGCCACCGCGGCTCCAGTGCCGGCCAGCGCACAGACCAGGGCGGCGGCGCCCCAGCGCACCGCCGCCCGGCGCCGGCGGGTGCGGCGGGCCGCGAGCTCCTCGGGGCTCAGTGGCACGGCGAACGCCTGCGGGACGGGGAACGCCTGCGGATCGGGGGCGCCCCAGGGGTCGGCGGGAGCGGTCCCGCCGACCGCGGTGGCGGCCTCGGGCACGGGCGGCGCGGGCGGCGCGAACGCGGCCGGGGGTGCGACCGGCGGCGCGACGGGCGGGGCCGCCGGCGCGTCGGCAGGGGTGGCCGCGCTGTCGTGCGGGGTGGCGTGGTCGGTCATGCGGACGCTCCCGGGCTGGCGAGGCGGTCGAGCTGCTGGGTGAAGAGGGCGACGATCCTGTCCTTGGGCAGCGGTGCCACACCCTCGGCCGCCATCACCACCAGGAGGTCACCCTCGGCGGCCGAGCACTCCAGGTAGTCGATCGGCGCGGACGGCGGGGCGGGCATCAGGTAGCAGTGCGCCTCGGGGTGGTTCGGGATCGCGGGACCGATGCGGAAGATCCCGGTGTCGCCCGTGAAGACGGCGGTGTACTCGTTCAGCTTCTGCACCTCCTGCTGGTTGAACTGGCGCAGCTTCATGCCGATGACCAGGTCGTCCGCCTTGGTCTTGTAGGTGCGCACGCCGGTGGCCTTGACGTGCAGGCCGTCCCAGTACTGACGGAGCTTCTCCTGCTTGTCCTTGGGGATCTGCTGGAGACCGCTGTCCAGCTCGGCGGAGAGCTGGTCCGCGCTCAGCTCGACGTCGTTGCCGTAGCCGCCCTCGTCCGGGCCGAGCGCGTAGTCGGCCGGGACGGGCAGCAGCAGGTCGCGCAGCGAACCGAAGTGATTGCCGTTGGACTTGGCGCCGAAGGGGGTGGGGGCGGCGGTCGGGGCGGGCGCGACCGTCGGCCCGGCGGCGGTGACGGGTGCCGGGTCGTCGTACTGGGTCTTGATGATGCCGAAGCCGATGACCACGCCGACCAGGGCGGCCGCCACGGTCGCGCCGGTGGCGCGGAGGAGGCGGCGGGAGGACGGGGCGGGGGCCGCCGGCGCCGTCGCCTCGACGGCGGGCGGCGCCTCGACAGCGGGCGGCGGTACGGGTGCCGCATCGGCGGGCGGTGCCGCATCGGCGGGCGGTGCCGCATCGGCGGGCGGTGCCGCGTCGGCAGGCGGTGCCGCGTCGGCGGCCGGCGGTACGAGTGCCTCGGCGGCGGGCGTCGGCTCGGGGGTCGGGGACCCGGTCACGGTGCTGTCGCTCATACCAGCCGCTCCCACTGCTGCTTGGCAATGCCCTTCACGACCTCGGGGTCCACCGGCTGGGCGCCGAAGACCTTGATCTCCATCACCACCGTGCCGCGCTGCGCGACGGCGGTGCCGAGGTAGTACTGCTCGGTGGTCTCGGCCCAGTACGAGGCCTCGCTGTCGACCTTGTAGCCGCCGTTGGCGTCGTCGGCGAACGGCTGGAGCCGGAAGCCGGTCGCGCGGGACTTGGCCTCCGCGGCGCGGTCGGCCGAGTACTGGATCAGCGAGACCCGGACCTTCAGGCCGTCCTTCTTCCAGTCGACCTCGGCGGCGCGGCGGAACTGCTGGCCGTTCAGGTTCTTGAAGAGCTCCGCCGACCGGCCGCTTCGCTCGGCGAGTTCGCCGACGGAGATCCAGCTCGGCGAGTCCGGGTAGTCGCCCCAGGCGGTGCTGCCGGTCGGGGCGGTCATCAGCAGCTTCCGCAGGTCGCCGTCGATGGCCAGCGGCTTCGGTGCCGCCGCGGCGGCGGCCGCCGCGTCCACCGACCCGGCCGGGTAGGACGGCAGCGCGACCTGGATCGGCGGCAGCGGCGTCGGCGGGCGGCTCGCCTGGATCGCGTAGCCGACGGCGCCGCCGACCACGGTGCCGAGCACCAGCCCGCCCACCGCCAGCAGCACCGGCCGCGGACGGCGGGGGCGGTGCAGGGGCGCGTGGGCCTCGACGGGAAGGAAGGCGGGTGCGTCGGCGGGCGGGAAGGCAGGGGCATCGGCCGTCGGGAAGGCGGGGGCCTCGGCGGGGGCCTCGACGGCGGACGGTTCAGCGGCGGGCGCGGGCGGCGGGACGGCCGGCGCGGCCGGCGGAGGCGCGTCGGCGGGCGACGGCTCCACGGATTCGGTGGTCACGGAGTGGCTCCAGAAAGGGAAGGGTGACGTCGGGCGTGGGCGGCGGCGGGACTCAGCCGCCGGAGGACAGCCACTCGCGCTGGCGCTTCATCAGCTCGCTCAGCAGTGCCTTGTCCGGGGTGCCCTTCACATCGACGTCGATCGTGTACTGCACGTCGCCCTGGCTGGAGATCCCGGTCATCGAGCCGGTGTAGGCCTGCTGCTTGGGCTTGTGCACGTAGCCGTGGGCGTTGGGGTCCCCGTCGATGGCGATCGGGTCCAGCTTCATCGTGTAGTTGCGGGCGAAGTCGCCCGCCTGCCCGGTCGATCCGAAGTGCAGCAGGGTGACCGTGACCTCGGCCTTGCCGTCGGCCGTGCGGTACATCCGGGTGGCGGCGTCCTTGTACCCGTAGGAGCCGAGGATGCGCATGATGCCGTCCTGGTTGCCGAAGTTCGCGGCCACCTCGTCGTCGGTCATCGTCATGCCGTCGGCCGGCCCGTAGGACTCGCCGCCGTCGGGGATCGGGAGCAGGAAGTAGCGCAGGTCGCCGTTGTGCTTGCCGCCGCTGACGCTGCCCTTGACGGTGCTGGCCGGCTTGGGCGCGGGCGGGGCGGTGGTCGGCGCGGCGGTGGGCGTGGCCGAGGCGGAGGCGGAGGGCGACGCGCTCGGGCTCACGCTCGGGCTCGCACTGGCACTCGCGCCGGACGAGGCACCGGCCGCCCCGGCGACGACGGCGGGCCGGGCGTCCGGCTTGCCGACCGCCACCGTGACGGCGGCGCTGGTCGCCGTCACGGCGAGCAGGCCCGCCGTGGCCAGAGCGACGCCGACCGCGCGCGGCAGCTTCCGCGCGGGCGTGACACCCCCGACGGGCGCGGGCTCGGACCCGGCTTCGGTCCCGGTGGGCGCGGGCGCCGGGGCGTACGGGCCGCCCTCGGCCACCGTTTCGGAAACCGCACCGGAATCGGGTGCGACGGCAGTCTCGAATGACGGCCCCTTTGCCGGATCAGCGGCAGGCGGCATGTTTGCAAGCGCGGACAAGGAACTCCCCCGGGGCATGTGGAATGTCGCGCACGGGCCCCTTGCAGGCCACCCCCCGTGGCTCCCAGGCCGACCGTCACGCGTCTCAGCAGGAATTATGAGAGCCGGTCCACACCTGTGCCAACAAAGTTAATCACCGCACTCCCACGCATGATCGACTAATCGGACACGCCGTGATCGAACCGCAATGGGCGGGCCGGCCGCCGTCGCCGACCCGCCTGCGAACTCCCCGATCCCCCGGTCAGGAGTGGGCGCGCTCGGTGACCTCGACGACCTTGCCGGAGGAGTCGATCGCGATCTTGTAGTCCCCGCCCGAGCAGGGGTAGAAGCCCTTGGTCGCGGTCGGGTCAGCGAGGCACTCGCCGATGTGCTTCACCAGGTCGGCGACGTTGACGTCCTTCGGCGGCGCCAGGACCGAGTTCAGGTGCCCCTTGGCGGTGGGCGCGAACGGCGCGCTCTTGTCGGCCCCGGTCGGCTCGAAGACGACGTCGTTGACGCCGCACGCCGTCTTGGTGTCCTTGTAGACCAGCGTGGTCGTCGTCGTCCCCTTCGCCGGGTAGACCCACTTCTGGCCCGCCGGCAGCGGCGTGGCGTCACAGAACCCCTCCGGCCCGTCGCTCGCCCCGCCCGAGGGCTTGGCCGTCCCCGTGGGCTTGCCGGTCGTGCCGCCGGGCTTGCCGCTCGTGCCGGCGGTCGGCGCCGCGGTACCGGTGGCGGCCGGGCTGGGCGCGGTCGTCGCCGTGGCCGTGGCGGCGGGCGCGCTGCCACCCGCCTGGTCGGAGGAGTTGTCCGGCCCGCAGGCGGTGAGCCCGAGCGCGGCCGTGGCGACCAGTCCGGCACCGAGGAGCCGCTGGGCGGTGGTCATTCCCTGGAAAGCAGACATGCCGAAGAAACCCCCGTTTAACGCATGATCAGATTGCTAGGTGCGGCGGAAAGACTAGCGCCTCCCACCGTCCCCCTTCCGCCCCCTTCGCACCACGGTCGGCTACCGTGAGCCTTGGCGGAGCAGGGGGCCCCGCCGTGGACAACGTTCCGGGGGGAGCGCATGCCAAATCCTGACTTGGCCTCAGAATTCAAGGTCAATCCGGCCGCACTGGAAGGCTGTCGGCAGAGCGCCCGGACCCGGCTCAGATCGCGATGAGCCGGACTCGGCTGCCGCAGAGCTTCGCCATGTCGTCGATGTCCGAAGTGAGCATGGCCACCGGTCCGGGCTGACGGAGCGCAAGTTCGGCGACGGTCGCGTCGATGGCGTACTTGTGGCCGTGCAGGCCGGCCTGCTTCAGCAGCTTGGCCGAGGCTCTCGCGGCCTGCTCGGTGACCGACTCGACCTTGACCCGGGAGAGCGTCCAGTTCAGCCGGGCTTCATTCACGCGTGCGTGCGTGACTTCCACGATCGTGTTCGCGCCGACGACGAAGTCGGCCCCCATGGCGTGGAACACCTGGAGCATCGCCAGCACGCCTCGGTCCTGCGTGATCCACGAGGACATTCCCTGGGAGTCCAACACGACGGTCTCGAATCGCTCGGTCACGCGGCGCTCGCCGAACCCGCCGACCCGGCGGAGCCGAAGATCCTGGCGTGCGCCTCGGACAGCTCCTCATCGGTGAACGGGCCCTGTTCCTCCTGGTAGCGGCGGAAATCGTCGGCGAGCAGCTGGTGCCGGATCTGGCGGGCGACCGCCTCCGCGACATATCCGGAGACGTTGTCGGTGAGCTTCTTGAGCTCGGCCACCTGCTCCGTCGGGAGAGTGACGGTGATGCGCGTGGTTGCTGACATATGGAGAGCATACTGCGATATGCATCGACATGGCGGCCTTTCCTGGAGGACCGAACGGATCCGCCTCGGCACCCTCGGCACCTCGGTCGAGCCTCGTTCACCCGTCACCTGCCGGCATGCCGGGAAGGACCGCCGGCCAGTGCTCGGGGCGTGAGCGGCCCCGGCTGGTCGTGGTCCTTCCCGGACGTATCCGCGGTGGTGTGCACGGCCTGCTCAGGCGGCGGCCGGGGTGGGGCGTTCGCGCAGGAGGAGTACGGCGTTCAGAGCGACTGCCGCGGCGGTGAGGCCGTGGACGCCGTACGCGGTGCCGGCCGAGCCGTGGTTGCCCAGGACCGTCAGCATGTCGGTGACGGGCCCGAAGGTGAGCGCCAGCAGCACCCAGCCGAGGGCCCTGCGGTGGCCGGTCAGCAGGAGCGCGAAGACGGCCAGGCCGCACCCGATGTCGCGCCCGCCCTTGACGGTGAGGAAGCCCGTGCCCTCGTGCTCGGGCCAGCTCGGCAGGCCGAATCCGGCCGCGGACGCCTGAGGGTCCAGCAGGTAGATGAGGCCGATGTACAGGACGAACAGGCCGCTCAGGACGGTGAGGACGGTGGTGAAGCGCTTCATGGCTTTCCTGTCTTTCGGGAAGAAGGGGCGGTCCGGGCGGAGGCGGTCGGGGCGGTCAGCCCCGGACACGGCGGGTGGCGCGGGCGTACTGCGCGCGGCCGACGGCGTACCAGAGCAGTCGGGCGGGGAGCGGCAGGCCGCCGAGGATCGCCGAGCGTTCGGCGGGATCGGCCTCCTCAAGGACCATGCCGAGGAAGAACAGCAGCTTGGGTTTGGGCGTGTTGGCCAGGAAGTGCTCGCCCATGGCGTTCCATTCGTGCAGCCACAGGTGCTGTGCCGCGAGCGGGAGCAGTGAGGTCTCCTCCTCGTCGAGGTGCTCGACGAGGACGGCGCGGTGCTCGGCGAGGGCGGCCGTGAGCGCGTCGCGTTCCGCCTCTCCGGCCCCCGACTCCCAGACGGGCAGAGCGGCTTCGGCCGCCGCGAGGGTGGCGGCGACGCGTTCGTGCTGGGCCTCCATCCGCAGGACGAGGTCGGCTTCGAGGTCGACCCTGGCCAGCAGCGGAGGCCACAGGAACGCGTCCTCGCCGTGGTGGTGGTTGCTCAATCCGAGCCGGTAGTCGCGGAAGTGGTCCGCCAGAACACGGGCGCGGGCGGTGTCTCCGGGAGCCACGGCGGCGATCAGCTCGATGAGCAGTCGCGACTCGCGGCGCATTCCGCGGTGGATGACCACCATCTCCTGGGTGTTCGGACGGCTCTGCACGGGTGCGTTCGTGGTGTCCATGCGAGAAGCCTCGCCGGGGGCTCCTGGAGGGCATTTGGAAGCGACTTGGAGGAGTGCGGGCCGTCTACGATGTGCCTGGTGATGGTCTCCATACGCGTGCTCGGCTCCTTCGCGGCCGAGTGGAACGGCGGGCCCGTCCCGCTCGGCGGCCGGCGGCAGCGCGCGGTCCTCGCCCGACTGGCGGTGGCGCGCGGCGCGGTCGTCTCGGTCGACCGGATGATCGAGGAGATCTGGCAAGGAGCCCCGCCCGCACGGGCGGTGACGTCACTGCAGGCGTACGTGTCGAACCTGCGACGGCTGCTGGAGCCCGGCAGGGCACCGCGCACTCCGGCCACCCTGCTGGTCAGCGCACCACCCGGGTATGCGCTGCGCCTGCCCGACGGCGCCGTCGACGCCTGGCGGTTCGAGCGGTTGCTGCACGAGGCGCGCGAAGTCCCGCAGTGGCAGCCGGAGACCGCGCGGCGCCTGCTCGGCGAGGCGCTCTCACTGTGGCAGGGCACGGCGTACGCCGAGTTCGTCGACGAGTCCTGGGCCCGTGCCGAGGTCGCCCGCCTGGACGAGCTGCGGCTGGTCGCGCGCGAGCTGAACGTGGTCGCCGGACTGAGGTCGGCGGATGCCGCCGTGACCGTTCCCGAGGCCGAACTGCTCACACTCGACGAGCCGTTGCGGGAGGAAGGCTGGCGTCTCCACGCGCTGGCGCTGTGGGCGGCGGGCCGGCAGGCCGACGCGCTGGCGACGCTGCGCCGGGCCCGCGCGGTCCTGGCGGCCGAGGTGGGTCTCGACCCGGGGCCCGTGCTGAACGAGCTCGAAGCGGCCATCCTGGGCGGTCGCACCGCGGTGCTGCTGGCCGCGACGGAGGCTCCGCCGCACCGGCCGCCGACCCCGCCCGAAGACCGGAACATCCCGGCGCCATCGCGCCGACCCGCCACTGACACGCGCCCGTTCGTCGGACGCGAGGCCGAACTCGCCCGGCTGGTGGAGGCCGCCGGCCGGGCGGCCACCGCGGGGCCAGGAGTGGCACTGGTCACCGGCGAGGCGGGCCTGGGAAAGTCGGAGCTGCTGGAGCGGCTCGGCGAGCGGCTCCGTGGTGACGGCTGGCTGGTCGCGGTCGGCCAGGCCACCGACGACGAGGGGGCGCCACCCGCGTGGCCCTGGGTGGCGGCGCTGCGGACGATCGCCGCCGCCGCGCCACCCCCGGCCGAGTCCGCCGAGGTCCTGGCCCCGCTGCTCTCCGACCGCGCATCCGGCCGGGGCCCCGACGAGGACGTGGCCGCCGGCCGGTTCCGCCTGAACCGCGCGGTGTCGCAGTGGCTCGCGGCGGTGGCCCGCGAGCGGCCGCTGGCCGTGGTGTTGGACGACCTGCACTGGGCCGACGCCGAGACGCTCGCCCTGCTGACCGGCCTGACCGACCTGCCCCCGGGGACACCGGTCCTGGTCGTGGCCGCCTACCGTCCGAACGAGATCGAGGGCCCGCTCACGGACCAGCTCGCCGTGCTCGCGGGGCGGTCGCCGCTGCGGCTGCCGCTGCCGGGGCTGCCCGCGTCGGCCGTCGCCGAGGTGATCAAGGCGGCGGGTACCGGGCCGGTGGACGCCGGGACGGTCTCCGCGCTCGCCGAACGCACCGGCGGAAACGCCTTCTACGTGTGGGAGAGCGCCCGACTGCTCAGCAGCGAAGGTGCGTTGGTGGCCCTGTCCGAGGTGCCGGAGGGGGTCCGGGACGTGGTGCGCCGCAGGCTCGGCCGCCTCCCCGAGGCGGTGGTGGCGGTACTGCGGCTGGCCGCGGTCGTCGGGCGTGAAGTGGACGTCGAGCTGCTGGTCGGCGCCGCGGACACCGACGAGGACGGGGTTCTGGGCGCACTGGACGCCGGTCTGGTCGCCGGGCTGCTGACCGAGCCGGCCCCGGGCCGCGTCCGGTTCACGCACGCACTGGTGCGCGACACGCTGCTCGCCGATCTGAGCGGCCTGCGGGCCAGGCGCATGCACGGGCGGATCGCGGCCGGCCTGGAGCGGATCGGTTCGAGTGATGTGTCCGCGCTGGCCCACCACTTCGCACGGGCGGCGGCATCGGCCACGGCTGCCAAGGGCGTCCACTACGGCCTGCGGGCGGCCGACCTCGCGGCCGGCCGCTACGCCCACGAAGCGGCGGCCGATCTGCTCGCCGCGGCGCTGGACTGCTTCGACCGGACCCCGGCCGGGCCGTCGGAAGACCGCGAGGCAGAACGCATCGACCTGCTGGGCAGGCTGCTGCGCGCCCAGGTGCGGGCCGGGGCGGTCATGGCCGCCCGCGCTACCCGGCAGCGGGCGATCGAGTGCGCGGTCGGCACCGGGCGGAGCGAGCTGTTGATCCGCGCGCTCACCGCGTGGTCCGAGCCGACGCCGTGGCAGACCCGGCCGTACGGCGTGGTCGACGAGCCCGTCGTCGCGCTGCTCGGCCGGTCGCTGGACCAGCCGGAGCTGGCGCCCGCCGCTCGGTGCGGGCTGCTGCTCGCCTACTGCGCCGAACTGTCCGACGTGCGTGACCCGAGGGTGCGGACCGCAGCCGAAGAAGCCGTCGAACTCGCAACGGCCCTGGGAGATCCCGGCCTTCGCGCGAGGGCGCTCGCGGCGCTGCTCCGCGAGTTCGACATCGAGCGTGAGGGAGGCGAGCAGCGGGCGCGGAGCGAGGAGCTCGTCCGGCTCACCACCGAGCACGATCTGCCGGCCTTTCGCTGGTTCGGCCTGTTCAGCCTGTCGACCGCTGCCGCTGCCGCAGGTGATGCCACCGGTGCCTACGGCCACATCGAGACGTGCGTGGAACTGGCCCGGGCCTACCGGATGCCTGGGCCCATCGTGGTCGGTCAGACCGCGCTGGCGACGCGAGCGCTGATCGAAGGGCGCGACGAGGACGCCGAGGAGCTGTACGCCGAAGCCACCGCCGGCATGGCCAGGCAGGGCTCTCCGCACGCCGACGGCTTCCTGCAGATCGCGCTGGCGACGATCCGGGCCGCTCAGGGAAGGCTCGGCGAGTTCGTCCCGCAGGCCCGGCGGCTGACCGAGGAATACGGCCCGCCGATGGCGGACCTGCTCGCCGCGGCCCTGTGCGCCGCCGGGCAGCAGGACGAGGCCCGCACCGTCCTCGCCCGGGTCGGGCCGCTGCGCACGGACTACCTCCTCACGGTCTTCGCGACGTTCCGCGCGATGGCCATGGTCGCGCTCGGCGAGCAGGAACGGGCCGACGAGCTGTACACCACCCTGCTCCCCTACCGTGACGCGCCGCCGCCCTCCTCGGGCTTCACCCTGGCGATCCGCCCGGTCGCGTACACGCTCGGTGAACTCGCCCGCCTGCTCGGCCGCGACGCCGAGGCCGCCGCGCACTTCGCGCACGCGGCCGCCATCGCCGAACGGTGGGGCACCGCCCTGGGGCGTGGCGGCAGCGGCTGACCGGGGCCATGAACATGCGACGACGTAGGGACGGCGGCATGCGACTGAGTACGGTGATCCTCCCCATCCACCGACCTATCACGGTCTGACCTGCGAGAACACACTACGGACGGCCCCTGGCGGCCCACTCGGGAAGAGCCCCCGGCAGGCCGCCACGGCCTTCGCTGCTCCCAGCAGCAGCTCCGCGCTCAGCGGAGTTGAGCTGGGACGGGGCGGAGGCACCTGTCTGGTGTTCCTGGGCTTGAAACCAGCGGTGGTCATGGGCGTGGAGTGCGGCTGTTCACAGTGGTACTGGGGGTGCACGGCCACTGGGCGTGCGAGCCTCTTCGATGTTCGGGGCCGGCTCCGCACGGCGGCGCGGGCGGCGCGGGGCTGCCGTTCAGGAGGAGAGGCGGTTCAGTGCTGCGGTGGCGATGCCTTCGACGTAGGTCGGGGCGTCGGTGGGCCGGCCGGTGAGCTCGACGATGGCGACCCTGGTGCCGCTGCGCAGGACCGCGACCCCGCCGCTGACGGTGCCGTCGCCGCTGTAGGCCGGGTACCAGCGGGCGGTGCCGCCGGTGACGGTCAGGGTGTGGGCCGCGCCGTAGTGCCAGTGGCCGGCGGGCTCGTCCTGGCAGTCCTGAACGAGCGCGACGAGCTGCTTCTCCCAGGTGTCGGCCGCGGTCCCGGTGGGGGCGCTCGCAGCCGACTCGGTCAGTCGGCCGTCGGTGTCGAAGGTCCAGGTCACGGACGCGTACGCGGTGGCCTTGTCCTTGGTCAGGTCGCGCATCGTCTCCTCGCCGGAGCACGCGGACAGCGCCTGGCGTCCGGTCAGCGCAACGGTCGCGCCGACCGGGTTCAGGCCCTGCTGGAAGTCCTCGCTCTGGACGAGGTCGGCGGAGCCGAGTCCGGGCGCGGCGACCGCAGCCGGGTGGGCGGCGGTGACCGGGTGGGCGGCGGCCGCGGTGCGGTCCGCGGCGTTGTGCTCGGCCCCGTCGGCGGTGGCCGACTGGGTGCCGACGACGCTGGCCGTGATCAGTGCGGCGGCGAAGCAGGCCGCGGCGACGACCCGGTTGCGGCGAACGGACTTCTGCTGGACGGCCTGGTTCTCGGTCATCTGGTCCCCCTGCTGGTCGGGACGCCTGCTGCGTCCTCGTACAACCGGGGAGATGCCGCCGGAGAAGGGAAAGTTGGAGCCCTGACCGGCTGTTTCACAGCTGTGACAGAGCGGTCCTGACGACGCGGTCCATCGCGGCCGTCCCCAGGCAGGCATCGACCTCCAGCACCCCGTAGTGGCTGCCGCTGCGCAGCACGGCGATGCCGCCGCAGGGTTCCTTGCCCTCGGGCGCCGTACCGGTGGTGTTGAGGGATCCCTGGTAGGCGCCCATCCAGCTCGCGGTGACGTCCGGGGCGAGCTGCACCGTCGTGGTCCTTCCGTAGACCCAGTGCCCTGGCACCGCCTCCTGGCAGGGCACCTCCTCCAGCAGCAGGCGGTCGGCGAAGTTCTGCGCCAGGGAGGGGCTCCGGGTCTCGGCGGCGACCTCGCGGGCGACCTGGTCGACGCGGGCGGCGGCCAGCGTGGGGTCGTCCGGGGAGGTGCGGGTGCCGGTCATCAGTCCGCGGAAGTGGGCACCGGGCCCGCCCAGGGTCTGAGTGAGGGTCTTCTCGCCGGAGCAGGCCGCGTTGGCGTAAGCCCCGTCGCCGTACCGGTCGGTGACGTGGATCTGCCCGATGCCGACGTCCGGGCTGAAGGCCGCGGGTCGCAGAAGGTTCGCGGCCGTCACCGGCCCGGTCGCACCGGTCGGCGAGCCGGAGCCGGAGCCGGAGGCCGAGGACCCGGGCGTCGGGACGGACACGCCGGGCGTCGCGGGAGCGGACGCGCCCTGGGATGCCCCGCCGACCGCGGCACCCGACCGCGCTGCCGAGTGCGCGGTGGCGCCGGGGGGCGGTGGCAGGACGAATCGGCCGGTCGCCAGCCCAAGCGCTACGGCAGCCACCAGGGCGGCGACGGCGGACCGGGGCCGGACGACGGCGTGGCCGCCGCCCGCCGCGGGACCGCTGTTCACAGCCTGGTGACCAGGCGCTCGCGCATGAAGCGGCGGGCCTGGTGGATACGGTCCTTGACCGTGCCCAACGGGGCGTCCAGCTCCTCGGCCACCTGGACGTAGGTCAGGTCGCCCAGGTCGCGCAGCACGAAGGACTCCACCAGGGTGGGGTGCTGCCGCTCCAGCGCGGCCAGCGCCTCCATCAGGTCGAGCCGGGTCCCGGCGATGACGCTGGTGGTGCGCGGGTCGACGGACTCGGGGAGGTCGGCGTGGCTGTCCTCGGCGCGCCGGCGCATCGAGCGGTAGGTGGACCGGGCGGCGTTCGAGGCGATCACCGTCACCCAGCCCAGGAAGGAGCCGTGGCCGCCGTACTCGCCCAGGTGCGTGCTGATGGACAGTAGCGCGTCCTGCGCGGCCTCCTCCGCGTCGGCGTGGTGGGGCAGGAAGCGCGAGCAGCGGCGCAGCACCACCGGCCGCAGCTTGGCCAGCAGGTACTCCATCGACCCCGGGTCCCCCGCCTGAGCAGCCGCCACGAGCCGTTCCAGCTCGCCTTCCTCGAACACCCGGATCCCCCCGTTTCGTCCCGCCTGGCATCCCGTCCGTCGAACGGGAGTTCCGCACTCCCCCCGACTCCGGCAGAATGCTGCCACATGCGCAAGCTCGGCCGTTACCTCCTCCTGGAGCGGCTCGGAGCCGGCTCCTTCGCGACGGTCTGGAAGGCCTACGATCCGGAGCTCGACACCGAGGTCGCGGTGAAGGTGCTGGCCGAGAACTGGGCCGCCAACGCCGATGTGCGCGAGCGGTTCCTGGCGGAGGCGAGGCTGCTGCGCCGGATCGCCAGCCCGCGGGTGGTCCGGGTGCACGACGTCGGGGTGCAGGAGGACCGGCCCTACTTCGTCATGGACTACGTACGCGGCGGCACCCTGGCGGACCGGGTCGGGCAGTGCGACCCGCAGGAGGCGCTGCGGCTGGCCGCGGAGGCGGGCTACGCGGTCCAGGTCCTGCACGAGGCGGGCGTGGTGCACCGCGACGTCAAGCCGTCCAACCTGCTGCTCGCCGCCGGCCCTGCGCCCACCGCGGTGCTGGTGGCGGATCTGGGCAGCGCGAAGCAACTGGCCGACGCATCCGGGCTGACGGTGACCACGGGCACGCCCGCGTACATGGCACCGGAACAGGCCTTCCAGACCGGCGGGGTCGACGGGAGAGCCGACGTGTACGCGTTGGCCGTCGTGGCCTACGAGCTGCTGACCGGGCAGAAGCCGTTCGGCCCGGGCGGACGCGCCACAGCCCTGATGACCGACCAGCAGACCGCCTCGACGCTGCCGGCGCTCCCAGCCGGAGCGGAGCTCCCACCGAACGTCGCCCTGCTGCTACGGACCGCGATGTCCGTCGAGCCGGCGGACCGACCGCCGACCGCCCAGGCCTTCGCAGACGCGCTGCTGGCTCCGGTCCCGCAGTCCCAGCCCCTGGGGCCTGTCCGGGAAGGCCCCGGGTGGCTGACCCCGCGCGCGGTCTGTCTGGCGTCGGGCACGGTGTTCACGGCGACGACCCTGCTGAGCTGGCTGCAGCGTTGAATCCGACAGGGAGCCGGTCCGCACCGGCGGTCGTGTCCTGGAGAGGAATCCGGCCGCAAACGCGTGAAGGATCCCGGTCCTCTTCGTCACCGGACGGGCGCACCGAAGCGCGCTTCACAGGTCAAGCCTCGCTCGCCCATCGCGCTCTGAGATGCAAGAACGAGGCAAGCAGAGGGGACGAGTCAGATCTGCTCGACTGCGACGCGCGGATGGCACAGCCGGCGCAGATCATCGAGGTCGCTCGTCACGACGGTCACGTCACCGTGTTCAAGGTGGGCTGTGGCCGCGAGCATCGCGTCGATGGCGTACTTGTGCCCGTGCAGCCCTTCGGCCACCAGCAACTTGCTTGCGGCACGGGCGATCTCCTCTGTGATGGGCCGCACCTTGGTCAGGGAGACGGCGTGATCGAACGCCGCCTGGGGCACCTTGGGATCTCGCGCCTCCACCAGTGTGGCTGCGCTCGTCACCACCAGGAGATCGAGCGTACGGGCGACGTCCAGCCAGACGGTCATGGCACGATGCCGACGGGAAAGCTTGGAGAGCGCCTCGCTGTCGAGAACGAGCGTGCCGCTCACGCGGCATCCGCCGGAGCGGACTCTCCGCGGTGGGCGGCGTGGTGGGCGCGGATACGCTCGGTCTTGGCTGCCACCTCGGCTGGGTCGACCGGGCCGTGCTCGGCCTCGGAGGCGACGATGTACTCGTCGATGGCCTCGCGCTGGAGCTGCCTCTGCACGGCCTCTTCGATGTAGGAGGAAACGCCCTGCTTCCCGGCACGTGCGCGAATCGCCTCCAGGGTCTCGGCTTGCAGGGAGACACTGGTGACTCGGGTCTTGCCAGGGCGTTGTGTGTCCACACCATCAGTGTAATACATCATGTGTGAGCTTGTGAGTCCTTCTCGGCGGCTGCTCCTGAAGCGACGGAGATGGCTGCCGTAGGGTCGCAGGTATGCGCTTGAGCACCGTGATCCTCCCCATCCACCGGTGGGCCGAAGGACAGAAGACCTGGCGGCGGGCCGAGGACCTCGGCTTCCACGCCGCCTACACGTACGACCATCTCTCCTGGCGGTCGTTCCGGGACGAGCCGTGGTTCGGGTCGGTGCCGACCCTGACGGCGGCCGCGACGGCGACCGAGCGGATCCGCCTCGGTACCCTCGTCACCTCGCCGAACTTCCGCCACCCGGTGACGCTGGCGAAGGAGCTGGTCACCCTGGACGACGTCTCGGGTGGGCGGGTGACGCTGGGGATCGGGGCCGGCGGGACGGGGTTCGACGCGACGGCGATGGGGCAGGAGGCGTGGTCGCCGAAGGAGCGGGCGGACCGCTTCGGGGAGTTCCTGCCGCTGCTGGACGAACTGCTGCGCAATGACGCCACGACCCGCGAGGGCACGTACTACTCGGCGGTCGAGGCGCGGAACATCCCGGGCTGCGTGCAGCAGTCGCGGGTGCCGTTCTACGTCGCGGCGACCGGGCCGCGCGGGCTGAAGCTGGCCGCCGAGTACGGGCAGGGCTGGGTCACCTACGGCGACCCGCGCGGGCCGGCGGACGTCCCGGTCGAGCAGGCGCCCGCGGTGATCGCGGCGCAGCTGGCGAAGCTGACGACGGCCTGCGAGGCGACCGGCCGGGACGTCGGCGAGCTGGAGAAGGTGCTGCTCCAGGGCTCGACGGCGGAGAAGCCGCTGCAGTCGCTGGACGCCTTCGTGGACTGGGCCGGCGCCTACCAGGAGCTCGGCATCACCGAGCTGGTGATCCACTGGCCGGTGCCCGACTCGATCTTCGAGAACGACCTCGCCGTCTTCGAGAGGATCGCCACCGAGGGCCTGGCCCAACTGAGTTGACCGTCACGGCCGGAGCGCCCGGTGCCCGTACGGGGACCCGCTCCGGCCGCTCGGCCGGTGGCGCGTGAACGAGGATCGACCGAGGTCAACCATCCCCCGCCGAGCGGTCGGACGGAAGAGGACGACCCGGGAGCGCCGAGCGCCCGAGAGGTGAATCACCGGGCGGCCGGGCCGGGCCCGTCCACGCCGGAGCGGCAGCGCACCGCGGAACGTACGCCCCAGGGCGTGCCGCCGTTACGGGTGGGGGCGGGTGCGCTGGGCGGGGAAAGGCGGCGGCGCGGTGGCGCGGCCGCGGGCGATCTCGGCGAGGGTGTCGAAGATGATGTCGCCGATCAGGACGGGATCGCGCCGGGTGTCCGGCGTCTGCGGCCGGTCCGGGGCGGTGGTCGGTGGGCGCTCGTCTTCGAGGTGGCGAGGTGGCATGGCTCTTCCTGCCGACGGGGTGGCCGTAGTCGGTCATGCCCATCCCCACCCGCAGGGACACCCCGGCCGGAGCCGAATCGGCCGGAAACCTCGGTCCGGGGGCCGAAACGTACGTATGTGGGGGCCTGTCTTCGAAGTAGCGTCGTCCGCCCGTCCGGCGGACGGTACTTCGAAGACAGGCCCCCACATACGGGTTGGGGGTATTGTCGGCCGGGTGACGGCAGACGGGCGGCGGGGTTTGCGGCAGAACGGCGGGCGGGCGACCGCCCGGCTGCTGCTGCTCTGCGCGCTGCTGGCCGGGCTGTTCCTGATGCACGGCTCACCGACCTCGGCGGGTGGCTGCCACGAGCCGGAGCCCTCCGCGGCGGTCGCGGCGGTCGCGGCGCCCGTCCTGGCGCCGCACCACGGCGGGCCGGACGCCGGGCCGGACCCCGGGCCGATCCTGGCCGGGCTGCGGGCGCACGGCGGCGACCAGCCGGCCGTCGTCTCCTGTGTGTCGACGAGGGACCGGGAGGGCGCCCAGCTGCCCGCACCCGGCCCGCAGGCCCTCGCGCCGGCCGCCCTCCTGCTCGCCGCCCTCGCCGGACCGCACCGTCGGCCGGCCGACGGCCCGCGGGCACCGCCCGCAGCCGGGCGGCAGCTGCTGCTCCGGGTGTGCGTCGCACGGACGTGACCGGGCCCGCGCCGGAGCTCCCCGCGAAGGGAGTCCGGGCGCGCCGCGTCCTGCCCGAACACACCGGAAGAGAACCCACCAGATGTCCCTCCGCACCCGTACCCGTACCCGCGCCCTGGCGCTCGCCGCCCTCTCCCTCACCCTGGCCGCCTGCGGCTCCGACGCGATGAGCGGGATGGACCACGGCGCGAGCCCGGCGGCGGCCACGTCGTCCGCCACCGCCGGCGGCGGCCACCAGGGCCACCAGATGCCCGGCGCCGACGCCGCCGGCTCCGCCTCCGAAACCCCCGCCGCCACCGCCCCCGGGCTCGCCGCCGAGCAGAACGGCTACCGCCTCACCGCCGCCGCCGAGACGCTCACCGCCGGCACCCCCGCCGAGTACCGGTTCACCGTCACCGGGCCCGACGGCAAGCCGGTCACCGCGTTCCGGACCGACCAGACCAAGCGGATGCACTTCTACGCGATCCGCTCCGACCTGACCGGCTTCCAGCACCTGCACCCCGAGATGGCCGCCGACGGCACCTGGACCGCCCCGCTGGCCGCGCTCACCGCGGGCACCTGGCGCCTCTACGCCTCGTTCGTCCCGGACAGCGGCGCCGGGCGGGGCACCGGCCTGGTGCTCAGCCGGACGGTGACCGTCCCCGGCGAGGGGGCGGCGGCCGCCGCCGAGCTGCCCGCAGCGACCGGCACCGCGACCGTGGACGGGTACACCGTCGCGGTCGAGGGCACCCCGGTCGCCGGGAAGGCGGGCGAGCTGAAGGTCACCGTCAGCAAGGACGGCAAGCCGGTCACCGACCTCCAGCCGTACCTGGAGACCTTCGCCCACCTGACCGCCTTCCACGCCGGCGACCAGGCCTTCGCCCACCTCCACCCGGAGGCGAAGGCCGAGGCCGGCGGCGCCGGCGGCCCGACCCTGGCGTTCCACGCCGAGCTGCCGGCGCCCGGGGACTGGCGGCTGTTCCTGCAGTTCCAGACCGGCGGGCAGCTGCACACCGCCGGGCTGACCCTCAAGGTCGGCTGAACCCGTCCGCGCCGGGAGGTCGCCGCCGTAGCGGTGACCTCCCGGCGGCGGTAGGCGAAGATGGACCGGTGACCACACCCCGCACCGCCCCCCGCCTGATCGCCACCGACCTGGACGGCACCCTGCTCTGCTCCGGCGGCACCGTCAGCGAGCGGACCGCCGCCGCCCTCGCCGCGGCCGAGGCGGCCGGCGTGCAGGTGGTGTTCGTCACCGGCCGGCCGCCGCGCTGGATGCAGCAGGTCAGCTCGCACATCGGCGGGCACGGGGTGGCGATCTGCTCGAACGGCGGCGCGGTGGTGGACGTGCGGCGCGGCGAGCTGCTGGAGTCTTTCCCGCTCGACGCCGGGACCGCGCTCGACGTGGTGGCGGTGCTGCGGGCCAAGCTGCCCGGCACCGCGTTCGCCTTCGAGTACCCGGCCGGGTTCGCCCGCGAGCCCGGGTACGAGGTGCCGATGTGGGGCCAGAACGAGGACCACCCGATCGGCTCGGCGGAGGAGCTGCTGGGCGCCGGCGGCCCGGTGCACGGCCTGTTCAAGCTGCTGGCCAAGCACCCGGACCTCGATCCGGACAAGCTGCTCTCCGAGGCCCGCGAGGCGGCCGGCCACCTCGCCGAGATCACCCGCTCCGCGCCGATACCGCTGCTGGAGATCAGCGCGCCCGGCGTCACCAAGGCCAGCACGCTGGCCCGCTGGTGCGCCGGGCACGGGATCGACCGGAGCGAGGTGGTGGCCTTCGGCGACATGCCGAACGACCTGGAGATGCTGGCCTGGGCCGGTACCGCCTACGCCGTCGCCAACGCGCACCCGCAGGTGCTGGCGGCGGTGCCGCTGCACACCGTGAGCAACGAGCAGGACGGCGTCGCGGCGGTGCTGGAGCAGCTGATCGGCCGGTAACCCGGTTACCCGAACCGGCCGTTGACGTAGTCGGAGGTCCGCTGGTCGCGCGGGCTGCCGAACACCTGTCCGGTCGGACCCGCCTCGACGATCCGGCCCGGGGTGTCGTGGGTGGCCAGGAAGAACGCGCAGGACTGCGAAACCCGCTGCGCCTGCTGCATGTTGTGGGTGACGATCACAATGGTGAGCCGCCCGCGCAGCTCGGCGATGGTCTCCTCGACCCGCCGGGTGGAGGTCGGGTCGAGCGCCGAACACGGCTCGTCCATCAGCAGGATGTCCGGCGAGACCGCCAACGACCGTGCGATGCACAGGCGTTGCTGCTGTCCGCCGGAGAGCGAGCCGCCCGGGGTGTGCAGCCGGGTGGCGACCTCGTCCCAGAGCCCGGCCCGGCGCAGGCTGCTCTCCACCAGGTGCTCGCGCTCCTCCTTGGACACCTTGATGCCGGCCAGCTTCAGCCCGCTGGAGACGTTGTCCTGGATGGACATCGCCGGGAACGGGTTGGGCCGCTGGAACACCATCCCGATCCGGCGCCGCACCTCGGCGGGCCGCCGCCCGGGCCGGTACACGTCATCGCCGTCGAGCAGCACCTCGCCGGCGAGCGCGGCGCCGCGCACCATCTCGTGCATCCGGTTGAGGATCCGCAGGTAGGTGGACTTGCCGCAGCCCGACGGGCCGATCAGCGCGGTCACCTCCCCGGCGGGCATGGCGAGCGAGACCCGCTCCAGCACCTTGTGCGAGCCGAACCAGGCGGAGACGTCCCTGGTCTCCAGCCCGGCCAGCGGCCCGCCTTCCGGGAGGGCGGGGCCCGCCGACGGGACGGGCGGCAGCGTCAGGGTGGTCTCGGCCGCCGTGCCCTGGTGGCCGGGCCGGCCATGCCGGTCGGACGGCGCCGCGTCGAAGTGCGGTGCGTCGAACTGCGGTGCGTCGAAGTGCGGTGCGTCGGTCATCGGTACATCCGTCATCGGTACGGTCCTCCGGGCGCGCTTCAGTAGAGGTTGGGCAGCAGGGCGGCGGCGTTCTCGTAGACCGCCCAGAGCAGCGCGCCGACGACCGGCGTGAGGCTCAGGTAGGCGGCCGAACGGTGCCAGGTCCGGGCCAGCACGGTGGCGGACACCACCGCGCCGAGCAGCCCGAGCGTCCACAGCTGCAGCGTGGCCAGCGCGCCCTTGTCGGCCGCCAGCGCCTTGTCGTAGGGGACGGTGGCGGGCCGCCCGCCCGGGTTGACCTCGGGATCGCCGTCCAGCCGGGCGCCGACCAGCACCGTGGAGCCGGGGATCCAGTCGGAGTCCCCGGTGACCAGCACCAGCCGGTTGCGGACCGGGTCGGTGATCGGGTGGTCGCCGTCCCCGTACACGTTGACGATGTAGGTGAACCTGCCCTGTCCGGTGGTCGCCTCGATCTTGTCGCCGACCCGGAGCTTGGACAGCTCGGCGAACGGCGCCCCGAAGCTGGCCCCACGACCGAACACGACCGCCACCCCCGCCTGCCCGGGCAGCGCGGTGTCCCGGCGGTGGCCGGGCCCGCGCATGAGGTCCCGGCCGGTGGTGCCCTCCACCACGACGGTCTGGTGCAGGCCGATCGCCGGGATGTCGAGCAGCGCCACCGGCGCCCCGTCGGCCGCGGCCCCGGTCGGGGCGACCGCCCGGGCCAGCTGGTCCCGGAAGGTCTTGTGGGCGGTGGACTGGAAGTGCTGCTCCTGGACGTGCGACAGCGTGAAGAGGTACCCGACGAAGCCCGTGATCAGCGCCGCCAGCAGGCTGACCGCCCAGGCCCCCTGGAGGAACCGCCGCCGCGCCGGCGTGGCCGTCCCGCCGCGGGCCGGTCCGGCGGCCGGGGCGGAGGCCCGCGCGGGGGCCGGCTCCGCCGACGGCTGCGCGGGGACCGCCGGCTTCTCCAGCGCGGGGGCCGTCATGACCGGCCCCTGGCGGAGTTGCGGCGCCGCAGCAGGCGGCGGCCGAGCAGCGGCGGAACGATCACCACGGCGAGCAGTTCGAGCGCGGTGAGGGTGGTCAGCATCCAGTCCTCGGGCCGCCCGTCGACGGCGACCACGTTGGCCGCGACCTCCCCGCCGCTGCCGCCCCGGCCGCGCGCGACCACCTGGCCGGTCTGCGGGTCGACGACGTCCTCGGCCGTCGGGTCGCCGCCCTCGCCGCCCGTCCCGGCGGCCGGGTCGCCGCCGGCGCCGGGCCGGCCGGCCGCCTCACCGGTGCCGCCGGCGGCGCTGCCCGACCCGCTCGCCCCACCCGAGCCGCCGGTGCTGCCGGTGCCGCCGGAACCACCGGTGCCTCCCGAGCCTCCCGCACCGGTGCCGGTCGAGCCGGGCGTCTTGCCGGTGCCGGTCCTGCCGGTGCCGCCCGTACCGCCGGTGGCCGCGGCCCCACCGGCGGCGGAGCCCCCGGCGGACCCCGAGCCCGCACCGCCCTTCACCGCCTTGCCGCCCTCCACCGTGCAGTCCAGCGGCGCGCCCTTGGCGTCGCACGGGCTGGGCTGCGGGGCGTCCTTGAGGACGGTCAGCTCACCGGCCCCGTTGAAGGTCGGGTTGGCGCAGTTGGCGAGGGAGTTGGGGTCGACGGGGCTGGCGTTGCCGGGAATGTGCTGGGTCTGGAGCAGGCCGCCGCGCACCAGGTTGCGCGGGATCGGCGAGTAGCCGAGGCCGTCCGCCTCGCCCTGGCCCTCGCAGAGCACGTAACCGAGGAAACGGCTGAGCGCACTGCCCTTGTCGTTGGTGAACCGCGGCGGCGGCGGGAGCGCCGCGCCGGCCCGCGGCACGATCACGTAGCTGTAGCTGGAGAGCGGGTACGAGCGCGGGTCGTTCATCGTGTAGACGCCGTCGAGGTTCTGCTGCAGGTAGTCCGGGTCGTCGGCCGCCGTGCTGTCGTCCACGCCGCGGATCTTGGCGGCGGTGAGGGCGACGGCCACGTTGGACGCGGTCGGCAGCGTGTAGTAGCCGGCCGGGTTGAGCACCTTCACCACCGGCCAGTTGCTGCGCTTCGCGAAGGCGTACTCGTCGTAGCCGATGGTGCCGAGGCCGGACGGCGCCTTGATGTAGCCGGCGACCACGTCGGAGCCGTTCTGGGCGGTCATCCGGCCGGACGGCGGGAAGAACTCGGTGTACTCGCCGCAGGAGACGCCGTTGACGCTCTTGCAGTAGTCGTCCCACTGGGCCTGGTGGGTGTGGCTCATCCAGCGGGTGAACTGGGCGGTGGCACCGGAGCCGTCGGAGCGGACCACCGGGGTGATCGGCAGGGCCGGGAGTGGCTTGCCGTAGTCGGCGGTGATCTTCGGGTCGTTCCAGTTGGTGATCTTGCCGGTGAAGACGTCGACGATCGTCTGCGGGGAGAGCCGCAGATCGCGCACCTGCTTGCCGGCGACGACCAGGTTGTACATGAAGGTCGTCCCGCCCGCGGTGATCGGCACGTAGGAGAACCCGTACCGGGGGTTCTCGGGCTTGCCGCCGCCACCGGCCTGCCCGGCCTGGCCCAGCCCCGTGTCGGTCCTGGAGCGGAACGGCACGTCGGAGGCGGTGAAGTCGTCCTGGCCGATGCTCCACTGGTTGCGGCCGGCGGCCGAACCGATCGGGTTGAAGTTGATCTGGATGCCCTGCGGGGCGACGTCCTGGCGCCACTGGTCGATCGCCGGTCCGGCCCAGCTGGAGCCGTCGGCGTTGAGCGCGGTGGCCGCGTACGCCGGTGTGCTCAGCCCCGGCAGCAGGGAGGCCGCGGCGAGCATCAGGGACAGCAGCACGGCGAGCGTGCGTGCCACGGGGCGGCTTGCGGCCTCCCACGACATGGGAACTCCTCTGGTACGGAGGGCGGTTGGGCGGGACATCAGTGCTCCCCGGTCGGGACGGCGGGCCGCCTGGCCAGGCCGGCGGCGGTCCGGGCGGCCTGCTCGGCCCGGCGCGCGCCGCGCTCGATCCGCCGCTTCTGCCCGCGCGTCAGCCGGCCGGGGCGCCGGCCGCCGAGGACCCGCGCGGTGACGAAGAGGACCAGCACGATGAGCATCAGGGTCAGGGCCGCGGCGAAGGCGCGCGCGATCATCTCGGGGTAGGGCTGTTTGACGTAGTTCCAGATGTACAGCGGCAGCGAGACCTGGTGCTCGCTGAACGGGTTGCTGTTGAACTGCGAGGTGAACCCCGAGGTCAGCAGCACGGGGGAGGTCTCCCCGACGCCGCGGGCCATGCCGAGCACCACCGCCGCCACCAGGCCCGGCCGGGCCGTGGGCAGCACCACGTTCCACACCGTGCGCCACTGGCTGCCGCCGAGCGCGTAGGAGGCCTCCCGCAGCGTGCCCGGCACCAGCCGGATGACCACCTCGGCGGCCCGGGTGACGATCGGCATCATCATCACGGTGAGGGCGAGGGAGGCCGCGAAGCCGCTCTTCTCGAAACCGAAGGTGATGATCACGACGCCGAGGATGAAGAGCCCGGCGACGATCGACGGCAGCGCCGTCATCGCCTCGACCAGCGTGCGCACCGGCCGGGCCAGCCGGCCGCCGACCTCGGACATGAAGACGGCCGCCGCGATGCCCAGCGGCACGGCGAACAGCGTGGCCAGGCCGAGCTGTTCGAGCGTGCCGACCACGGCGTTGAGCGCGCCGCCCGAGGTGATCGGGGAGAGCGCGGCGGTGTGGTCCATCGACTCGGTGAAGAAGTTGAGGTGCTTGGCCGCCTCCTGACCGCGCACCAGCACATAGCCGATCTGGTCGGCGATCAGACCGACCACCAGCACGCCGGAGCTCCAGGCGACCACGGAGACCAGGCGCTCGCGGACCATCAGCGGGCCCCACTGGAGCCGGCCGATGGCGAAATAGCCGGCGAGGAAGAGGACGTACCAGCAGAGCAGGAAGCCGAGCGCGCCGCTGAACGGCAGGATCCGCTCGTAGAGCATCCAGTCCAGGGCCAGCGAACCGGCCAGCGAACCGGCCACGGTCAGCACGTCCTCGGTGGTGACGCCGCCGAGCCTCACCCGCTTCTCGGGGCGGGGCGGTCCGGCGTCCGCGGGAGCCCCCGCGGGGGTGGCGGCCGGGGCGGCGGGCGAGGCCGGCGACAGATCGACGGTGGTCATCGGGGCGTCCCTTCACGGCGGGGCGGCAGCGGGCGGCGAGCGGTGGAGTCGGCCATGGTCAGTCCGCCGTCGACGCGCCGGAGCGGGACCGGTTGATCACGAAGCCGGCCGCCAGGTTGACCAGCAGGGTGAGTGCGAAGAGCACCAGCCCGGCCGCCATCAGCGCGGAGAGCGAGAGTTCGTCCGACTCGCCGAACCGCAGCGCGATCAGCGCCGAGATCGAGTTGGCGCCGTTCTCCAGCACATGGGTGATCGCCTTGAAGTTGGGCGAGATGATCAGCGCGACGGCGATGGTCTCGCCCATCGCCCGCCCGAAGCCGAGCATCACCGCGCCGATCACACCGCCGCGGCCGAAGGGCAGGACGACCGTGCGGACCATCCCCCACCGGGTGGAGCCCAGCGCGAAGGCGCCCTCCCGCTCGCCCTGCGGGGCCTGGGAGAAGACCTCGCGGCTGAGCGAGGCGACGATCGGGATGATCATCAGCGAGACGACCACGCCGGCGATGAAGGTGGAGGACGTGTACGAGGTCCCGATGTCGCCGGTGCGCACCTTGAGGAACGGGATCGTGTCCCCGAGGTGGTTGGCCAGCCAGCGGACGAAGCCGATGATCCGCGGCTGGAGGAAGAACAGCCCCCAGAGGCCGTAGATAATGCTGGGGATCGCCGCCATCAGGTCGACCAGGGAGACCAGCGTGGCGCGCAGCCAGGACGGCGCGTACTCGGAGATGAAGACGGCCGTGGTGAGCGCCACCGGCACCGCGATGACCAGCGCGATCACCGCGATCAGCAGACCGTTCGGGAGCACCGCGGCGATGCCGAAGTTGTGCGCCTGGGTCTGCCACTTCTGCTCGGTGAGGAAGGACCAGCCCACCTCGTTCAGCGCGTTCGTACCGCGCAGGATCAGGAAGAACGCGATCAGCCCCATGATCGCGAAGACCGAGAGCCCGGCCGCCCGCAGCACCCCGCGGAACACCCGGTCTCCGGGGGTGGCAGGGGCGGTGATGACACGGGGGACATCGTGATCTGGTGGACGTGGAGCCCCGGCGTACGGTGCCGCGGGCTCGGCGGCGGCTGTCATGGTCTGCTCTCCGGCGCGCTCGGTACGGAAGTACTCGGTACAGGGAGGCCCCGGGCGGTGGCGCCCGGGGAGGGCCCGGCGGGGCCTGGACGGCGGCCCCGCCGGGTCGTCACTGCCGCTGCGGGATCAGGGCCGGCGGCGCACCCGCGCCCAGGTCCGGCCCAGGGCGGCCACCGCCCGCTCGCCGGCGGGGGTACCGCCGAGGAAGAGCGCCGCGGGGCCGCCGACCAGCAGCACGAGGCCCGCGATCACCGCGATCGGCAGCAGCAGCCGCGCCATGCCGGCCCGGTCGGCCGCCGGGGTGCCGGCCGCCACCGGGGCGGCGGCGAGCGGGCCGGCGGAGGCGCTCGGCGAGGCGGTGGGCTTCGCGGCGGCGGGTGCCGGGGCACCGCCTGCCGCCCCGGCGCCGGCGGTACCGGCCGCCGTGCCGCCGGTGCTGCCCGTGCCGCTCTCGGCGCCCAGGCCGCCGGTGCCGCTGCCGGTGCTGGTGCCGGTGCCGGTGCCGGTGCCACCGGAGGACGACGTACCACCGTCGGAGCCGCCGGACGTCGAGCCGTCCGCCACCGGGGCGGTGCCGCCGGCGCCCGCCGTCCCGCTCTCCGTACCCGTGCCGCCGGAGCCGCCGCTCGTCCCGCCGCTCGTCCCGCCGTCACCACCGGCCGGAGGGGCCGGCGGAGCCACCTGGTTGCCGGGCCACTTCCCGTCCTGGCTCTCGACGTGCTTCGCCGCGTCGAGGGTCTGCTGCCGCTGGTTGCCGGTCAGGCTGAGGAAGCCCGGCGCCAGCCTGCCCGGCTCCACGCCGTAGACCTGGCCGCTGCCTGCGACGGTGGTGAGGAACCGCGTGATCGCGGCCGCCTTCTCCGCCGCCACCCCGCCGGTGGGCACCATCGCGTACTGGACGGTGGTCAGCGGGTAGGCCTGGGTGTCCCGGGAGAACGCCGTGTCGGCCACCCCGTACGGGAGCTGCTGGGTGCCGGTGGCGGCGGTGGCCGGCATGTCGGCCACCGCCGACTGGAGCCCGTTGGTGGTCGGCGAGACGAAACCGCCGGCCGGGTTCCGCAGGGCGGCCTCGGGGAGCGAGAACGCCTTGGCCTGGCCGCTGTCCATGATGGCGAACAGCTTGCGGTCGCCGGGGGCCATCGGATCGCACTTCGGGTGGCTGCCGCTGCCGTCGGGCTGCCAGAGCTGGCAGGTGGAGCGGTTCTCCTGGAGCGTCCGGAGGACCTGGGTGAGGCCGCCGAGCACCGGGTTCCACTCGTACTGCCGCATCTTCTTGGCGGCCTCGCTGATGTCCGTCGGGCCGGTGAAGTCCTGCGGCTGGATGGCGTCCACCGGGTAACCGGAGAACGCACCCCGCTGGTAGAAGGTGTTCACCCGCATGCCCCACGGGTCGTCCTCGCCGTCCAGGAACCGGACGGCCTCCGGGTCGGAGGCGATCCAGGAGGTCAGCTGGTGGACCAGGTCGGTGGTGCCACCGACGACGGTCGGCTCGAACTCCGCGGGCGCGCACGATGCCGGCCACTGCATCCCGCTCGACGCCGGGAACTGGTTCAGCTGCTTGAACTCCGGGTCCTGGAAGATGCAGCTGGGGTTGCCCTTCACCGACGCGACCACTCGCCCCGGCGGCGCGTACGACTGGGTGAGGAGCTTGGCCATCAGCCGCGGCGTCAGCTTCATGTCCCGGAGCTGACGGCCGGTCACCGGATCGTCGACGAGGAAGACGACCGAGATCCCGCTGGTCGCCAGCGGCGCGTAGACGTACGGCCTGGCGGGGGTCGCGGTGTCGGGGCGCGCCGTCAGCGCGACGTCCACTCCGGACCTGCCCAGGAACGCCGCCCGGGCCTGCGGCTCGCCGCCGGAGGAGGAGTACTGGAAGGAGAGCGGCGAGTCGGCGAGGCAGAGACCCGCACGCCACTGCTGGACCGCCCGGTTGGCCATCTCCAGGCCGGCGGACGAGAAGCCGGACGCCGCCATCGCACAGTCGCCGGGCGTCGGTGCGAACGACAGCGGGACCACGACCCGGTTCTCCCAGGCGCACTGCTCACCGGTCACGAACTGGTTGTGCGGGTTCTCGAAGCCCACCAACCCGAAGTCGGTGGCGGTGTTGAAGAAGCCGTCCTGGTCGGCGGCGTGGTCGGTGCAGTCCACCGCCCCGTTCCGGACGTTCCCGACGTCGAGCGTGTCACCGCCGTAGTTCGCCTCGATCACCATCGAGCACTTGTGGGTGGCATCGCAGCCGAGCGACGGGCTCTGCTGCGCGGTCCACACCTCGATGCGCGCCTCGCCGGACCCGTCCACTCCGGTGACGCCCATCGCCATGTTGCTCGGGAAGTCGGGTGCCGTGGTGCCCTGCGGCCGCTTCTTCTGCTGGAACCCGGCCGCGGTGTCACCGTTGTAGAGCGAACTGCCGTAGCAGTCGGTGATCTTCGGCTCGGCACCGCGGCACTGGTAGATCCGCACCGGGAAGAACGTGTTCTTGTCCCTGGGCAGCACCACGTTGGCGGGCTCCCCCATGTTGTTCATGGTCGGGGTGAAGCCGCTCCATGAGACCTGGAGGACCTGGTTGCCGAGGCTCTCGGTCTGCGAGACGGTGACGCTGCCCTCGGGCCCGTACGTCCAGGTGTTGGGGTCCCACACCTTCGGGCCCTGCACGGTGACGGAGGAGGACTGCGCCGCCTGCGCCTGCGGCAACGCGCCGAGGCCGACGGGGGCCACGCCGAGCGCCACCACCACCAACCAGACGAGTGCGATCGCCGGCAACCTCCGGCGCCACCTCCCGCCTCTCGCATCGGGCAGTAGTCGGAGTCTCATGGCGGGCACCTCCGTGCGAACGCGCACCGCCGTGACGCGGCGCGAGAGTGGATCAGGCGGCGAGCGGGCCGGCGGTTCCGGTTCGCATCCATTCGGCCAGCCGTACATGGCCGGATCCGGTCGTACCGATGTACGAGACCACAACGCAGCTACTCTGTACAGGAGTTGGGAACTCCGTAAAAGAACGGCGGGCCCGCGTACTCGCACGGACCCGCCTACTGCCGCGCCACCGCCGGGTGTCAGCCGCCGGCGGTGAAGGTCAGCGAGAAGTTGCCCACCGACTGGCCGCCCTTGAAGAAGGCGGTGTTCAGCTTGGTGTCCACGAACTGCGCGCCCTCGGCGTCCACCCTGAGGTCGGCCGCGGTCACCGTCTGGGTGGCGCCGGACCGGGTGATGTCGGTGGTGCCGGCCGGGTCGAGCAGCGCCACCGGGGCGGTGCCGCCCACCGGGACGCCGGTGATCTGCCAGGTGTCCGCGCTGAACGCGAGCTGCTTGAAGACCGCGCTCTTGCCGTTGTAGAGGTTGACGAAGAGCAGGCTGCCGCCCAGCTGGACGTTGCCGTAGTAGCCCTGGAGGTTGACGTCACCGCCGGTCACCGGGAAGGACGTGGAGAAGCCCGAGGCGCTGTCGTAGGACGGGGTGGCAGTCGGCAGGGGGATGACCACCACGCCGTTCAGGGCCGAGTCCTTCAGGAACGCGGTGTTCTCGTGCACCACCGCGCTGCCGGTCGGAGCCGCCGGGGCGGTGTCGGCCGCGGCCGCACCGCTCATCCCGGTCACGGCGAGGACGGCGGCGGCACCGGTGGCGGCGAGGCGGGCGCGGGTACGGGTCATGCTGAACTCCTTGGGAGAGGTGGGAGGTCGTGCGCGGTGGTCCGGGCGGCCGGAGCCGGCCGCCCCGACGGCCGGTGCGGGCGGGGCGGGCGGGTGTGGCCGGCGGCCACGGGCCGAAGCCCGTGGCCGCCGGGTGGTGCGGGTGTGATCGGCGGGTGATCAGCTGTGGGTGGTGCTGCCGCAGGCCGTCGCCGGGAGGGGCAGGAAGCCGTAGCTCTTGATGTCGTTGGTGCCGTTGGTGCAGATCCAGCCCGAGGGGCCGAAGATCGCGCGCAGCGCGGTGCCGTGGGCGTCGGTGGCGGTCCACTCGGCGTCGCGGACCACGTTGTAGACCACGCGGCCGAAGGCCGAGGCGGCGAACGGGGCGTTGATGGTGTTGGTGGTGGGGTTGACCGGCACCAGGGTGCCGACGTTGCGCAGGGTCAGGCTGCCCGGGTTGGAGGTCGGGGTGCCGTGGCCGCCGACGGTCTGGCTCAGGTAGGCCGCGACCGAGTACGGGAAGACGGTGTCGTCACCGGCGAGGCGGGAGTCGACGCCCTCGTTCTCCTCCGGGCCGTCCTGGACACAGCTGCCCACGGTCGGGTTGCCGATCGCGGTCAGGAAGAAGGAACGGGTGCCGGAGTTGGCCTGCGGCAGCCACGGCTTGATGGTGGCGTTCGGCAGCGAGGCGTTGATCTGGGTCCAGTTGGTGATGGAGCAGTCGTAGATGCCCTTGAGCTGGGCGGCGGTCAGGCTCGCCGGGGCGTGGCCGGTGCCCTTGGCGGACCAGGTGACCGCGTCCTTGGCGAACGCGACGAAGATGTCGGAGGCCGGGTCGGTCGCCTTCGGGGCACGCGAGGAGCGGGCCACGTCGACCTTGGAGCCGGCCGTGTTCAGCTCGGTGATGCCGGCGCCGGAGCCGTTTGGACGGGTGATGGCGGAGGCGCCGGACTTCGGGGTGATGGTGGCGGAGCCGGTCGCGTCCCAGCTGTAGTACCGCGGCGAGGTGGTGTCGCCGATGCTGGTCAGGTACGCGTTGTAGTCGGTCGAGAACTGGGTCGACACGGCCTGGGTCGTGTCGGAGCCGACGCTCACGATGTCCTGGGCGGCCGGGGTGACGGCCGGGTCGGCGACGGCGGTGCCGGCGGCGACGGTGGCGACCGAGGTGGCGATGGCGGCAACGGCGAGCAGCTTGGCAGCGGTCTTGCGCATGTTCCTGTTCCTCCGGTGGGAGAGACGTACATCGCTGTACCCGGGCCCTGGTCGGGGTTCCGGGGCCGGTGACCGCGTCCGCGGCGGCCGCTCCGGCAGGGCTGATCCTGTCGGGCCCGCCGGTTGTGCCGGAAGGGTCGTCGGCGGCGGCCTGCGAATGTCGACTCATCGGTTCAGAGAGGTTTAGCGACTGGTCAGCATGGTCGTGGCAGGGCGGAAAGCCGCAGGTTGGAGGCCGGTGACGTTCTTCTCCAGGTGGCGGCCCGGGGGGTTGCCGGAAACCTGTGCTTCACCGGGGAGGGGGGTTCGGGGTGGGCGGGGCACCAGCGACGGCGGGCGGGGCACCAGCGACGGCGGGCCGGTCACCAGGGCCGGCGGCCGTCGCGGCCGGTGCGGCGCAGCTCCTGGCCGACCCACTGGAGCCCGGCCAGGAAGCCGCCCACGCCGGCCTGGCACTGGTCGCGCCGGAGGTAGCCGCGGGCGCTGCGGGCGACCGGGCCGCCTTCGGCGGCGGCTCCCGGGCGGGTACTGCGGACCGGCAGGTGCGCGGTCCAGACCCAGAGCCGGGCCTCGGACTGCCCGACGGTGCACCGCAGGGCGGCCCGTTCGATGATCAACTCACGGACGTCCTCGGCGAGTTCGTCCTCGTCGCGGTAGGTCCGGACGCCGGTTCCGAGCTGCCGGCCGTTCGCCGCGCGCAGCGACCAGCCGATGCACCGGTCGGGGGCGGGGACGATCAGCAGTCGCGGGCCGCGGCGCTCAGCGGGCGGCATCGGGGGCTCTCAGCGCATCGGGGGCTCTCGGCACATCAGCGGATCTCAACGGGCCGCCGCGCTCGGGGAGTTCAAGGGCGGGATGCTTGGCCAGCAACACCACGAATCTGCGGAAGGCGTTCTGGCAGGTCGCGTACCGCTCGTACGCACGACTGGAGCGCACCTCGGGGAGGCTGCGCGATCCGGGGACGACCCAGATCCAGCCGATGCCGTCCCGGACATGGGTGATCCGGGCGACCAGGCCGTCGGCGCCGGCGCGTAAGCCGTCGAAGCCGCGCTCGGCCTCGCCGGCCGTCCGGTACGCGGCGGGTGTGATCGCCACGATCCGGCCGTTGGGCGCCTTGAGTTGCCAGCGGTACCGGCCGTCCGGCGCCCGTTCGGCCCGGAAACCCCCTCGACTTGCCCCTGCTGCGGTGTGACCGCGGCCCGACGCGTCCACTACTCCCCCAGTCCGGTACCTCTCCGAGACGGGAGTAAAGCTATGTGTGCACACGAGCCCGCCGGAAGGGCGGGAAATGCACAACTTGCTCCGTTGGCCGCGAAGTTCTCCCTCGTTAAACTTTCACCGACTGCACACCAACCGCCCCCCTGGCCATCGCCTCCCTTACCGGCTGTTCGAAGACGAGACGTACTGAAGGCGGGCCTCAAAGGCGGGCCGTCCAGCGCACCTTCGTCCCCTTCCCGTACGGCCCCGGCTCGTGCCAGGCGTCCCCGCCGAGCACCTCGGCCCGCCGGCTGAGGTTGCGCAGACCGCTGCGCCGGCCGCCGGGCGGGATGCCGACGCCGTCGTCGGTGACGGTGAGCAGCACCCCGGGGCGCCCGGCGCGGTCCAGCGACTCCGGGTCGCCGCTCACCGGGTGGCCCTCGTCGTCCAGGTGCACGGTCGCGTCGACCTCCACGCCGACCCGGGAGGCCCGGGCGTGCCGGGCCGTGTTGGAGAGCATCTCCCGTAGTGCGGCCAGCAGTTGACGGCTGGTCTTCTCGCCGACCAGGCTCTCCACCGGGCCCGTGAAGGTCACCGAGGGCTTGAAGCCGAGCGCCGCCGCGGCCTGACTGCCCTCCCGCAGCACCCTGGTCCGCAGGGTGTCCGGCGCGTCGCCGTGGTTGTCGTGCTGGAGCGCGTAGATGGTGGTGCGGACCTCCTGGATGGTGGCGTCCAGCTCGTCCACCGCCTTGCCGATACCGACCTGCACCTCGGGCACGACGGAGCGCCGGGCGGCGCTCTCCAGCATCATCCCGGTCGCGAACAGCCGCTGGATCACCAGGTCGTGGAGGTCGCGGGCGATCCGGTCGCGGTCCTGGAAGACGGCGAGCCGCTGCTGGTCCCGCTGGCCCTCGGCGAGCCGCAGGGCGAGCGCGGCCTGCGAGGCGAAGGTCTCGGCGAGCTGCTTCTCCGCGTCGGTGAACGGCAGCGCGCCGCGCGGACGCCAGACGCAGAGACCGCCCAGAACCCGGCCGGCGGCGACCATCGGCACCGCCATCGACGGGCCGAAGCTGCGCGCCAGCCGGATCGTCACGGTCGGGTCGCTGGACATGTCGTCCAGGTAGACGCTCTCGCCCCGCAGGAGCCTGGCGGCGAAGCTGTCCTGCGGCAGCAGCTCGCCGCGGACGAACTCGGCCGCCTCGCCGGAGGCGTGGGCGACCCGCATCTGCCCGTCCTCGTCGCCGTCCGCGGTCGGCAGCAGGATCATGCCGAGTGCGGCATCGGCCAGCTCCCGGACCTGCTCGGCCGCGACGGTCAGCGCGACCTCCGCCTCGTCGGTGGAGAGCAGGGCGGTGGTGACGGCGGACGCGCCGGCGATCCAGCGCTCGCGGCGCCGGCCCTCCTCGTAGAGCCGGGAGTTCTCGATCGCGACGCCGGCCGCCGCGGCGAGCGCGTGCACCACCTGCTCGTCCTCGGGGGTGAAGGCGCCGCCGCCCTTCTTCTCGGTGAGGTAGAGGTTGCCGAACACCTCGTCGCGGATCCGGATCGGCTCGCCGAGGAAGGTCCGCATCTCGGGGTGGTGCAGCGGGAACCCGGAGGAGCGCGGGTCGGCGCCGAGGTCGGAGAGGCGCAGCGGCTCGGGCCGGTCGATCAGCGCGCCGAGGATGCCGCGGCCGGCCGGGAGTTCGCCGATCGCGGCGGCGGTCGCGTCGTCGATCCCGACGTGGATGAAGTCCGCCAGGCCGTGCCCGCCGGGCGCGATCACCCCGAGCGCGGCGTACCGGGCGTCGACCAGTTCGGCGGCGCCGGTGGCGATCCGGTGCAGCGTGGCGTGCAGGTCGAGCCCGGCGCCGACCGAGACCACGGCCTCCAGCAGCCGCTGCATCCGGTCGGTGACGGCGGCCGCCGACTGGAGGCGCTCCGCCACCTCGGTGACCAGCGTGTCCAGCCCGAGCGAGGAGATCTCGGGCACCCGGTGGGGCGTCGGGTCCGGTGCCGGGTGGGGTGCGGCGGCGGCGGGCAGGTCTGGCGTGGGGTCCATGGGGACGAGCGTAGTTTGTACGGTTTTCTGCCGAAGGGCGGCGCGACCGTCAGCGCCCGGCCGGGCTCTCCTCCAGCAGCCCGTCCGCCTCGCGCTCGCGCTCCCGCATCGCCCGCAACCGGCCGCCGGGCTCGGCCAGCAGCGCCGACCAGGTGCCGCGCTCGGCCACCCGGCCCCCGTCCAGCACGAGCACCTCGTCGACGGTGGTGTCGTCCAGGCCGGCCAGCCGGTGGGTGATCAGCACGGTGGTCCGGCCGGCCGTGGCGGCCAGCAGGTCGGCGGTGAGCGCGTCGGCGGTGGGCAGGTCGAGGTGCTCGGCGGGCTCGTCCAGGACGAGCACCGGGAAGTCGGCCAGCAGCGCGCGGGCGAGCGCGAGCCGCTGGCGCTGGCCGCCGGAGAGCCGGGCGCCGTGCTCGCCGACCATCGTGTCCAGCCCGGCCGGCAGGGTGTCGGTCCAGTCGAGCAGCCGGGCGGCGGCGAGCGCCGCGCGCAGCTCGTCCTCGGTGGCGGCGGGCCGGGCGAGGCGCAGGTTCTCCCGGAGCGAGCTGTCGAAGACGTGGGCGTCCTGGGCGCAGAGCCCGATCACCCGGCGGACGTCGTCCCCGGCCAGCTCCCGGCTGTCCACAGCCTGTGGACAGCCGGCGGCGAGGGTGACGCTGCCCGCCGTCTGGTCCAGGAACCGCAGCAGCGCCTGGGCCAGCGTGGTCTTGCCGGAGCCGGACGGGCCGACCACGGCGATCCGGCGGCCGGGGGCGAGGTCGAGGTCGACGCCGGCCAGCGCGTCCACCGCCTGGCCGGGGCGCCGGACGGTCAGGCCGCGCACCGCGATCGGCAGCGGCCGCCCCGGCAGCGCCGCCGGGGCGGCTGGTTCGGCGACCACGGCGGGCGCGTCCAGCACCTCGGCCAGCCGCGCCGCGGCCGCCTTGCTGCGCCGGCGGGCCTGCACGGCGAGCGGCATCCCGGTGACGGCCTCGAAGGCGGCCAGCGGCGTCAGCACCACCACCGCCAGGCAGACCGGCGCCAGCACGCCGGCCTGCACGCCCTGGATGCCGACGGCCGCGGCGCCTGCCACGGTCAGGCCGGTGAGCAGCGCGATCAGCCCGGTGCCGAGGGCGGCGGTGGCGGCCGAGCGGGCGGCCAGCCCGGTCAGCGCGGCGTCGGCGGAGCGGACGGCGGCCAGCCGGCCGGGGAGCGCCCCGGCGACGGTCAGCTCGGCCGTGCCGGTGAAGGCGTCGACCACGGCGGTGGCCAGCCGGCCGCGGGCCGGGGCCTGCCGCTGCTCGGCGCCGGCCGACCAGCGGGCGGCCAGTGCGGGCACCACCGCCCCGGCCAGCAGCAGCCCGAGGCCGAGCACCAGCCCGGCGGCGGGCAGGAAGGCGGCCATCGCGACGACGGCGGCCAGCGACACCACGGCGGCGACGGCGGCCGGCAGCCGCCAGCGCAGGTAGTGGTCCTGGATGGCGTCGACGTCGGAGACCAGCCGGGAGAGCAGGTCGCCGCGCCGGAAGGCGGGCAGCCCGGCCGGGGCGAGCACGGTCAGCCGGCGGTGGACGGCGGCCCGGAGCGTGCCGAGGGTGCGCAGCACCGCGTCGTGCGAGACCAGCCGCTCGGCGTAGCGGAAGACGCTGCGGCCGATGCCGAAGGCGCGGACGGAGGTGACGGCCATCATCAGGTAGAGGACGGGAGGCATCTGGGAGGCGCGGGAGATGAGGTAGCCGGAGGTGGCCATCAGCGCGACGGCGCAGCCGAGGGCGAGCGCGCCGAGCAGCACGGACAGCGCCAGCCGGGGCTTCACCGGCTCGGCGAAGGTCCCGTCGGCGCCGTTCTCCGCGCCGTCCTCCGCGGCCGGCACCGGCCGGCCGCTGTGCGCGAGCACCGGCGGGCGCCCGGCCTCCGGCAGCGTGGGCCCGGCCAGCCGGACCCGCCGGTCGGCGGCCGCCAGCAGCGCCGGACGGTGGGCGACCAGCAGCACGGTGCGCGCCGGGTCGGCGGCCAGCGCCCGGACGGCGTCCACCACGGCCGCCTCGGACTCGCCGTCCAGGTGGGCGGTCGGCTCGTCCAGCAGCACCAGCGGACGGTCGTCGGCGAGCAGCACCCGGGCGAGCGCCAGCCTCTGCCGCTGGCCGGCCGACAGCCCGGCGCCGTCCTCCCCCAGCACGGTGGCGAGCCCCTGCGGCAGCCGCTGCACGAAGTCGAGCGCGTGCGCGGCCCGCAGCGCCGTCCGCAGCTCGTCCTCGGCGGCGTCCGGCCGGTAGACCCGCAGGTTGTCGGCGACGGTGCCGGCGAACAGGTGCGGGTGCTGCGGCACCCAGGCGATCTGCCGGCGCCAGCCCGCCGGCTCCAGCTCGGCCAGGTCGTACGCGCGCCCGTCGGCGGCGGTGACGGTGACGGTGCCGGCGTCCGGCGCGGTGAGGCCGAGCAGGACGGCGAGCAGGGTGGACTTGCCGGCCCCGCTCGGGCCGGTGAGCGCGGTGGTCTCTCCCGGGCGCAGCGTCAGCGCGGCGCCGTCCAGCGCGGGCGCCGTCCGGCCGGGGTGCCGCACGGTGAGGCCGGCGGCCTCGACGACGGCGCCGCCGAGGGCGGGCGCGGTGACGGTGCCGGCCTTCGGCAGCGGGGTCTCCAGCACCTGGAAGAGCTCGTCGGCCGCGGTCAGCCCCTCGACGCTGGAGTGGTAGAGCGCGCCGACCTGGCGGATCGGGAAGTAGACCTCGGGCGCCAGGATCAGGATCAGCAGCCCGGTCTCCAGGTCGAGCGTGCCGTCCACCAGCCGGAAGCCGATGGAGACCGCGACCAGCGCCACCGAGAGGGTGGAGAGCAGCTCCAGCGCGAAGGAGGAGATGAAGGCGATCCGAAGGGTGCGCAGGGTGGCCCGGCGGTAGTCGGCGGTGATCCGGGCGATGCCGGCGGCCTGGGCGCGGGCACGGTTGAACACCTTGAGGGTGGGCAGCCCGGCGACCACGTCCAGGAAGTGGTGCGAGAGCCGGGAGAGGGTGGCCCACTGGCGGTCCATCCGGGCCTGGGTGGCCAGGCCGATCAGCACCATGAAGAGCGGGATCAGCGGCAGCGTTCCGGCGATGATCGCGGCCGAGGCGAGGTCGGCGCCGACGATCCGCAGCAGCACGATCACCGGGACGACCACGGCGAGCGCCAGCTGGGGCAGGTAGCGGGCGAAGTAGTCGTCGAGCGCGTCGATGCCGCGGGTGGCGAGGGTGGTGAGTTCGCCGGTGCGCCGGCCCGCCAGGTAGGCCGGGCCGAGCGCGGTGGCGTGGTCGAGCAGCCGGCGCCGCAGGGTGGACTTCACCCGGGCGACGGACCGGTGCGCGGTGAGTTCGGTGAGCCAGCCGACCAGCCCCCGCCCGACCGCGGTGAGCGCCAGCAGCAGCAGCGGGGTGGTGAGCTCGCCGAGCGTGGCCCGCTGCTGGAAGGCGCGGACCACGATCTCGGCGATCAGGCTCGCCTGGGCGACGACCAGGGCCGCGCCCGCCCCGCCGAGGATCACCGATCCGGCGAGGAAGGCACGGGTGGTGCGGGCGTGGCCGAGCAGGCGGGGGTCGACCGGCTTCATGGCGTCAGGCCTGGTCGAGCGCGGCGGCCGGGTCGTGCCCGGGGATGTGCTGGACACCGATCCGCTTGCGGAACACCCAGTACGTCCAGCCCTGGTAGAGCAGCACGAGCGGGGTGAAGACCGCGGCCACGATGGTCATCAGCTTCAGCGTGTACGCCGAGGAGGCCGCATTGTCAACGGTCAGGCTCCAGCCGGTGTTCAGGGTGGAGGGCATCACGTCCGGGAAGAGCGACAGGAAGAGCATCGCCACCGCGGCCACGACGGTCGCCCCGGAGAGGACGAACGCCCAGCCTTCGCGGCCCAGCTGGTTGGCGGTCAGCGCGCCGGCCAGCGCGACGACCGCGATCACCAGCGCCGCCAGGCTCCACCCGTTGCCGCTGTCGGCCTGGGTCCAGAGCAGGAAGGCCAGCGCCAGGACCGCCGTCACCAGGCCGAGCCACAGCGCCACCGCCCGCGCCCGTTCCCGGATCCCGCCGACCGTCTTGAGCGCGGCGAACAGCGCGCCGTGGAAGGTGAACAGGCTCAGCGTCACCAGGCCGCCGAGGATCGCGTACGGATTGAGCAGGTCCCAGAAGGTGCCGACGTAGTTCTTCTGCGCGTCGATGTCGACGCCGCGGACGATGTTGGCGAAGGCCACGCCCCAGAGGAAGGCGGGGAGCAGCGAGGTCCAGAAGATGGCCTCCTCCCAGTTCCGCTGCCAGCGCGCCTCCGGTCGCTTGGCCCGGTACTCGAAGGCCACGCCGCGGACGATGAGGCAGACCAGGATCAGCAGCAGCGGGATGTAGAAGCCGCTGAACAGCGTCGCGTACCAGTCCGGGAAGGCCGCGAAGGTGGCGCCGCCGGCGGTCAGCAGCCAGACCTCGTTGCCGTCCCAGACCGGGCCGATGGTGTTGATCAGGACGCGCCGCTCGGCGGTGTTGCGGGCCAGCGGCTTGGTCAGGATGCCGATGCCGAAGTCGAAGCCCTCAAGGAAGAAGTAGCCGATCCAGAGGACGGCGATCAGGACGAACCAGACGTCGTGGAGTTCCATGGTCAATCGGTCCTATCGATCCTCAGTAGTCCTCAGTGGTCCTCAGTGGGTCCTCAGCGGCCCGCAGCGGTTCTCGGCGGTTCTCAGTAGGCGAAGGCGAGCGGCTTGTCGGCGTCGTCGCCCGCGGAAGGACCGCGCAGCGACGGGTCCTCGGCGGGCGGCTGCTCGGAGGTGACCGGGCCGGCCTTGGCGTACTTGACGAGCAGCCGGACCTCGATGACGGCGAGGATCGCGTACAGCGCGGTGAAGGTGGTCAGCGCGCCGATCTGCATGCCGATGCCGACGTTCGGCGAGACGGCGCTCGCGGTGGTCATCAGGCCGAAGACGGCCCACGGCTGGCGGCCCATCTCGGTGAAGATCCAGCCGAAGCTGTTGGCGATCAGCGGGAACCCCATGGTGAGGATGCCGATCCGCCAGCTCCACTTGGTGAGGAAGGGGCCCAGCTCCCGCTTGGGGGTGAGCATCAGCCTGGGCACCTCGGTGTCACCGGTGCGGAACTCCGGCGCGAGGAAGCGCCGCTTCCTGGTGGTCCAGAGCCCGATCAGGCCCGCCACGAAGGAGGTCATCCCGAAGCCGATCATGAGGCGGAAGCCCCAGTAGGTGACGAAGATGCTCGGGATGTAGTCCTTCGGGTTGCCGCCGTACCTGGCGGCCTCCGCGTTGGCGGTGTCGTTGATGCCGGGGACGGACGAGCTGAAGTCGCTGTTGGCGAGGAAGGAGAGTATCCCGGGGATCTCCAGCTCCACCGAGTTGTGGCCCTTGCCGACGTCGCCGACCGCGAAGACCGAGAACGGAGCAGGCGCCCGGGTGTCCCAGAGGGCCTCGGCGGCGGCCATCTTCATCGGCTGCTGGCGGAACATCACCTTGGCGAGCGAGTCGCCGCTGAGCGCGGTGCCGAGGCCGAAGACGACGGCGAGGACGAGGCCGAGGCGGAGCGAGGTCCGCATCACGGCGATCTTCTTGGCGTCGGCGGTGTCCGGCTTGCGCTTGGCCTTCCAGAGGTGGAAGGAGGCGATGCCGACCATGAAGGCCGCGCCGGTGAGGAAGGCCGCGGTCAGGGTGTGCAGCACGACGGTGACGGTGGTGTCCTGGAACAGCACCCGCGCGATGTCGGTCAGCTGCGCCTTGCCGGTGGCCGGGTCGATCGTGTAGCCGGCCGGGTGCTGCATCCAGGAGTTGGCGGCCAGGATGAAGTAGGCGGAGAGCACGGTGCCGAGCGAGACCATCCACATGCAGGCGCAGTGCAGCTTCCTCGGCAGCTTGTCCCAGCCGAAGATCCAGAGCCCGATGAAGGTCGACTCGAAGAAGAAGGCGATCAGCGCCTCCATCGCGAGCGGGGCGCCGAAGACGTCACCGACGAAGCGGGAGTAGTCCGACCAGTTCATGCCGAACTGGAACTCCTGGACGATGCCGGTGACCACACCCATCGCGATGTTGATCAGGAAGAGCTTCCCCCAGAACTTGGTGGCGTGGAAGTACTTCTCCTTGTCCGTCCGCACCCAGGCGGTCTCCAGCCCGGCCACGATGGCGGCCAGGCTGATGGTGAGCGGGACGAAGAGAAAGTGGTAGACCGTGGTGATGCCGAATTGCCATCGCGCGATGGTCTCGTGAGCGATTGCCAGTTCCACGTCGCCCTCTCTCCAGCCTTGCCCCATAAGGGCATATTCCGGACAAACTTCATCTATATCCGTAGACCGCTGCGTAACCACGCAAGCTTGTCCGCTTGTGAACGTGAACACGTTCACAAGGGAAGTATCCATCATGCTTACGAGTGGTTTGCAGGCGGGGTGGGATTGACCGGCGGTGCCGTGCGCACAGTCTGCGGAGCCGCCCAGGGGCGCCACAACGAGCGGCCGGGCGAGTGCCGCGGCGATCTTGGACGATCCGGCGCTTGACAGGCGCCGGACCGTCCTCTTGGTACTAGTGGCTGCCGTACGGTCGGGTGATGATCTCCAGACCGTGACCGGCCGGGTCGAGGAAGTACAGGCCCCGACCGCCGTGGTGGTGGTTGATCTCGCCGGGCAGCTTCAGCTGCGGGTCGGCGTAGTAGGCGATGCCGTCCGCCTCGATCCGGGCGAAGGCCTCGTCGAACTCCTCGTCCGAGACGAGGAACGCGTAGTGCTGCAGGACGATCGACTCCGCCGGCACCGTCGCGAAATCGAGGGTGACGCCGTTGTCCGTGGCCACGGGGACGAACGGTCCCCACTCCGCCCCGACCTCAAGGCCGAGGATTCCCGCCAGGAACTCGGCGGACTCCCGGTTGTCCCGGGCGTGGACGATCGTGTGATTGAACTGGACTGCCATGCTTCGAATGCCTCCGTAAGGCACTCACGGGCTACCTCCATGCCTCACCCGGACGGTGACCGACACGCGATGCCGTACCACCGATCCTAGAACCGACCCCGGGCTCCCCCGCAAGGGGCATTTCCGGCCCGTGCCAGACTCCTTCCCATGCGGACGATGCAGACGATCATCGAGTCGATGGCCGGGCAACTGGCCGAGGTCCCGGGCGTGGTGGGCGTGGCACTCGGCGGCAGCCGGGCCCGCGGGGAACACCGGCCGGAATCGGACTGGGACCTCGGCGTCTACTACCGCGGTGCGCCCGACCTCGCGGCGCTGCGGGAGCTCGCCGGCCCCGGCGTCGAGGTGGCCGGGACCGGCGAGTGGGGCCCGTGGGTCAACGGCGGGGCCTGGCTGGAGGTCGACGGGACGGCGGTGGACTGGATCCTGCGCGACCTCGACCGGGTCGGACAGGTCTGGACGCACTGCCGCGCCGGCCGCTACGAGGTCGGCGTCCAGGCCGGGCACCCGCTCGGCTTCTGGTCGCCGTGCTACCCGGGCGAGCTGGCGGTCGGGCGCATCCTGGCCGACCCGAACGGCGAACTGGCGGCGCTCCAGGCCGAGTTGGCCGAGTACCCGGAACCACTGCGGGCCGCGCTGACCGCGAGCACCTGGGAGGCGGAGTTCCTGCTCGCCGGAGCGGCCAAGGGCGCGGCCCGGGCGGACACGCTGTACGTCGCGCTCTGCCTCTCGCGCGCCGTCGGCATCCTCGTCCAGGCCCTGCACGCGGACGCGCGCCGCTGGTGCCTCAACGAGAAGGGGGCCTTCGACGTCGCCGCGGGCCTGCCCGCCGCCCCGGCCGGCTTCGGGCCGCGCGCCCGCCGCCTGCTCGCCGGCCCGGGCGGCACCCGGGAGGAGCTGACGGCCACCGTCGCCGCCGCCCGCACCCTGGTCGCCGACACCGTCGCCGCCCTCCGGGCCTCCGCGGAGCAGTAGGGCTAACCCTATGGCCGCCCCAGGAGTTGGGTACCGGCGGTGGAGGGGCTGCGGGCGGTGAAGTAGTCGGTGAAGCCGCGGAGGAACTCGGCCTCGGTGATGGTGCCGTCCCCGTCCGTGTCCAACTGGCGGAAGCCGTGCGAGAGGTCGGCGGGGTGGACCCGCGGGCCGCCGAACACGGCGCGGTACTCGTCGGCGTCGAGGGTGCCGTCGCCGTCGGTGTCGGCGGCGGTGAAGACGGCGCGCAGCGCGGGCAGCAGGCCGTGTTCGAGGTAGTCGGGGTCGCGGTCGCAGCCGGCCAGGGTGGCGGCGACGAACTCGGTCCGGCTGATCCGCCCGTCGCCGTCGGCGTCCATGGTCGCGCGGAGCTGCTCCCACCAGCGGTCGAAGGCCACGCGGACACGGCCCTCGGCCTCCTCCGTGAGCTCCAGCTGCCAGCAGACGTTGTGCGCCATGGCCTGGAGGTCGGGTGCGGTGAGGTAGCCGTCGCCGGTCTGGTCGAGGACCTGGTCGAAGAAGCGGTCCAGCCGGGGCGGCCGGGTGTCCCGCCGGGGCGGCCGGCGCCGCTGGGCCGGCACCGGCGGCCGTTGGAAGCGGTAGCGGCGCCGGTCGGGCAGCCGGGTCATCAGCGCCCGCCCGCCGTGGTGCAGCAGCCGGGAGAGGAGGGCCGCGCGGCGGGTGCGGACGAGGCCGAAGCGCTCGCGGTAGACGGCGGGGAGGTCGGCGACGGTGAGGGTGGTGACGACCCGGGCGGCAACCGCCCGCAGCAGCCGCCAGCCGACCGGCCCGAGCCAGTGCAGCCGCCGCGGGCAGGGCGCCTCGTGCAGCATCTCGTACAGCAGGTGGCGGGCCTGGTCGGTGAACTCCAACTCCTCGCGCACCATCGTGCGGAAGTAGCCGGGCAGTTCGGCCGCCGTGCGCGGCAGGGCGCCCTCCGGCAGCCCGAACGCCGCGACGGTCGCCGTGAACTCCGCGTACACCGCTTCGAGTTCGTCCGCCGTGTACGGGTCTGCGCCCAACTCCCGCATGGTGACGACGGATTCGAAGAGGGTGAGCAGCACCCAGGCCCGGGTGGCCGGGTCCCCGGCGTCGTACGGCCGGCCGCCGGGCGCGGTGCCGCGGATGCGCCGGTGGGCCCGGTCGAGGCGCCCGACCTCGCGGTGGAGCGCCTCCTCGTCCGCCTGGAAGAGCCGCTGGCCGCTGCCCATGGTGTGTTCGACCCGCCGCCACGGGTGGCCGCGATAGGTGGAGTGCTCGGTCATCCCGGCCGAGACCACCGGGTGGGAGGCCTGGAGGACCAGCAGCCGCCAGGCGACGAGCGCGATCCGCCATTCGCTGAGATCGCGACGGAAGGAAGCGCTCGGCCTGGACGACGACAGTGGCATGGAAAGGCCCCTCGTAATTCCGCGAATTCCCCGTCGGCGGCGGCCTTCCCGCTGGTTCGACGGCGAAACTCCCACAGAATTAGACGGATTTACCTACCGACTACGGCTACTGGCCCTGGGCGAGTGCCCTCAGCTCCGCGAGGTCCTCCGACCCCAGGCGCAGCGAGGCGGCAGCCACGTTCTCCTCCAGGTGGGCCGGCGAGGAGGTGCCCGGGATGGCCAGGACCGTCGGGGAGACGGAGAGCAGCCAGGCCAGCATCACCTGGGCCGGGGTGGCGCCGTGCCGCTCGGCAACCCGCCGCAGCGCCGGGTGCTCGGGCACGCCGGTGCCACCCAGCGGGAAGAAGGGCACGAAGGCGATGCCCTTGGCCTCGCACGCCGCCAGCACCCCGTCACCGTGCTCGGTGTCCAGGACGCTGAACTTGTTCTGCACCGCCACGACCGGCGCGATCGCCTCCGCCTCGGCGAGCTGGGCCTCGTTGACGTTGCTGACGCCGAGGTGCCGGATCAGCCCCTCCTCGCGCAGCTCGGCCAGGGCGGCGAAGGGCTCGGTGATCGACGACTGGCTGGGCATCCGCCGCAGGTAGACCAGGTCGAGCCGGTCCACGCCCAGCTCGCGGAGGTTACGGTGGACGGCCTCGCGCACCTCGGCCGGGCCGGCCGGGTGCATCCAGGTGCCGTCGGGGTACCGGCCCGGGCCGACCTTGGTGGCGATCACCAGGTTCTCGGGGTACGGGTGCAGGGCCTCACGGATCAGGTTGTTGGCGAAGAGGTCCTTGTAGAAGTAGAACCAGGCGGTGTCGATGTGGTCGACACCGAGCTCGACCGCCCGGCGCAGCACGGCGCGGCTCTGCTCGGGGTCGCAGGCCGGGCCCTGCCAGTCCCGCATCGGCAGCTTCATCGCGCCGAAGCCCATCCTGGTCACCGGCAGGTCGCCGCCGAGGAGCAGGGAGCCGGATGCGGTGAGATGAGGTGAGGTCGTCATGGCATCAAGCCTCCGGTCCGCTCGCCAACCGGCCGTCCGATCTGGCAGCTTGCTGCCATGAGTACTGATCGGATCATCACGCTGCGCGGCGAGCAGGAGCTCGTCCGGCAGGCCGGCCACCTCTTCGTCGGCTCCCGCGAGGAGTTCCTGGTCGCGGCCGCCGACCTGATGACCTGGTCCACCGGCGTCAACGCCGCCTTCCGCGAGGGCAAGCGGCCGCACGTCGTCCCAGGTCTCACCATGCGCAAGCTGTACACCCGGCGGGCGCTGGCCGACCCGGAGTCGGAGCGGCGGCTGCTGCGGATCGCCGCCTCGGGCATCGAGGTCCGGATCTGCGACGGGCCGCTGGCCCGCGAGGCGATCATCATCGACCGGCGCACCGCGATCCTGGCCGGCGCCCCGGTGCGCGGCGTCCGGACGTACACCGTGGTGAGCTCGCCGGAGGTCGTCGACGGCGTGCGCTCGCTGTTCCGTGCCACCTGGGAGACCGCCACCGACCTCGCCGACTGCGCCCGCCCGCCGCACCTCACCGAGCAGGCCCGGCACATCCTCCGCACCCTCGCCGCCGGCCATACCGACGAGACCGGCGCCCGGCTGCTCGGCCTCTCCCTGCGCACCTACCGCCGTCGCGTCGCCGAGGTCATGACCGCCCTCGGCGCCACCTCCCGCTTCCAGCTGGGCCTGCTGGCCCAGGGCGTGCGGGAGGAGTGAGTCAGTCCCGCCGCCCGCCGGTGACCCCGGGACCGATCGCGAACCCCTTCGCCGGCCCCTCCGGGATCACGGCCTCCTCGCCGGTCCGCAGTTCACCCGATCAGGTGGTTTACCGCTGCCACAGCTCCGCATGAAACGCCGCGGGGGGGGGGGGGGGCCCCCCCCCCCCCCCCCGGGGGGGGGGTGGTGGGGGCCCCCCCATCGGGGGGGGAAGAGCGGGGGAGAAGGGGTGGCGGACCTTTTTGTGGGGGAAAGGAGAACAACCGCGCCC
>NZ_JBVJCO010000021.1:137313-146609 GCF_055588525.1 Kitasatospora sp. NPDC041988
TGGCATCCCCCCTCCCCCTCCTCCCCTCGTCCCCCGGGCGGGGTTTTCCCCCCCCCCCCACCCCCACAAAAAACCCGGGGGGGGCGGCCCCCCCCCCCCCCCCCCCCCCCCCGGGGTTGGGTTCGCGGCCGCCTCCCGATCGGGCGCGAACGGATGGTCAGGCGGGCTGGCCGGCCTTGCGGCGGGAGACGTAGACGGCCGCGGCGCCCAGGCTGATGGCGAGGCCGGCACCCAGGGCGAGGTACGGGGTGGCCGGGTTGGAGCCGGTGTCGGCGAGCTCGGCCCCCGTCGCGGTCGACGCGGTGGTCGAGGACGCGGTCGAGGACGTGGTCGAGGTGGTGTTCCTGACACCGGTCTTCGCGGCGGTCGTCGTGGTCGACGACGTGGTGCCGGCGGCCGTGGTGCCGGCGGCCACGGCCGTGGTGTCGGCGACCGGGGTGACGGCGGCGGGCGGCTGCTGGGCCGCGGGGGCCGGGTCGGTGCCCTTGGCGGGCTGCTGCGCGGCGGCGGCCTTGGCGTCGGCGAGCGCCTTGTCGGCGGCCGTCTTGGCGGCGGACGCGGCCTTCGTGGCCTCGCTCAGCGTGTGCAGCTTCCGGAGCTCGGCGACCCTGGCGTCGTCGAGGGCGTTGACGGCGGCGGTCCTGGCCTTCTCCGCGGCGGCGTTGGCGGTGTCGGCGGCCTTGGCCGCCTCGGTGGCCTTGTACAGGCGGGTCAGGATGGCGACCCGCTCGTCCTCCGGGGTCGCCGGGTCGTCGAGCTTGGAGGTGGCGGCCTTGGCGGCGGCGAGCTCCTTGTCGGCGGCGGCCTTGGCGGCGGCGGTCTCCTTGGCGGCGGCCCGGGCCTCTTCGAGCTTGCCCAGGTAGGGCTGCGAGTCGTTCAAGAAGGCCTTGACCTTGGCCTGCTGCGCGGCCTCGGCCGCGACGGCCGCGTCGTACGCCTTGGCGGCGTCGGCGGCGGCCTGCTCCAGGGCGGCGATGGACACGTCGTTCTGGGTCTGGGCCGCCGGAGCCGACTCCGCGAAGGCGGGTGCCGCGGAGAACACAGCGGCGGGCGAGATCACGGCGGCGACCATGGCAGCCGAGACCAGGGTACGGCGGAGGTTCACGGGGATCCCTTTCGGATCGGGGAACAGCAAAAGCCGTTGCCAGAGCGATGATTACCGCTCAGCGGCCTGATCATATGCAGGTGGATTCCGTACGCTCCATGCCGACTTCCGGCAACGAGAACGGCCTCCGGACTTCCTGATCCGCACCCCTGCTGACGGCCCGCCAGGTGTGCGCCGGCCCTCGGCCGGGCCCGCACAGCAGCCCTCGGCGCCGGCCCTCAGCGTTGGTGCGGAAGCTCCACACGGAAGGTCGCGCCGGTGCCGGGGGCGGTGTGGAGGCTGAGGGTGCCGCCGTGGGCATGGGTCAGGGCCGTGGCGATGGCGAGGCCGAGGCCCGCACCGCCGCCGTCGTGGCGGCTGCGGGAGGCGTCGACGCGGTAGAAGCGGTGGAAGACCAGGGCGGCCTGGTCGGCGGTGAGGCCGGGACCGGAGTCGGCGACCTCCAGGAGGCAGAACCCGTCGGCGGTGCCGACACCGATCCGCACCGGGGTACCGGGCGGGGTGTGCTTGACGGCATTGCCGACCAGGTTGGTGACCACCTGCCGCAGCCGGGCCTCGTCACCGAGGACGGGCGCCGGGCCGGGGGCGCCGGTGCCGGCCGGGCCGGTGAGGGCGACCGGGCGGGACGGGTCGAGGGCGGTGAGGTCGTGCAGGGCATCCGCGGCGAGGGTGCGCAGGTCCATCGGGGCGAGGTCGAGCGGGCGTTCCTCGTCGAGCCGGGCGAGCACCAGCAGGTCCTCGACCAAGGTGCCCATCCGGACGGCCTCGTTCTCGATCCGGCACATCGTCCGCTTGACGTCGGCGTCGGTGGGCAGCGCGCCCATCCGGTACAGCTCGGCGAAGCCGCGGATGCCGGCCAGCGGGGTGCGCAGCTCGTGCGAGGCGTCGGCGACGAACCGCCGCATCCGGGCCTCGGACTCCGCCCGGGCGGCGAACGCGGCCTCGATCTGGGTGAGCATGCCGTTGAGCGCGATGGAGAGCCGGCCGACCTCGGTGCGCGGCGGGAGTGCGGGCATCCGGTGGGACAGCTCGCCGGAGGCGATCAGTTCGGCACCCTCCTCGATCCGGCGCAGCGGCCGCAGCCCTGCCCGGACGGCGAAGAAGCCGAGCGCCGCGATCAGCATCAGCACCGCGCCGCCGATCGCCAGGAAGGCGGTGCGCAGCCGGCCGACGGTGGCGTCGATGTCCTCGCGGGAGACGGCGACCATCAGGTACGAGGCGGTGGGGGTCGGCGCGGCGAAGGCGCTGGCGGGGGCGGGCGGCCGCTGGAGCGGCAGGACCAGCGCCCGCCAGGTGCGGTTGCCGCGCTGGTCGGGCAGGTCGAAGGGGGTGTCGGCGGCGGTGGCGGCCGGGTCGAGGCCGGCCAGCTGGGGCGCGGGGTCGTTCTCGGAGACGGGCTGGCGGACGACCTGCTGCACCTTGCCGTCGGCCGAGAGGTACTGGACGAAGTACTGGCTGGGCAGTGCCGCCAGGTAGTTGGGGGTGGCCCGCTTGCCGGTGACCGTCGGCTGCCTGCTGTCGGGCCAGGTGACCCGGCCGGGGGCGCGCTTCGACAGCGGCTCGGCGAAGCGCTGGAGCTGTTCGTCGAGCCGCTGCACCAGCTGCACCCGGACGGTGCCGAGCACCACGGTGTCGCTGACGGCGAGCCCGGTGGTGACCAGGGCGAGCACCAGGACGAGCAGCCGGGCGCGCAGGGACAGCCGGGTGAGCATCGGCATCGGGGCGGGTCCGTCAGTTCTGCGGGGGGCGGCGCAGCGCGTAGCCGATGCCGCGCACGGTGTGGATGAGCTTGGGGCCGTGGGCGGGGCCGGAGTCGAGCTTGCGGCGCAGGTAGGAGATGTAGGACTCGACGATGGAGAGGTCGCCGCCGAAGTCGTACGCCCAGACGTGGTCGAGGATCTGCGCCTTGGAGACCACCCGGCCGACGTTGGCCATCAGGTAGTGCAGCAGCTTGAACTCGGTGGGCGAGAGCGCGACCGGGGCGCCGCCGCGGGTGACCTCGTGGGCGACCGGGTCCAGGGTGAGGTCGGCGACGACCAGCCGGCCGTCCTCGGCGGGGCCGCCGGCCCGGCGCAGGATGGCCCGGATCCGGGCGATCAGCTCCTCCAGGCTGAACGGCTTGGTGACGTAGTCGTCGGCGCCGGCCGCCAGGCCCTGGACCTTGTCGCCGACGCCGTCCTTGGCGGTGAGGAAGAGCACCGGCAGGTGGTCGCCGGAGTGTCCGTGGGCGGGGCCGGCGATCTGGCCGCGGCTGGTCTGGTCGCGCAGCCGCTCGACCACGGTGAAGCCGTCGAGGTCGGGGAGCATGACGTCGAGGACGACCAGGTCGGGGCGTTCGGCGGCGATCAGTTCGAGCGCCTCGGTGCCGCTGGCGGCGGAGGCGACCCGGAAGCCGGAGAACCGCAGCGAGGCGGAGAGCAGCTCGCGGATGTTGGGTTCGTCGTCGACGACGAGGAGGAACGCCTCGCCCGGGCCGCCGGCCACCGCGGAGGTTCCTGGTGTGGACACAGTGCCTTGCACGGGGGTTCCGCCTCCCGGTCGGACGATGGCGTTCAGCTTGAGGCTAGCCCGGGGAGGCTATGCGCCATCGATGAATGTTGGATTAACACCTTATCGGGCGGATTTGGGCCAACGGGCCCGAAGGGCCTGGCTGGGTGGTGTGCGCACAGGCCGGGACGGGCCGGGACGCGGAAAGCGCGCAGCCTCGACGGGCCCGGGGGCGGCCCTGCTGGCCGCCCGGAAGGCGCGCCACGAGGCGCACCCGGACCGGGAAAACCGCGCGGCCCGGCCGCCGGAGGTGTTCGGCCGGGCCACGCGGGCGTCCGGAGGCTGCGGGGTCAGCCGCCGGAAGAATTACGGGTGCCGGCACCGCCGCCGAAGCCACCGCCGCCACCGCCGCCGAAGCCGCCCGCCCCGCCGAAGCCGGTCCCGCCCTCGACGAGCTGGGTGGCGTTGTAGCCGCCGTTGGCGTCCGGGGTGCCGACCACGGTGACGCTCTGGCCGGGCTGCAGGTCGGTGACCTTGCCCTCCTTGTTGAGCTGCACCTTGGTGGCGTCGCCGGTGGTCACCTTGACGGTGTTGCCGTTGGCGTCGGTGAGGTAGACGGTGGTGCCGTCGACGGCCTTGACCGTGCCGCGGGTGAACCCGCCCTGCCCGCCGCCCTGGCCGCCCTGGCCCTGACCGCCCTGGCCCTGGCCCTGCCCGCCGTTGCGGCGGCCGCCGTTCTGCCCGGTGCCCGCCGTGCCCCCGGACGCCCCCGGACGCTGCTGCCCGCCCGCGGCCACCGCCTTGCCGGAGCCGCCGGACCCGTGGCCCTGCTGGTACCAGACGCCGCCGGCGAACGCCGCCGTGGCGATCACCGCGCCCGCCAGCGCGAGGGTCAGCCAGGGCAGCTTCCGGCGCGGCGGCGCGGCCAGCTCGGCGGTGACGTCCCGTGCTCCCCCAGCCTCCGGCCGGGGGGACCCCCATGGCGGGGTGGCGAGCAGGACGACCTGCTCGGCGGGGGTGCCCGGGGTCACCGGGGCGATCTCGTTGCTCATGGGTGTCACGTCCTACTCGTGCTACTCGTGGCGGAGGGCGTCGATCGGGCGCAGCGAGGCGGCCCGGTTGGCGGGGTAGCTGCCGAAGAACAGCCCGATGGCGACGGCGATGCCGAACGCGCCGAGCACCGACTCGGGGATCACCACCGGCTTGATGCCGACGATGCTGAAGTGCGAGCCGGCGATCCCGGCCAGCACGCCGAGCCCGGCGCCGATCACCGAGAGCAGGGTGGACTCGGTGAGGAACTGCCCGAGGATAACCCCGCGCGGCGCGCCGAGCGCCTTGCGGATGCCGATCTCCCTGGTCCGCTCGGTGACGGTGACCAGCATGATGTTGGTGATGCCGATCCCGCCGACCAGCAGCGAGATCGCGGCCACCGCGCCGAGCAGCACGGTGAAGGTCTTGGTGGTCGACTCCCGCGCGGTGAGCAGCGAGGCCTGGTTGCCGATCCGGAAGTCCGCCTTGCTCGGGTCGGCGATCGCGTGGGTGCCGAGCAGCACCCGGGTGATCTCGGCCTGGGCGGCGGTGGTGGTGTCGGCGGAGGTGGCCTGCACCAGGATCTGGCTGACCGGGCCGAAGCCGGTGAAGGCGTTCTGCACGGTCGGCAGCGGCGCGATCACCACGTCGTCCGGGTCGGTGAAGCCGGTACCGCCCTTGGCCTGGAGCACGCCGACCACGGTGAGCGGCGTGCCGCCGACGGTGATCTGCTTGCCGACCGGGTCGGCGGTGGCGAACAGCTGCTGGGCGGTGGTGGCGCCGAGCACCGCGACCTTGCGGGAGCCGAGCACGTCGTCGGCGGTGAAGTACTCGCCGCGGCCGATCTTCTGGTTGGCGGTCTCGAAGTACGCGGGGTAGGTGCCGACGATCGAGCCGGGGCTGTACGAGATGTCCCCGTACAGCGCGGTGCCGCTGGTGGTGACCACCGGCGCGACGGACTTGATCGCGGTCGACTCCGTGTCGCTCGCCAGCGCCTTGGCGTCGGCGACCGTGAGCTTCTTCGCGGTGGACGCGGTGCGCGAGCCGCCGAAGGACGAACCGGCGCTGACCGTCAGCGAGTTGGTGCCGAGCGAGGTGATCGACTCCTTGACCGCCACCGAGGAGCCGTTGCCGACGGCGAGCAGCAGGATCACCGAGGCGACGCCGATCAGCACGCCGAGCATGGTGAGGACGGAGCGCACCTTGTTGGCGGCCAGGCCGCCGACGGCGAAGCGGAGCATCTGCCAGAGGATCACGTGAGCACCCCCTGGACGCCGGCGGCCGGACGCAGGGCGGGCGGCGGACCGTCCACCGGGGCCTGCCGGACGTCACTGATGATCGCGCCGTCGACCAGCCGGATCACCCGCTTGGCGTGCAGCGCGACCTCGTCCTCGTGGGTGATCAGGACGACCGTGCGGCCGGTCGCGTTGAGGCCGTCGATGATGGCCAGCACCTCGTCGGTGGAGCGGCTGTCCAGGTTGCCCGTGGGCTCGTCGGCGAGCAGCATCGCCGGCGCGGTGACCAGCGCCCGGGCCACCGCGACGCGCTGCTGCTGGCCGCCGGAGAGCTCGTTGGGCTTGTGTCCGGAGCGTTCGGCCAGGCCGACCAGGGACAGCGCGGCCAGCGCCCGGCGGCGCCGCTCGGCGGCCCGTACACCCGCGTAGGCGAGCGGCAGCTCGACCTGGGCGAGCGCGGTGGTGCGGGGGACGAGGTTGAAGGACTGGAAGATGAAGCCGATCTTGCGGTTGCGGACCAGCGAGAGCTGCTGCTCGTCCAGGTGGCCGACGTCGATGCCGTCCAGCAGGTAGCGGCCGGCGGTGGGCACGTCCAGGCAGCCGAGGATGTTCATCAGGGTGGACTTGCCGGAGCCCGAACTGCCCATCACCGCGACGAAGTCGCCCTGTTCGATGTCCAGGCTGACGCCCTGCGGCTCGCCGGTGGCCGGGTCGGAGGGGCCGCGCAGCGCGTGCACGGTGGCGTCGCCGTGGCCGTAGGCCTTGGTGAGCCGGCGGATCTGGATGACCGGTGGCGGGGCGGCGGGCTCCCGCTTGTCGATGACGTGACGCATCATCCGCGGCTACCGCCTCGGCCCGCGCCGCCGCTGCCGCCGGTGGTGCCGCCGACCCCGGCCACTCCCGTGCCGGCGCCGTTTCGGCCGCCCTGGCCGCCGTTCGCGCCCGGGAAGGAGCCGTTCGGGAAGCCGTTGGTGCCGCTGGTGGTGGCGAGTTCGACCTTGTCGCCCTCCTTCAGCCCCGAGACCACCTGCACGGTGGTGTCACCCTCGACGCCCACAGCGACGGTGACCCGCTCGGTCGCGCCGTCCGGGTGGACGACGGTCGCCGTCCGCTCCGCGCCGGTTCCGGCCAGGGCCGCGGTGGGCAGCGAGAGCGCGTTGTCGGCCTCGCCGGTGACCACCGAGACGGTCGCGCTGAGGCCGGTCCGCAGCTTGCTGGTGTCGCCGGTGATCTGCAGCGTCGCCGCGTACTGCACGGCCGCCGCACCGCCGGTGCCGCCACTGCTCACGGGCAGCGAACTGACCGACAGGACGGTGGCGTTGAGCTTGGTGTCGGACTGCGCGTTCAGGGTGACGGTGGCCGCCTCGCCCTTCTTCAGCTTGAGCGAGTCCAGCTCGGAGAAGTTGGCGCTGACCTGCATCCCGGTCGGGTTGGTCAGCACGATGAAGCCGCTCGGGGAGCCCGAAGTCGTGGTGCTTCCTGAGGACTTGGCCGTTCCGGAGGTGGTACCCGACGTGCCCCCGCCCACAGTGTCGCCCACCTTGCCCGTGATCGACGCGACCGTGCCGTCCACCGAGGCGGTGAGCGTCGTCCCGGCCAGCGCCGCCTGGGCGTTGGCGAGGTTGGTCTGCGCGGTGGCGACCTGCTGCTGAGCCTGGGCGACCGCCGCCTCGTCCACCTTGGTGGTGGTGATCGTGGTGGTCTGCGGAGCGGGCGTACTGCTCCCGCCCGCTCCGCGTTCCCCACCGCCCGCGCCGCCTCCGCTGGAGGGCGCGGCCGTTCCCGGGATCTGCTGGGTGGTCGTGGTAGTGACCCCGGCCTGGGCCTTGGTGAGGTTGGCGTTCGCCGTGGTCAGCGCCGCCTGGGCCGCGTCCACCTGCTGCTGGGCGGCCGTCGTGTCGACGGTGGCCAGCACCTGGCCCTTCTTGACGCCGTCGCCGACCGCGACCTTGACGGCGGTCAGCTTGCCGCCGGTGGTGAAGTCCTGGGCCGCGTCGGTGGGCGAGGCCAACGTGCCGGTTCCGGACACGGTGGCCAGGACCGTGCCCTTGGCCACGGTCGCCGTCCGGACCTGCGCCTTTCCGGCCGGGGTGCTGGTACCGCTGTCCAGCGTGGTGTACGCCAGGGCCGCGGCGCCCACCAGGGCCACGCCGAGCGCGGAGTTGACGAGGACGGCACCACGCCGTCGCGGGAACACCTTCATGCCGGACAGCTTCCCGGGGCGCTCTTGCGGGGCCCTGGGCGCACGCTGGGAGAACGCTGACCGTCCGAATCCGGGCATTGCGGGGCAGGCCACCCTGCCCGGGCGGTCGCTTGGCCACCGCCTGGCCGGCCGTTGACCGGACTCCCAGCAGACTCCCAGCCGTCCCCAGCCATCCGGGAGGGCGCGCACCACTCAGCGCTCGACAGATAGTCGTCGCGCAGATAATCTATGGATACATCATCTGGTCAAAGGAGGCCCCCATGTGGGAGTACGAGCACAGCATCGAGACCAGCGCCACCCCCGAGGCGATCTGGCGGCTCTGGGCCGACGTCGAGAACTGGGGCAGCTGGAACGCCGAGATCGAGAAGATCGAGATCAGCGGCCCGTTCGTGACCGGCAGCCGGATCACCATGACGCCGCCCGGTGACGACCCGATCCCGCTGCGCATCGCCGAGGCGGTCGAGAACGAACTCTTCGTCGACGAGGCCGTCTTCGGCGACCTGCTGCTGCGCACCACCCACCGGATCGACCCGATCGACGGCGACCGGATCCGCGTGGTCTACCGGATGGAGATCACCGGCGCCGGCGCCGACGAGGCCGGCCCCCAGATCGGCCCGGGCATCACCGCCGACTGGCCCGACACCATGGCCTCGCTGGCCGAGCTGGCGCTGCGCTGATGCCCCTCAGCCCCGGCGAAAGCCCCGGATTCCTGCTCTGGCACGCCACCCTCCGCTGGCAGCGCGAGATCGCCGCGGCCCTGGCCCCCCTCGACCTCACCCACGTGCAGTTCGTGCTGCTCGCCTGCACCTGGTGGCTCAACTCCCAGGGCGAGCAGCCCAACCAACTGGCCGTCGCCCGCCAGGCCGGCACCGACGTCAAGATGACCTCCCAGGTGCTGCGCACCCTGGAGGGCAAGGGACTCATCGAGCGCGAGGTCGACCCGGCCGACACCCGCGCCAAGCGCCTGCGCGTCACCGACACCGGCGCCGACCTGGCCCCACGCGCCATCGCCGCCGTCGAGCTCGCCGACGCGCACTTCTTCCAGCCGGTGCCCCTCGACGACGCGATCTCCCTCCTCGGCCGCCTGGCCCGCCCCCAGGCCTGAGACACCCCGCAGGCCACCGGCCCCGGAGTGGAAAGTCGGCCCCTCCGACCTTCCCCCCCCGGGACGGGCGAACTCCCCGAACCGGGGGAGGCGTGGCGGGGTCCCCCGAGGGGATCCAGCGTGGCGTTTCCC
>NZ_JBVJCO010000021.1:146619-156423 GCF_055588525.1 Kitasatospora sp. NPDC041988
CCGCTCTCCCCCCTGTCCCCCTTGCCCCCCCCCCATTCCGAACACCCCCCCCATCCCCCCTACCCGGGGGGGAAACCTCCCCCCCCCCCCCTCCCCCCTCTGGGCCCGGCCGCGCTCCACGAGCCGGAGGCGGCGTGGCAGTGCCCCATGAGGAGCTCCAGCGTAGCGTTCACCCTCAATTCATTGCAACGAACGGATGGCTGTCGTTGCGTTAGATCCACTGCCGATGCAACGATATTCGTACTCTGACCTGCATTGATGCTGATTGTGCGCAACAAGCTTGTTGCCTGATACTCGAACGCAACGTAGCTTTTGCGAAGTCAGAAACAACGAGTGCAGGAGAGACACCATGCAGAAGTTCGCCACCGCCGCCCCGATCGCCGCCGTCCTGGACATCCCCGCCGGACGCATCCGCCTCATCGCCGCCGACCGGGCCGACACCAACGTCGAGATCCTCCCCGCCAACCCCGCCAAGAGCCGCGACGTGAAGGCGGCCGAGCAGATGACCGTCGACTACCGCGACGGCGTCCTGCGGATCGAGGCCCCCGCGGCCAAGAACCGGATCCTCGGCAACTCCGGAGCCGTCGAGGTCACCATCCAGCTGCCCGCCGGCTCCCACGTCGAGGCGAAGACCGCCACCGCCGAACTCCGCGGCGTCGGCCGCCTCGGCGACGTCACCTACGACAGCGCCCAGGGCACCGTCAAGCTCGACGAGACCGCCAACGCCACCCTCACCCTCCAGGACGGCGACATCACGGTCGGCCGCCTCGCCGGCCCCGCCCGCATCACCACCCAGCGAGGCGACATCGACATCACCGAAGCCATCCACGGCACCGTCGAACTGGGCACCCAGGCCGGCGACATCACCGTCGGCGCCGCCCGCGGCGTCTCCGCCTCCCTGGACGCCGGCACCGCCCACGGCCGCATCCACAACGCACTCAAGAACACCGACGGCACCCCCGGCCTCACCATCCACGCGACCACCTCCTACGGCGACATCACCGCCCGCAGCATCTGACCGCCCGCCCGGCCCGAAGAGGCCGCCGAGACGGTCGAGTTACACGGCCGCACTCCCTACGGCGACATCACCGCTCACCACTCCCGATCCACCTCCGACCCTGGAAGAAGGCAAACCATGACCAGCGAGCAGTCCGCCTGGACCGGCATGGTGGCGATCGATGACACCGCACTGGCCGTCACCGACACCGGCGGGCCCGGCCGTCCCGTGGTCTACCTCAACGGCTCCTACGCCGACCAGTCGCACTGGCGGCGCGTCATCACCGACCTCGGCGGCGACTACCGGCACATCACCTACGACGAGCGCGCCCGCGGCAAGTCGAAGCGCGCCACGGACTACTCGTTCGAGGCATGCCTGCGCGACCTCGACGCCGTCCTCGGCGCCAGGGGTGTGGACCGGCCGATCCTGGTGGGCTGGTCGTACGGCGCCATGCTCGCCATGCACTGGGCCGCCCGGAACCCGGACCGCGCCCTGGGGGCGGTGTCCGTGGACGGCGCCCTGCCGCACGAGTGGCTCGACGACGCCGCCCGGGAGCAGATCCGCAAGCTGTTCCGCCGGATGAGCCCGCTGTTCCCGATCGCCCGCCCGCTCGGGCTGGCCGCGCGGATGAGCGCCGCGCAACACGCCGAGATCAACATCGAGGCCAACGAGCTCTGCGCGCCCGCCGCCCTCGACCCGGTCTTCGACCGTCTGACCGTACCCACCCGGTACGTGCTCGCCACCGGCGGCAACCTGGGCGGCGACGCGAAGCTGATGGAACAGATCCGCGCCAACCTCGACCCGGTGGTCGCCCGCCACCCGAACATCCGGGTCAGCGCGAAGGTCGCGAGCAACCACTCCAAGATCCTGCGCAACGACTTCCGAGCCGTCGCCGACGCGGTTCGGGAGCTCGCCGCCACCCGGGTCCACCAGGTCGCCTGAGCCGCGGAGGCGCCGTCCTTGCCGGTGCTCAGGTCGCCCCCCAGCGCGGCGACGGGCATCACCAAACCCGGCACAGGTGGCCGCAGGGATCTGCCAACGGCCGGTGCTCTCGCCACGCTCCGCCATCGCCGGCCCGGTCAACCCGGCTCTTGACCCTCACGCAACGGGAGACCTTACGGTCCCGAGTCATGAAGATCGTTGTTCACGACACGGCGTCCGCCATGACCGACCTCCTGCAACGCCCGGTGGAGGAACGGCCCGACGCCCTACGGGAGATCTACGGCCCGCTCCGTAGCGTGATGTCCAAGGTGATGGGCGATGTGGATCTTGTTCAGATGCACCAGCAGCTGGGCAGTGGTTTCCGGATCGACCGTGAGGATCCACGGTATCTGCCGGCCGTGCGTCAGATGCAGGACGCCGGAGTGTGGAACCGGATCGAGGACTCCCTCGCCGCCGCGTGGGAGCGAATCAGCCGCGAGGCGCCCGGTGTGAAACACGCCGAGACCGTGCACGTCGTGGTGGTGCTCGGCAACCCCGACGATCACCACCTGACGGTCCGCAATGCCGGCTTCTTCGGCTCGGGCGGGTTCCCGGGCGCGATCCAGCTGACGATCTGGCCCACCGACACCAGCCTGAAGAAGATCGGCCCCACCGCCGCACACGAGCTCCATCACAACGTGCGCTACGCGAACGTGGTCTGGAACCCGGCGACCGTCACGGTTGGCGAGCAGGTCGTCGCCGAGGGGCTGGCCGAGGCTTTCGTGCGGGAGCTGGCCGGTGAGGAGGCCATGGGCCCCTGGACGAAGGGGTTGACCGGCACCGAGCTGGACAGCGCCTACGAAAAGGTCACTGCCGGGATCGACGTGGCCGGGATGCAGAACCTGCCCGCGTACGTCTTCGGTGACGCCACCGCACAGCTCATGGGGCACCAGCCCGTGGGGCTGCCGGACTTCGCCGGGTACTCGGCTGGACTGCGGATCGTGGACGCTCACCTGGCGGCCTCCGGTCTGACCGCTGCCCAGAGCGTCGCCCTGTCGGCGCGCGAGATCCTCGTCAACGCCGGCGTGCCGACCGGCGCGTAACCGCGCCCGGCTGGGCGCATGGCCGACCCCGCTCGGCGGGAAAGCGGCAGGTGCTCGCGAGTTCTTCGACAGGCTTCCCTAGTCCAGCAGGTGGCGGCACCAGGCGAGGGCGTCGGTCGCGAGCCCGGCCAGGTGCGGGGCTGCATCGGAACGTGACGCCCTCACGGCTCGGATCCCGGCAGTGGTCACAGCGAACGCGATGACATCCTCCTCGCCGGCGTCCTCCCATGACCGCACCGTGCACGCCCACCGCCCGGCCGAGGCGGCGGTGTGTCCCTCCCCGATCAGCCGCAGGACCATGAACGCGGTATCGACCCAGCACGCCGCGCGACCGGCGCGCGCCCAGTCGACGACGTGCAATCGGTGCTCTCCGTCCACCAGCAGGTTGTACTTCGACAGGTCGCAGTGAGCGAGGGTGTCACCCGCCACCGCCCCGGGGCCGCGCTTCTCCCAAAGGACCAGGTCGTCCAGCCGATCGGCCGCCCACGGATCGAGGGCACCTTGGGCCGCTGCCCGGTCCCATGCCGTGAACCGCTCCCACCGCTTCGACAGAGGCAGGGTGCCAACCTCGGGCCCGGGGGTGAGCCGGTCGGCGGCGTCGGCCAGCGTCCGGGCCACCGCCAGCAGGTCCGGTGATCCCGGGGACAGGTCGGCGATGCGGCCTCGCACGTACTCGAAGCCGAGCAGCCGCCACCCCGACTCGTTCACGTCCCACACCAACGCGGGAGAAGTGAACGTCACATGCCGGTTGGCGGCCGCCTCGACTCGGCACTGGAGACGGGAGTCACGACTGTCCTCCATGCCCTTGCAGAACACCCTTTGGCCGTCCGCGTAGTGCAGGACGGCGGCGAAGTGGCTGGAGAGCCCGAACGGCATGTCGTCCACGGCCTGGGGTGGGCCTGCCTGGCCCGCCACTGCACGTCGTACCGCCTCGGGTAGCTCCTGCCACTTCAGCCGCCGCTTCACATCAGCCTCCTGGGGGCGCTGGTTCTACTTCTTGCCACCGGAGTTGGGGCTGTCCGAGCATCCGGCATAGCACTGGGTGCAGTCGGCCAGGTTCGGCCACAGCTCGCGATCGACGGCGAAGTGGGCCGCCTCGATGTAGCTGATGGTGTCCGGCCTGGCGACCTTGTCGTCCTCGCCGTCGGTGGGGACGTGGTGGATGTACTCGACGCCCAGGGTTTCGCACAGGCCGAAGTAGAGGACGGTGTCCTCGATCAGCTTGTGCCAGCCCTTGTCCACCCGCTTCGAGGGCGACAGCCTGACGTCGCGGTGGCGGGCGGCGGTGGCGAGGAACGCCAGGGTCTGGTCCAGGATCCGCCGGGCCATGTCCGGGGTTTCACCGTCCTTCACGAGGCGGGCGGCAATGCACTCGAAGGTGTCGCTTTCGAGCAACGACGATCCGCTGATCCGTTCTGCGTTCGCAGTGGTCACAGTGGCTCTCCTTGATCGGGGTCGGACCGGCCACCACTCTGTGCGGTCGGCTTGTACGGCCTCCTCCGTCGGGCGAGTCTCAAATTAGGGTCAGCGTTTCCCGAGCCGCTAGCAGCTTTCCTGTTCCCGCAGGTATTCGTCGCGGATGCCGGCGACGACCGTCCGCATGTCGGGACCGTAAACTGCCGCCGAGGCGAAGCGGTCGAAGGTTTTCACGTACGTCTGGATGTCCCTCGGATCACGGGTGGTGATTTCCGAATGGAATGTCTCCACGATCACCAGGCGGTCATCATGAAGACTGAAGCAGGTCATCGGAAAGTCGGGCATTCGGGCATGCTGAGGAAGAACACCGATCAGAACATTGGGGAGCCGCGACACCGAGGCGAGACGGTCCAGCTGCATCGCCATGACGGTGGACTCGCAGACCCGCCATCTGAGGACGTGTTCGCAGATCAGGAAGTGAAACGACCGGCTGTGGTCATGGAGTGCCTGTTGGCGCGCCAGTCGGGCAGAGATGCTCTTGGCGCGGCTCTCCTCGGAGAGCGGGGAGGAGAGGAGGTCGAAGACGGCTGCGACATATTCCGGGGTCTGCAGCAGGCCAGGGACAAGCTGTCCCTGGAACAGCTTGAGCTGCGTGGTGCGCTCCTCGGTGGCCTGGATCGCCTGTTGGTGCTTCCAGAAGCCGGTGCGATGGATGAGTCTCCAGGCGGTTGCCTCGGTCGCCGCGACCCGGGCCTGTTCAAGGAACTGGGTCTTGGCGGCCTCCGAGACTCCGAGCGCCGTGAGGATCAGGTCGGTGTCCACCACGCTGGGCAGCACCTTGCCGTGTTCGATCTTGCTGAGCTTGGCCGGAGACATGGAAGCCCTACGGGCCACGGTCTCCCCGGTGAGTCCCGAGGCGTCACGCAGAGCCCGTAGGGCCTTGCCAATGTCTCCGGCGGTTTCACTCAAGGGTTGAGCTGCCCCCAGTACTCGGCGTAGGGGGTGGCGTGCTGCCAGGAGACATCCCGGTAGGCGAGATACGTCGGAAGCAACTGCTGGTCGACCGGTTCGGCACCCAGGAACTCGTCATCGGGGCCGTAGTGCATGCGGTAGACCCGGCAGTCGTCGAACAACCAGAAGTCGTGGTCGGGGAGACCGCCGACCCCCTTGCTCGCGAGATCGAGAATCCGGATGTCCTCGCCGGCCCGGACATTTCCGACGTAGCCCCAGCCGAGTTCGAACCGAAGGTAGTCGGTCAGCGGGGAGCGGAGGATGTGGACTCGCTGCAGAGTCTTGCCCGCCTCGGTCATCGAACGGACCCACGGACTGTCCAGCCACGAGGCGGGCATCTCCGCACCGGAGAGAAAAGCCTCGAACTCGTCACGCTCGCCGTCGACGTTGTAACGGTCCTTGGTCTCCATCTTGAAGGCCGACGACTCGAAGCTCTGGAACAGCTGGTTGAAGGCGTCACCGCTGAGCAGCACCGAAGTACCTCTCCAGGAGCTCGGCCGTGACCTCGACGGCGGTCTCGTTTCTCCGGCAGGTCGAGCTGTGCCAGTTGCTCGGGATCGAGGACCTTGTAGCCCTGAACGATGTACCGGCCGTCCTCGGTGCGCCAGAGCGTCGGACAGGGGCCCTCTCGACAGTCGCTCACCAGTTTCACAAGGGCCACGGACGTTCCCCTTCGACGGTTCTACCAGCTTGTCGGGTTCAATGCTCCTGACTCGACCGACATCAGGTCAAGGACAAGGCCTTTCCTCAACGGGAAAGGCCTGCAGAGCTGTTGGAGAGAAGTAAGGGAGCGTGGACCTGTCTGCCGGTGGCCCCTTGCGGGGAGCAAGGGGCCACCGGAACGACTCACCGTGTGTCGCCGCCGTGGTGGTCGAAGTCGCCCGCCTTGATGCCCTGGAGGAACCTGGCGAACTTGGTGGGGGTGGTGCGGACGATGATGTCGGCGGAGTCGGACTCGCGCAGCTCGACCAGTCCGTGGAGAGTACGCACCTCGACGCATTCGTTGTTGGAGGCGCTGAAGCTGGATTTCTGCCAGCGAGCCTTGGTCATCCCATTCCTCCGCTTTGCGAGGTCATACAACAGGGTTCGCCTGGTGGTCGAAGTCGCCCGCCTTGACGCCCTGAAGAAGCTTGGCGAACTTGGCGCGGGTGGTGCGGACTATGACGTCACCCTCGTCGGACTCGCGGAGCTCGACCAGCCCGTCGACGGTACGCACCTCGACGCACTCGTTGGATGCGCCGCTGTAGCTCGACTTCTGCCACTCGGACCTACTCATACTTGCCCTTCATTTCATCCCTGAGGGATCGAATGAACTTTCGTGACTCATCATCCGACAGGGCAAGGGAGCCCAGGCGCGCGAAGGTCGCCCGGTGACTGGCCAGGTCCGCTGGGGAATCGAAGAACAGGACACCTTGCGCGGTGTCCATCTGAAGGGTTGCGAGTTCTGGTACCAGCCCCTCGGCGAACATGATGTTCTCGCCCGCGCCGGGAAAGGTGTCCATGTCGAACGGGACCACCCGGACTGAGATCGCCTGCTCCTCTGAGTCTTCGATCAAGCTGTCGAGCTGGTCGGCAAGCACCCTTGGGCCGCCGAACTGCATCCGCAGAGCCGCCTCGTGGATGAAGGAGATGTACGGCGCTTCGCCGGAGCGGACGACGTGCTGGCGCTGCACGCGGAAGGCGGTCCTGACGGCGATGTCGTGACGGGGCAGCGGTGGTGTGATTCGCGCGAACACCGCAGAGGCGTAGGCGCTGGTCTGCTGGAGTCCGGGAATGTAGGTGGTGGCCCAGGTGTAGAGCTCGTGAGCGTGAGCCTCCATCTCTGCCACCTCAAGAAAGTCGGTCGGCAGGACCCCTCGGTACTCCTCCCACCAGCCCTTTCCCCGTGTCGCGATGATGTCGGCGAGTGCGTCGACGAGGGGCTGATTGGCGCACTTGCAGGCTGCGGCGACAGTCCATAGGCGCTCGGCGCTGATGCCGATCTTCCCTGCCTCCATCTGCGTCACCTGCGCGGGGTTCATACCTAGGGCACGGGCGAGCTGCGTGCCGCCGAAGCCGGCCTGCTCTCTCATCCGCCGCAGCTCGGTACCAAGCCTGCGCTGGCGAAGTGTCGGGTTGGGGCGTGGCGGCATGGTTTCCCTTCCGGGCCTGGAGTGGGGCCAAGTCTGCCGCGCCGGTCGCGAGGCGGTCCAACCTGGCTTCTGGTGACACCGTAGGGGGAATTTCCCGAGACTGTGTAAATTTTAAAACCAATCTGCGCTATGGTCTCCTCAGATCGATCCGATGGATCGTCAGTAATGCCTGTTTCCAGGGCAGTAGGCGCCTGCTGCCCTCGCACCGCAGAGCAGCCACGCGTGGCATCAGCCAGCTCCGCCCTGGCCTGGCTCACGGCGACGTTTCCGCCGGTTCGCCGACACCCCACTCCACACGACCTCATCCGGAGGTTCCTCATGCGTGCCTTCAACCCGCCCGACTGATCCGCCGCCCGCGAGGAGCTGCGCGACGCCCTCGCCACCGCCTCCTGGCCGGACGACCTCATCCACGACGCCGAACTCGCCCTCCATGAGCTGTACGTCAACGCGTGGCGTCACGGCGGCAGCCCCGCCCCCACCGTGGTCGTCGTCCTCCTCGCCGACCGCACCCTGCGGGTCTCCGTCGCCGACGACAGCCCCACCCTCCCCGAACCGGTCCAGTCCGCCGACCCCTACGAGCTGTCCGGCCGCGGCCTGCACCTCGTCCGCTCCCTCACCCACCGCTTCGGCACCAACCCCCGCAAGTGCGGCGGCAAGTGCGTCTGGTTCGAGCTGGACGCCGCCGCGTGACCGGCCCCCGCATCCCGATCTCCCCCGACGACCCCCGCACGCACGACTACACCGACGCCCACGTCACCGCCCTCCTGCGCGAACTCCACAAACGCGGAGCCTGGTTCGGCATCCAGTGGGGCTCCGCCACCACCCACCACAGCGCCGTCGACGGCCGCATCCTCGTCAACTTCGGGCACGCCCCGGTCGCCACCCTCCTCAACCTCCTCCACCTCCTCCGCGACACCGAGAGGAACGCGCCGTGGGAGTCCTGATCCCCCTCCTCACCGAGGCGATCCACACCGAGCGCACCACCGTCGCCTACCTCACGCTGGAAGCCGTCCCCGACGCCGCCCTCCAGCTCCGCGCCGCCGTCGACCTCGACATCCACGCCGCCCCCGGCGAGCACCTCGCACTCCCCCTCACCCGCGACCAGGCCCACGAACTCCTCCACGGCCTCGCCGCCCACCTCGGCCACCGCGTCCTGCGAGTCCACCGATGAGACCCGGCACCGCCAACTTCCTCATCGGCGCCGCCTTCACCGCGCTCCTCGCACTCGCCCTCGCCACCGTCGTCCTCGGCGTCATCACCGCCCTCAAGGTCAACGACAACCAGCGACCCCCAACTCCCATCACCCGCCACGGCCGCTGGGAACTGCGCCAACTCCCCGACGGCAGCCACGAATACGCCTGGATCGCCCGCCAGGCCGGCCACTTCGGCCCCGGGATCCACCGGCCGCCCACCAAACCCGGCCGCCACCGCATACCCACCTGAGCCCGGCACGCGGAGGCCCTCGCCCACCCGGGCGGGGGCCTCGCCGGTCTCCGACCCCGGTGGTGACCGGCGTCCCGCACGCCTCACCGGGCCGGTCGAAAGATTCCGAAAAAACTTTTGAAACCACCTGCAACCCCCGGCGGGGATGCACGTCTATACGGATGAAGGCACGGAGAGCGAGACCGGCAAGGCCGGGGGGCGCTACCGCTCGACAACAGCGGGCAGCCGGCCGTCTTCACCACACCGTTCGGTCATGACCCTGGGGAGTCACATCATGCGCAAGTCCGTTATGCCCTCGTTCGCGAAGAACGTCCGCTCGCTCTCCGGCCGCCGCCGCCTCGCCACCGTCGCCGCCACCGTCGTCCTCGCCGGCTCCGTCCAGCTCATGACCGCCGAAAGCTCCTGGGCCTGCGGGGACATGCGTCTCGGCGGCCCGCAGGCCGCCATGAGCGGCCCCGGCGTCACCGAGATCGCGCCCGACGCCGCCTTCGTCTCCGGCAAGTCCACCGTCGTCGCGGACGGCAACTGGAACGAGGTCGCGATCAAGGTCACCAACAAGACCGGCACCGACGCCCACGGCATGCTCCCCTCCTTCGGCATCCACACCGCCGGCGACGGCGCCTCGCTGCGCACCCAGGACGTCCGCATCCAGGTCCAGGAGAACGGCACCTGGAAGGCCGTCCCCGCCATCGCCGGCTGCTACCACACCGTCGACGCCGGCTACGAGCAGCGCCAGCGCCTCGACAACGGCAGCACCCTCACCATCAAGTTCCGCTACTCC
>NZ_JBVJCO010000022.1:0-66039 GCF_055588525.1 Kitasatospora sp. NPDC041988
GGTTACATTCCGAACCCGGAAGCTAAGCCTCACAGCGCCGATGGTACTGCAGGGGGGACCCTGTGGGAGAGTAGGACGCCGCCGAACAATCATTCCAAAAAGACCCCCTTCCGGACGGAAGGGGGTCTTTTTGCGTTAACGTCTCTGCCAGCACACCCCGGCTCGGCGGAAGGCACGAACCGTTGCAGAACCTGACCCTTACCTGGCAGTCCGCCGGGGGCACCGCGGTCGCTCTCTACGGGAGTGCGTACGCGGCGTCGAGGTGGCGGCGCGGCCCGTTGCCGGCGTTGCTGCGGGAGGCCGGCACGCTGCTGGCGCTGTTCGCGCTCTGGCAACTGGTCGGGCACCTGTCCCTGATGAGTACCGAGCACGCGCTGGACCGGGCGAGCTGGATCCACCGGACGGAGCTGGCGGTCGGGTTGCCGGACGAGGCGTCCTGGCAGGCGGCGGTGACGCCGTACCCGGTGGCGGTGAAGGCGGCGAACTACTACTACGCCGCGATGCACTTCGCTGTGATGATCGCCGTCCTGGCCTGGGTCTTCGTGCGGCACCGCGAGCGGTACGCGTGGGTGCGGAACACCGTGGTGATCACGACGGCGATCTGCCTCGCCGTGCAGTTCATCCCGGTGGCGCCGCCCCGGATGCTGCCGCAGAACGGATTTGTCGACGTGGCCGCGGAGTACGGGCAGTCGGTGTACGGGGGCGCGGTCGGCGGGGTGGTGGTCGCCGCGCAGCTCTCGGCGATGCCGTCGGTACACGTGGCCTGGTGCGTGCTGGCCGCAGTGGCGGTGATCAGGGTGTCGACGAGTTCGCTCCGCTGGCTGGTGGTGCTGCACCCGGTGCTGACCGTCGCGGTCGTGGTGGTCACGGCCAACCACTTCTGGGCGGACGGTCTGGTCGCCGTCGCGATCCTGCTCTTCTCCTATGCCGCCCAGGCGGCCTTCGCCCGGCGTCGGACCCGCCGGGCTGCCCGGACCGGGCCGGCGGCGGTCGACGCGCCGGCCGGGGAGCGGGCGGGCACCCGTAGTTAGCCGAACGGACACGCCGGTGGGCCGGCCTCCCCGCTCGGGGAGGCCGGCCCGCGTGTGTTGCGGCGTCGGACCTTGCTTGACCGGGCCTTGCTCGACCGGACCTTACTTGACCGGCAGTACGGCCCGGCCCCATGCGCTGTTGGTCAGCGATGCGGTGGCCCAGTACCAGGCGACCAGCCCGGAGGCCGCGGCGACCCAGCCGGCGAACTTGGCGAGGCCGCCGGAGGTGTTGAAGGTGGCGAAGGCGGAGAGCACCAGCGAGACGGTCAGCAGACCGTAGACGGCGCGGCTGAAGAGGCCGGCGTTCCAGCTGGCGGCGGTGAGGGTGAGGGCGAGCAGGGCCCACAGCAGGAGGAACAGGCCGGCCGCGTTCTTGCCGGCGCCGCCGGCCGCCGACCAGGTGGCCCAGAAGGCGCCGAGGCCGGTGAAGGCCGTGCCGGTGAAGCCCTCGCCGCCGCGGAGTTGCCAGAGGCCGGCGATGAACAGGGTGATACCGCCGAGGAGGTGGGCGAGATGTGCCGAGTCCCCGACCCCGGTGCCGCTGAGGAGGCCGGTGGAGAGAAGACCGTAGGCGAGGAGAGTCAGGCCGAGGGCGAGGTAACCGAGGTTACCCGCGTCGGCACCGGTGGAACGGGCGTTCTGTGCCCCGGAAGCTTCGTTGCTCACCGGAGGCTCCTTTCACTCTGGGCGCGCGCAGGGCGCGGTCGACCGCACGAGGGATGTTCGATGAGGTGGATGCGCGCGACCGCGCCGAGGGCGCACGGCTGGAGCGTGCGACGGCTGCGGTCAGAATGACGGTCCAGCGGAGGAACCGCTGGTCGTGTCCCCGCCGGGGGATTCCCCGGTGAGATCGGTGTACCCGGCCGAACGAGCTTGTACCCTTGTGAATCGCACAATTTGTGGCGCCGTCAGCTGTGGAACGCTCACGGTTGGCCTCCGCGCCATCCCGGTACGGGCAGCAGTGCTCAACCCGGGCGCACCAGCGCGCAGCCCACCGACTCCAGCGCGCAGCTCACGGACGATACCGCCCAACCCGAGCGCGGCAGTGCTCAGCCCCTGCGCTGGGACGGCACCCGCAGGGTCAGGATCGCCATGTCGTCGGACGGCGGCTCCGGGGCGAACCGTTCGACCGCCCGCTGCACCCGCAGGGCCACCGCGCCTGCCGTCAGCCCGGTGCACCCGGTCAGTACCTCGGCGAGGCCGTCGTCGCCCAGCATCCGCAAGCCCTCCCGGCGTTCGGTCACGCCGTCGGTGACGCAGAGCAGGACCTCGCCGGGCGCGAGCACCAAGTGCTCGGCGGTGAGGTCGAGTTCGTCCATCACCCCGAGCAGTGGCTGCGGGGTGGCGGCCCGGTCGACCTGGCCGTCGGTGCGCAGGCGCAGCGGCAGCGGGTGGCCGGCGCAGACCAGCGACAGTTCGGTGCTGCCGTCCGGGCGGGGTGTCAGCTCGCCGTACAGCAGGGTGAGGAAGCGGCTGCGCGAACCCTCGTCCAGGATGGCCGCGTTGAGCCGGCTGAGGACCTGCGGGGCGTCCAGGCCCTCGCGGGCGAGCAGGCGCAGCGAGTGCCGGGCGAGACCGGTGACGGAGGCCGCCTCGGGGCCGGTGCCGCAGACGTCGCCGATGGCGAAGCCGTAGGTGCCCTCGCGGATGGTGAAGAGGTCGTAGAAGTCGCCGCCGACCTCGTTGCCCTCGCCGGCGGCCTGGTAGTAGACGTCCACTTCGACGCCGGGGATCTCGGGCAGGTCCGGCGGCAGCAGGCTGCGCTGGAGGGCCTGGCTGGTGGCGGTGCGCTCGGAGTAGAGGCGGGAGTTGTCGAGTGCGAGGGCCGCCCGGCGGGAGAGGTCCTCGGCGAGCTCCAGGATCTCCTGGCGGAACCGGACGCCGGCCGGGACGCCGAGGGCGAGCAGACCGATGACGCGGTTGCGGGCGGTGAGCGGCAGGACGACGGTCTCGCCGAGCAGGCCGGAGAGTTCGGGGTTGTCGGTCAGCCCGCCGGCCCGGGCGGTGTCGGCCGGGGCGGCCCAGAAGCGGACGCCGTGGGTGGGGCCGGACTCCGGGGCGGGGGTCTTGTCGAGCAGGTCGCGCAGCGGGTCGATGCGGTCCTCGTCCTCGTGCAGGACGAAGGCGAGCGAGGCCGCGGCGCCGTGGTCGCCGTTGGTGTAGACGGCGCACCAGGAGGCGAGGGTGGGGACGGCCATCTGGGCCATCAGGGCGAGCGTCTGCTCGTGCTCCAGGGTGCCGGCCAGCAGGTCGGAGGCCTCGACGAGGAAGGAGAGCGAGCCGCGGCGCAGCCGGTCGAGCTCGGTGAGTCTGGTGCTCTCGACGGCGAGCGCGACCCGGTCGGCGGCGAACTGCAGGCGCAGCGCGTCCTCGTTGTCGTAGCGGCCGGGCGCGGCGGCGGCGATGCCGAGCGAACCGATCAGCCGGCCCTCGACCTTGAGCGGGACGGTGAGCAGGGAGCGCAGGCCGCTGCCGGTGAGCAGGGCGAGGCCGGTCGGGCGGGTGGCGAGGTCCTCGTGGACGGAGGGCAGCCGGGCGGAGTCGTAGCGGTTGCCGGTCTCGACGGGGAACCGGCTGTGCCGGCGGTGGCCGGTGGTGAGGCCGGTGGCGGCGCGGACCTCGAACTCGGTCTCGTCCTCGGTGGTGAGCAGGACGTAGGCGGCGTCGGCGTCGAGCAGGTCGCGGGCGCGTTCGACGGTGCGCTGGAGCAGGGTGTCGAGGTCGTCGGTGGAGGTGGGGCCGGCGAGCAGGTCGAGCCGGCCGGCGGCCTGGTCGGCCTTGTCGCCGGGCAGTGCGCGGGCGGGGGAGCGGAGCACCGCCCGGTCGGTTTCCAGGACGAGCAGGCAGAGGGTGGACGGGGTGCCCTCGGTGTCGCGGATGCGGACCTGCAGGCCGTACACCTCGACGGTGCGGCCCTCGGCGTGGCGCAGGCCGTAGCTGCCCTCCCAGCGGGCCAGCCGCAGGGTCGCGGCGAGTCCGAGGCCGGTGCCGGGGCCCTGCGGCCAGACGGCGAGGTCGGCCCAGGGGCGGCCGAGGACGGCGTCGGCGGGGTGCCGGAAGAGCGCCTCGGCGTCGGAGTTCCAGGCGAGGACGCGGCCGTCGTCGTCGAGTCGGACCACGGCGACGTGCACCGGGCCGGTGCTGGTGGGCAGTTCGCCGCCCGGGGTGGCGGGGACGGCGTAGCGGGTGCCGGCGACGTGGGCGGGCAGGGCGAGGCGGAACCAGACGGTCTTGCGGCCGGCGGAGTACTCGACGCCCCAGCGTTCGGCGAGGGCGGAGCACATCAACAGGCCGCGGCCGCCCTCGCCGTCGGGGTCGGCGTAGCGGTCGGAGGCGGTGACGGGGACGTCGGCGAAGGACGGCAGGCCGCGTTCGGGGTGGTGGTCGGTGACCTCGATCCGGACGGTCCCGTCCTCGCGCAGGCAGCAGACCTCGGCGGCGGTGCCGGCGTGCACGACGGCGTTGGTGACGAGTTCGCTGACCAGCACGACGGCGTCGTCGACGACTTCGGGCAGGCCCCAGCCCACCAGGGCGTCCCGGACGAAGGAGCGGGCGGCGCCGGCCGACCGGCCGACGGGTTCGAAGGTGGCGGCTGCGCGCGCGGTGACCACGTTGCCACTTCTCCTCTGCTCTGGCCCTGGCTGTCCGGGTTGTGGCGCCGACTCCCCGTGCGCGCCGGCGGGGTGAGCGGCGGCGCTGGGTCGGGTCGTGGCCCGGTGCAGCGCTCCACCCTACTTTCCGGTTGGTTCCCCGTGGGGGCGGGGCGTCGAAACAGGCACCCAAGGGTGATTCTGCCCACCTGTTTCCACCGGGTCGGCACCAACCGAGCGCAACCAGCCGTATACCCGCCGCAAGTCCTGCCAGACTGGGGGGTCCGCGGCGGCCGGTCGGAGCAGTACGGTCGTGTGGGTTCCGGTGGGCCACGAGGTCCGCTGGGACGCAGTTGCGCCGGGCCGGTGTCCGGTTCCGGGCCCCGGACGGGGGCGCGGCCGGTCACCGGACAGTTCACGATCTGGGAGGGGCCCGTTGAGTTCGGCCACCAAGGACGCAACCGGTACGACGCCGCCCGCCCAGCGTGGTGCGCGGTCCGGGGCCGCGCCGCGGAGCGCGGCCGGCCGGCGAGCGAACCACAACCGGGGAGCCGAGCCGGCCGAGCTGCGCAAGCTGCTGGCCGCGCTGACCGCGATGCGGGACGGCAACTTCCGCCGCCGGCTGACCGTGCCGGGCGACGGGCCGCTGGCCGAGATCGCCGCGGTGTTCAACGAGGTTGCCGAGCGCAACCAGCACCTGACCGGAGAACTGGCGCGGGTGCGGCGGGCGGTGGGCCGGGAGGGCCGGCTGAACGAGCGGCTGGAGACCGGCGCGGGCGAGGGCGCCTGGATGGCCGCCGTCGACAACTGCAATGCGCTGATCGACGACCTGGCCCGGCCGATGGCCGAGGTGGGCCGGGTGCTGGCGTCGATCGCCGAGGGTGACCTCGACCAGAAGATGGAGCTGCGCTCGCTGCACAGCAACGGGGTGAGTCACCCGTTGCGCGGCGAGTACCTGAAGATCGGCCGGACGGTCAACGGGCTGGTGGACCAGCTCTCCGAGTTCACCGACGAGGTGACCAGGGTCGCGATCGAGGTCGGCACCGAGGGCAAGCTCGGCGGCCAGGCCAAGGTGCGCAGTGTCTCGGGCAGTTGGAAGGACCTGGCGGACTCGGTCAACACCATGGCCGGCCGGTTGACCGCGCAGGTGCGCAACATCGCGCAGGTGACGACCGCGGTGGCCAAGGGCGATCTGTCGCGCAAGGTCACGGTCGAGGTGGCCGGCGAGATGCTGGAGCTGAAGAACACCGTCAACACGATGGTGGATCAGCTCAACGGCTTCGCCGCACAGGTGACCAGGGTGGCCCGGGACGTGGGTACCGAGGGCCGGCTCGGCGGTCAGGCGCAGGTGCCGGGCGTTGCCGGGGTCTGGCGGGATCTGACCGACTCGGTCAACTTCATGGCCGACAACCTGACCGGCCAGGTCCGCAACATCGCGCAGGTGACGACGGCGGTGGCGCGCGGGGACCTCTCGCAGAAGATCGAGGTGGACGCGCGGGGCGAGATCCTGGAGCTGAAGAACACCATCAACACGATGGTGGACCAGCTCTCGGGGTTCGCCGAGCAGGTGACCCGGGTGGCCCGCCAGGTGGGTACCGAGGGGCGGCTGGGGGGTCAGGCGCAGGTGCCCGGCGCGGCCGGTGTCTGGCGTGATCTGACCGACAACGTCAACTTCATGGCGAACAACCTCACCGATCAGGTACGCAACATCGCCCAGGTGACGACGGCGGTCGCCAAGGGCGATCTGTCGCAGAAGATCCAGGTGGACGCGCGGGGCGAGATCCTCGAACTCAAGAACACCATCAACACGATGGTGGACCAGCTGGGGGCCTTCGCCGACGAGGTGACCAGGGTCGCCCGGGACGTCGGCACCGAGGGCATCCTCGGCGGCCAGGCGAGCGTGCCGGGGGTCTCCGGGACCTGGAAGGACCTGACCAACAGCGTCAACCTGATGGCCAACAACCTGACCAGCCAGGTCCGCAACATCGCCGAGGTGACCACCGCGGTCGCGCGCGGCGACGTCTCCAAGAAGATCACCGTCGATGCCCGCGGCGAGATCCTGGAGCTGGTCACCACCGTCAACACCATGGTCGACCAGCTGTCGGCGTTCGCCGACGAGGTGACCCGGGTGGCCCGCGAGGTGGGCACCGAGGGGATCCTCGGCGGCCAGGCCCGGGTGCGCGGCGTGTCGGGCATCTGGAAGGACCTCACCGACAACGTCAACTTCATGGCGTCCAACCTGACCAGTCAGGTGCGGAACATCGCCGAGGTGGCGACGGCGGTGGCCCGCGGCGACCTCTCCAAGAAGATCGACATCGAGGCGCAGGGCGAGGTCGCGGCGCTGGCCGGCACCCTGAACACGATGGTCGACCAGCTCTCCGCCTTCGCCGTGGAGGTGACCCGGGTCGCCCGCGAGGTCGGCACCGACGGCATCCTGGGCGGTCAGGCCGGGGTGCCGGGCGTGGCCGGCATCTGGAAGGACCTGACCGACAACGTCAACCTGATGGCGAACAACCTGACCGGCCAGGTCCGCAACATCGCGCTGGTGATCACGGCGGTGGCCCGCGGTGACCTCTCGCAGAAGATCGACGTGGACGCCCGCGGCGAGATCCTGGAGCTCAAGACCAGCATCAACACCATGGTCGACCAGCTCTCGGCGTTCGCCGACGAGGTGACCCGGGTGGCCCGCGAGGTGGGCACCGACGGGCGGCTCGGCGGCCAGGCCCGCGTCCCCGGCGTGGACGGCACCTGGCAGGACCTCACCGAGTCGGTGAACGAGCTGGCCAACAACCTGACCCGGCAGGTGCGCGCGATCGCGCAGGTCGCCACCGCCGTGACCAGGGGCGACCTGAGCCTGCGGATCGACGTGGACGCCGCCGGTGAGCTCGACGAGCTCAAGGACAACATCAACCAGATGATCGCCAACCTGCGCGAGACCACCCGCACCAACCAGGAGCAGGACTGGCTGAAGACCAACCTGGCCCGGATCTCCGGCCTGCTGCAGGGCCGCCGGGACCTGGAGGCGGTCGCTTCGCTGATCATGACCGAGCTGACGCCGGTGGTCTCCGCCCAGCACGGCGCCTTCTTCCTCGCCCAGCCGGCCGGCCGCACCGCCGAGCTGATCACCGAGGACGACGACGAGAACGACACCGTGCTGCGGCTGATCGGCAGCTACGGCTACCAGCGGCGGGCGATGCCGACCATCTTCCGGCCCGGTGAGTCGCTGATCGGCCAGGCGGCGGTGGAGAAGCGGGCGATCATCCTCAAGGAGGCGCCGCCCGGATACCTCAAGATCGCCTCGGGCCTCGGGGAGGCCTCGCCGGCCCACATCGTGGTGCTGCCGGTGCTGTTCGAGGGCCGGCTGCTGGGCGTGATCGAGCTGGCCACGTTCAGCTCCTTCACCACCGTCGCGCTGGACTTCCTCAACCAGATCGCCGACCTGATCGGCGTCACCGTCAACACCATCAGCGTCAACACCAAGACCGAGGGCCTGCTGCTGGAGTCGCAGCGGCTGACCGCCGAACTCTCGATGCGGTCCGCCGAGTTGGAGGCGCGTCAGGAGGAGCTGGAGCGGACCAACGAGGAGCTGCAGGAGAAGGCCTCGCAACTCGCCCAGCAGAACCGCGACATCGAGATCAAGAACAGTGAGATCGAGGAGGCCCGGCAGGTCCTGGAGGAGCGTGCCGAGCAGCTCGCCCTGGCCTCCCGGTACAAGAGCGAGTTCCTCGCCAACATGTCGCACGAGCTGCGCACCCCGCTCAACTCGCTGCTGATCCTGGCCAAGCTGCTCTCCGACAACAACGAGGGCAACCTCTCGCCCAAGCAGGTCGAGTTCGCCGACACCATCCACGGCGCCGGCTCCGACCTGCTCCAGCTGATCAACGACATCCTCGACCTCTCCAAGGTCGAGGCGGGCAAGATGGACGTCCGCCCGGCCCGGATCGCCCTCGTCCAGCTGGTCGACTACGTGGAGGCCACCTTCCAGCCGGTCGCTCTGGACAAGAGCCTCGCCTTCGCCGTCCGGGTCTCGCCTGCGCTGCCGGTCACCCTGCACACCGACGAGCAGCGGCTCCAGCAGGTGCTGCGCAACCTGATCTCCAACGCGGTCAAGTTCACCGACACCGGAGCGGTCGACTTCTCGATCAGCCAGGCCGGCGCCGACGTCCCGCAGCACGTCCGGGAGCGGCTGCTGGAGGCCGGCGCGATCCAGGGACCGGACGACGAGCTGATCGCCTTCTCGGTCTCCGACACCGGCATCGGCATCCCCGGCAACAAGCTTCGGGAGATCTTCGAGGCGTTCAAGCAGGCCGACGGCACCACAAGCCGCAAGTACGGCGGCACCGGCCTCGGGCTCTCGATCAGCCGGGAGATCGCCCGTCTGCTCGGCGGCGAGATCCACGCCGAGAGCGAGCTGGGCAAGGGCTCCACCTTCACCCTCTACCTGCCGCTGCGCACCGAGGCCGCGGATGCCCCGGGCGGTGCGCCGTTGCCGGCCCCGAACACCCCGGCGGTGCGCGCCGCCGTCGCCGTGACCCCGGCCGGCACGCCCGTCCCGGTCGGCGAGAACCCGGCCGACCACTGGGCCCAGGAGGTCCGCGAGCTCGCCGAGGAGCGCCGCCGGGGTGCCGTCGAACGCCGCCGCGCCGCCGCCCTGGACGCCTCCGCCGTGGGCCGCCCGCCGGCCGTCGGCCCCGCCGTCCGCCCGGGCGGACGGGTGGACACCCGCTTCGACGGCCAACAGGTGCTGATCGTGGACGACGACGTCCGCAACGTCTTCGCGCTCACCAGCGTCCTGGAACAGCACGGCCTGACCGTCCTCTACGCCGAGAACGGCCGCGAGGGCATCGAGATGCTGGAGCAGCACGAGAACGTCGCGCTGGTCCTGATGGACATCATGATGCCGGAGATGGACGGCTACGCGACCACCGAGGCGATCCGCCGCATGCCCCAGTTCGCCGGCCTGCCGATCATCGCGCTGACCGCCAAGGCGATGAAGGGCGACCGGGAGAAGTCCCTGGAGGCCGGGGCCACCGACCACATCACCAAGCCGGTCGAGACCGACCACCTGCTGACGGTGATGCACGAGTGGCTGACGGTCCGGAAGGGGTAGCCGCCATGGTGCCCCGCCGGACCGAGATGACCGGCGGGGGCGTGCAGCGCCCGGCCCGCTCCGGAGTTCACGCCCCGGGGGCGAGCTGTTTGCTGGCGGGGAGGGGCGGGAACCGGGTAGGGTCACCGATCGTTGCGAACAGTGACCGGATGGCGACTCACTGCTGAGCGTGCGCCGGGGCACTGGGTGCACGCTGCTGCGGATCAAGTCTTGACGGAGCGGTGTGCCGGGCGAGGGGGTGCGGCTAGCATGACCGGGGTAATGGTGGGCAGTACGCGGGTGCCTTCCCCAGGCAGGCAGGCAACAGGAGGGCGGGCCGTAATGCAGAAGGCGAAGATCCTCCTGGTCGACGACCGGCCGGAGAACCTTCTGGCGCTGGAGGCGATCCTCTCCGCGCTGGACCAGACGCTGGTGCGCGCGGCCTCCGGCGAGGAGGCGCTCAAGGCGCTGCTCACCGACGACTTCGCGGTGATCCTGCTCGACGTCCAGATGCCCGGCATGGACGGCTTCGAGACGGCCGCGCACATCAAGCGGCGCGAGCGTACCCGGGACATCCCGATCATCTTCCTGACCGCGATCAACCACGGGCCGCACCACACCTTCCGCGGTTACGCGGCCGGCGCGGTGGACTACATCTCCAAGCCCTTCGACCCGTGGGTGCTGCGCGCCAAGGTGTCGGTCTTCGTCGACCTCTACATGAAGAACTGCCAGCTCAAGGAGCAGGCCGCACTGCTGCGCCTGCAGCTGGAGGCGGGCGGTGAGCAGCCGGCCATCGGCGGTCCGCTGCTGGGCGAGCTGTCCGCGCGGCTGGCGTCGGTGGAGGAGCAGGCCGAGGCGCTGGTCAAGCAGCTGGACGGCGCCGAGGACGGCGGGGTCGCCGCCACCGCGGCGCACCTGGAGCGGAAGCTGGCGGGCCTGCGCAGGGCCCTGGACGCGCTGCGCCCCGGCGTGGAGTAGGCGGCAGCCGCCCGCCTGCCCCGTCCGGGTGAAACCGGATCAGCATGACGGTGTGTCTGCGACACGTCCGGGCACCCCGTACCGAGCGCGTGGGCACGGCTGGTCGGCCCCGGTAGGCTGCTGAGCCATGGCCACACGTACGCCCGGAAGCGCGGCACGCAGTTCGAGTCCGGGACCGTCCAAGAAGGCCGCGGCGAAGGCTCCGGCCAAGCCGCCCGCGAAGAAGACGGCCGCCAAGAAGGCCGCCCCGGCGAAGAAGGCCGCGGCCAAGCCCGCTCCGGCGCCGCCGCCCCCGCCGAGGCCGATACTCTTCCGCGCCGTCCGGGCCGTCTGGCTCGGCCTCGCGCACGGGGTCGGCGCGGTCTTCCGCGGCTTCGGCGACGGCGCCAAGAACCTGGACCCGGCGCACCGCAAGGACGGCGTCGGCCTGCTGCTGTTCGCGCTGGCGCTGGTCACGGCCGCCGGCACCTGGTTCAGCCCGCAGGGCTGGCTCGGCGAGGCGGCCACCAACGTGGTTTCCGGGCTGTTCGGCCGCCTGGACGTGCTGGTGCCGTTCCTGCTGGCGGCGGTCGCGGTCCGGCTGATGCGCCACCCGGAGCTGCCGGAGGCCAACGGGCGGATCATGATCGGCCTCAGCGCGCTGGTGGTCGGCGTCCTCGGCCTGGTCCACATCGGCTGCGGCGCGCCCATGATGGGCAGCGGCGCGACCCGGATAAGGGCGGCCGGCGGCATCGTCGGCTGGGCCGTGTCGACCCCGATGATGGCAGCCGCCGGACCGCCGCTCGCGGTGCCGCTCCTCCTGCTGCTGGCCTTCTTTGGCCTGCTGGTGACCACCGCCACTCCGGTCAACCGGATCCCCGAGCGGCTGCGCGCGGCCGGGGTGCGGCTCGGCGTGGTCGAGCCCGGACCGGAGGACCGGTTCGCCGAGGGGCGCACGCCGGAGCGCGAGTTCTCCACCGAGCCGCCGGAGGACGCCGACCCGTCCGCTCTGCCGTTCACCGTGGACACCGACGGCGACACCCCGCAGGACGAGGTGGCCGCCCGCCGGCGCCGCCGCCGGCGCAAGCACCTGGACGACCCGGAGCCGGCCTCCGCCGTCCCCGGCACGGCGGCCGGGGACCCGTTCGTCAAGGATCCGTTCGTCAAGGACCTGGACGACCCGTACGCCACCCGGGACCTCGCCGCCGGCGCCGCCGCCGACCTGGACGGCGCCCTGGTCTACGGGGTGCCCGCCTCCTCGGCGGTGGCGGACATGATGCACCAGGTGCAGGACCGCACCGCCCCGCCGGAGGAGCCCGCCGTCCCGGCCGCCCGCAGTGCCGGTGCCGGCCCGGGCGCACCCGAGGAGCACGGCCCCGCGCCGGTGCGGATGGAGCAGCTCCAGCTCTCCGAGGGCATCACCTACGCGTTGCCCTCGCTCGACCTGCTCGATCGGGGCGGCCCGGCCAAGGCCCGCAGCGCCCTCAACGACGAGGTGGTGGCGCAGCTCACCAGCACCTTCGGCGAGTTCAAGGTGGACGCCCGGGTCACCGGCTTCACCCGGGGCCCGACGGTCACCCGGTACGAGGTCGAGCTGGGCCCGGCCGTCAAGGTGGAGCGGATCACCGCGCTCGCCAAGAACATCGCGTACGCGGTGGCCAGCCCGGACGTCCGGATCATCAGCCCGATCCCGGGCAAGTCCGCGGTCGGCATCGAGATCCCCAACCGGGACCGCGAGATGGTCAACCTCGGCGACCTGCTGCGCTCGCGCACGGCCGCCGAGGACACCCACCCGATGGTCGTCGGCATGGGCAAGGACGTCGAGGGCCACACCGTGATGGCCAACCTCGCCAAGATGCCGCACATCCTGGTGGCCGGCGCGACCGGCGCGGGCAAGTCGTCCTGCATCAACTGCCTGATCACCTCGGTGCTGGCCCGGGCCACCCCGGACGAGGTCCGGATGGTCCTGGTCGACCCGAAGCGGGTCGAGCTGACCGCGTACGAGGGCATCCCGCACCTGATCACGCCGATCATCACCAACCCCAAGAAGGCCGCCGAGGCCCTCCAGTGGGTGGTGCGCGAGATGGACCTGCGCTACGACGACCTCGCCGCGTACGGGTTCCGGCACGTGGACGACTTCAACGCGGCGGTGAAGGCCGGCAAGGTCACCCCGCCGCTCGGCAGCGAGCGCGAGCTGAAGCCGTACCCGTACCTGCTGGTGATCGTCGACGAGCTGGCCGACCTGATGATGGTCGCCCCGCGCGACGTCGAGGACTCGGTGGTCCGGATCACCCAGCTGGCCCGGGCCGCCGGCATCCACCTGGTACTGGCGACCCAGCGGCCCTCGGTCGACGTGGTCACCGGTCTGATCAAGGCCAACGTGCCATCCCGGCTGGCGTTCGCGACCTCGGCGATGGCCGACTCGCGGGTCATCCTGGACCAGCCGGGCGCCGAGAAGCTGATCGGCAAGGGTGACGCGCTCTTCCTGCCGATGGGTGCGAGCAAGCCGGTCCGGATGCAGGGCGCGTTCGTCACCGAGGCGGAGATCGCCGCGATCGTCCAGCACTGCAAGGACCAGCTGACGGCCGTCTACCGGGACGACGTCACGGTCGGCGGCGGGCCGAGGAAGGAGATCGACGAGGAGATCGGCGACGACCTGGACCTGCTGATCCAGGCCGCGGAGCTGGTCGTCTCCACCCAGTTCGGCTCCACCTCGATGCTCCAGCGCAAGCTCCGGGTCGGCTTCGCCAAGGCCGGCCGGCTGATGGACCTGATGGAGTCGCGCGGGATCGTCGGCCCGAGCGAGGGCTCCAAGGCCCGCGACGTGCTGGTGAAACCGGACGAGCTGGACGGCGTGATCCTCGGCATCCGCGGCTGACCGCTCCGTGCCTCCGGCGGGTGTTCACTCGTTCGGAGGAGGGTAGGCGCGAGGTACGGAACCGAACGTACGCACACCGCGTCACAGGGCGGAAAGGGACGGCCTCGGTGAACGGCGGCCCCCGCCCTGACGGCCGCTCAGTGGCCGGTCGGGACCTGGTTCGGGCGGGTGTGCGCATTCGGGCCTGTTCCGCTTGAGAAACGATCCGCTCCCGCCCCTAGACTGTTCCCCAGCAGGTGGCCATCCGCTCGAAAGGCGTGCCCCGTGACCATCGGCAAGTCCCGCGAGAACGCCCCGTCGTCCGCCCAGTCCTCCGACGGCGCGGAGCAGGCGGCCGATGCCGTGAGCATCGGCCGGGTGCTGTCCGCTGCCCGGATCGACGCCGGACTCACGGTGGACCAGGTGAGTACCGCCACCCGCGTGCGGGTGCCGATCGTGCATGCCATCGAGGAGGATGACTTCGCCCGCTGCGGCGGCGACTTCTACGCCCGTGGCCATATCCGCTCGATCGCCCGGGCGGTCGGTGTGGACGGCGAGGCGCTGGTGGCGCAGTACGACGCCGCGCACGGCGGCGCCCCCGCCACCAAGCGCCCGACCCAGCTGATCGACAGCGGGCCGATCAAGGTCCCCGGCCGCGGCCGGCCGAACTGGACGGCCGCGATGGTCGCCGCGATCTTCGCGGTGGTCGTCCTGATCGGCTTCAACCTGGTCAGCGGCAAGACCGGTGGCTCGACCACCGGCTCGGCCAGCGCGCCGCTGCCCAGCGGCTCCGGCACCGGCTCGGTCGCCCCGGCGCCCTCGCCGAGCGTGCAGCCGCCCGCCCCGGCGCCCAGCGTCGCGGCGATCGCGGCCGCCCCGGCCGACAAGGTGACCGTGAAGCTGGTCGCCGAGAAGGACACCAGCTGGGTCTCGGCACTGGACGGCACCGGCAAGTCGCTGTTCCAGAACAACATCGAGGAGGGTCAGGACCAGACCTTCACCGACCCCAAGCAGATCAAGTTGGTGATCGGCAACGCCGGTGCCGTGCACGTGTACGTCAACGGCAAGGACCTCGGCCCGGCGGGCAAGAACGGCCAGGTGGTGCACGTCACGTACACCCCCGGAGACCCGCAGGCGGGCTGACCACGAGCGGGCTCCGGCCCGGCGAAGGTCCGGTGAAGATCCGGTAATCCGAGGCGCGCGGCCTCCGGGGCGAACGGCCCCGGCGGCCGCGCGTTAATCTTGGCCCTATGCCTGAACGCCGTACTGTCGCCCTTGTCACGCTCGGATGCGCCCGCAACGAGGTGGACTCCGAGGAACTCGCCGGGCGACTGGAGGCCGACGGCTGGTTGCTGGTCGACGACGCCGCCGACGCCGACGTCGCCGTCGTCAACACCTGCGGCTTCGTCGAGGCCGCCAAGAAGGACTCCGTCGACGCCCTGCTGGAGGCCAACGACCTCAAGGGACACGGCCGCACCCAGGCCGTCGTCGCGGTCGGCTGCATGGCCGAGCGGTACGGCAAGGAGCTCGCGGACGCGCTGCCCGAGGCGGACGGCGTGCTCGGCTTCGACGACTACTCGGACATCTCCGACCGCCTCCAGACCATCCTCTCCGGCGGCCACCACGCCCCGCACATCCCGCGAGACCGCCGCAAGCTGCTGCCGCTGAGCCCGGTCGAGCGCCAGGCCGCCGCCGCCGAGGTCGCCCTGCCGGGCCACGGCGCCGCCGAGACCGCGCCGGAGGACCTCCCCGAGGGCCTCGCGCCCGCCTCCGGGCCGCGCACCCTGCGCAAGCGGCTGGACGACAGCCCGGTGGCCTCGGTGAAGCTCGCCTCCGGCTGCGACCGGCGATGTTCCTTCTGCGCCATTCCGGCCTTCCGCGGCTCGTTCATCTCGCGCCGCCCCTCCGACGTGCTCCAGGAGGCCCAGTGGCTGGCCTCGCAGGGCGTCCGCGAGGTGGTGCTGGTCAGCGAGAACAACACCTCGTACGGCAAGGACCTCGGCGACATCCGCCTGCTGGAGACGCTGCTCGGCGAGATCTCCGCGATCGAGGGCGTCGAGCGGGTCCGGGTCTCCTACCTCCAGCCGGCCGAGATGCGGCCCGGGCTGATCGACGCGATGACCGGCACCACCGACGTGGTGCCCTACTTCGACCTCTCGTTCCAGCACTCGGCGCCCGCGGTGCTGCGCCGGATGCGCCGCTTCGGCTCCACCGACCAGTTCCTGGAGCTGCTCGGGACCATCCGCGGCAAGGCTCCGCAGGCCGGCGCCCGCTCCAACTTCATCGTCGGCTTCCCCGGTGAGACCGAGCAGGACTTCGCCGAGCTGGAACGCTTCATCACCCACGCCGGCCTGGACGCGATCGGCGTCTTCGGCTACTCCGACGAGGACGGCACCGAGGCCGCGACCTACGAGGGCAAGCTGCCCGAGGACGTGGTGGCGGACCGGCTCAGCCGGCTCAGCCGGCTCGCCGAGGAGATGACCGCCCAGCGGGCCGAGCAGCGGATCGGCACCGAGGTCGAGGTGCTGATCGAGTCGGTGGAGGGCGACCTCGTCGAGGGCCGCGCCGCCCACCAGGCTCCCGAGACGGACGGCCTCACCACGCTCACGGGCGTGGAGAACCCCGAGATCGGCCAGTTCCACCGGGCCCGGGTGGTCGCCAGCGAGGGCGTCGACCTGGTCGCCGAGGCGCTGGAGCAGGTGCGGGTCGGCCAGGCCCCGGGAGCCGGGGAATGACCAAGGGGCCCGGCGCCCCGGCCGCGGCCCACCCGGGGAGACCGGCGGCCGCGGTGCCGCCGGCGCCGGGGATCTGGAACATCGCCAACATGCTCACGATGCTCCGGCTGCTGCTGGTGCCGGTCTTCGTGGCGCTGCTCTTCGCCGACGGCGGGCACGACCCCAAGTGGCGGGCGGTGGCCTGGGCCACGTTCGCGGTCGCGATGATCACCGACCTGTTCGACGGCGAGCTGGCCCGGCGCAAGGGCCTGGTCACCGACTTCGGCAAGATCGCCGACCCGATCGCCGACAAGGCGATCATGGGCTCGGCGCTGATCGGGCTCTCCGTGCTGGGCGACCTGCCCTGGTGGGTCACGGCGGTCATCCTGGCCCGCGAGCTCGGCATCACCCTGATGCGGTTCTGGGTGATCCGGTACGGGGTCATCCCGGCCAGCCGGGGCGGCAAGCTCAAGACGCTCACCCAGGGCATCGCGGTCGGCATGTACGTCCTGGAGCTGACCGGCTGGCTCGCCACCGCGCGGGCCGTGCTGATGGGGCTGGCGGTGCTGCTGACCGTCGGCACCGCGCTGGACTACATCGGACAGGCGCTGCGTCTGCGCCGCGAGGGGCTGGCGGCGGAGCGCGCGAGCCGGTGACGGGGGAGTACGGGGTGGACGGCCGGGTGGAGTGCGAGGAACCGGGCGCGGTGGACGGCGGGGCGGGCGCCCCGGCGGACTACGCGTTGGCGGTGAAGGCGCACGCCGCGCTGCGCGCGGAGGGCAGCACGGTGGCGGTGGCGGAGTCGCTCACCGGCGGGCTGCTGGCGGCGGCGCTGGTGGACGTCCCCGGGGCGTCCGCGACCTTCCGCGGGTCGGTCACCGCGTACGCGACCGAGCTGAAGGCGTCGGTGCTCGGCGTCGACGAGGGCCTGCTGGCCGTGCACGGGCCGGTCCACCCGGTGGTGGCGCGGCAGATGGCCGAGGGCGTGCGCTTGCTGCTGGGTGCCACCTACGGGGTGGCGACGACCGGGGTGGCCGGGCCGGACCCGCAGGACGGGCAGCCGGTGGGCACCGTACACCTCGCGGTCGCCGGTCCGGGGGGAAGTCTGGTCAGTTCGCCCCGGTTGTCGGGGGAGCGTGCCACAATCCGTCACGGGGCGGTGACCGCCGCTCTGGAGCTGCTCGTCGGGCGGCTTCCGTCCGGTGCGCCCACGCACTGACCCGTCGCTCACCCATCGTGGAGGCGTCACAGAGGCTTCGCCCGACAAGATCTCCATCGAACCGAGATCTCCCGAACTGGCGTACGGGTATGGCGTAGCTGGAGGATCGTGTTACATCCAAGGGCCTGGTTGGGCAGAAACCAGGTGGCGAACGAGTGGCTTGGCGGTGCCCGGGCGCCGCACGGAGGGTACGACGAGGTGCCCGCCGACCCGGGTGCGACACCGAAACAGGGGAGGGGACAGCCTTGCAGCCCAGAGTGAACACGACCATGGTCCCCGCACGCGAAGCGGGCAAGGCGGTACGGTGGGGGCGTGACATCTCGATCCGCAGTCCGAGGAGGGAGGCACCGATGATCCTGCTCCGTCGCCTACTGGGCGATGTACTGCGTCGGCAGCGCCAGCGCCAGGGCCGCACACTCCGCGAGGTGTCGGCGGCCGCCAGGGTTTCGCTCGGTTACCTCTCCGAGGTCGAGCGGGGACAGAAGGAGGCCTCTTCGGAGCTGCTCTCCGCGATCTGCGACGCACTCGACGTCCGTATGTCCGAGGTCATGCGCGAGGTCAGTGACGAACTCTCGCTCGCCGAACTTGCGGCGATGGCCACCCTCTCCGAAGGTGAACTGCTGAGGCCGGTGCTCGAACCGGTACCGCTGCCCGCCCCCGGCACCGACCGGGCGAACCTCTCGCCCAAGGCTGCCGCGATGGACGTGGTCGCCGCCTGACCTGGCCTCGGTGCCCGGGCGCCTGGTGCCCGGGGCGAGCGAAGGAGGGCGGTCGTGCAAAGACCTGTGACGGCGTACGCCGAAGCCCGAATACGGCTGGGGCGGTTGATGCCCCGGCCTTTGCGTGCAGGCCTGGTGGTGGTCGCGGGCGGGCTCGGCTGGTGGGTCCTGGTGGTCCAGGGACAGTTGGCCGACGGGGCCGCGCTGGGGTTGCTCGCAGCCGGCGGCTGGGGGCTCGGGCTGATCCCGGTCCATGCCGACCGGTGGTCCACCGGGCCGCTGCCAGGCCGTACGGGTGAGCGGGCGGTCCGGGTGGAGGCGGAGCCTCCGATCGGGTGACGTGCCCGGACGACGTCCGGGGCGAGCTCTTCCGCGATCTCCCGGGTGACAGGAGTGCCGCGGTGCGAAGGCCGCGAGGTGGGTTCCCGCCTCGCGGCCTTCGTCGTGCCCGGCTGTCGCTTGCGGCCGTTGGTTGAGGCCGTCGCCGGGGGCAGTCGGTCAGGGCTGGCGGTGGGGGCCGGCGGTCAGGGACGCAGCCGCAGGCCGCGCGGGGTGGCGTGGAAGCCGGCCTCCTCCAGGGCGGCGCCGAGCGCCGAACCGAGGGCGGGCTCACCGTTGGCCCGTTCGACGGTGACGCTGCCGAGCGCGCCCCCGCGGACGGCCGAGGCGAGGGCCGAGGCGGCCAGCGCGCGGGTGGCCTCGTCCTCCGGCCAGGCCAGCAGGGACTTGCCGCCCCGCTCGATGTAGAGCGCCAGCTCGCCGTCGACCAGGACCACCAAGGCGCCCGCCTTGCGGCCGGGCCGGTGTGCCTTGGCGGCCCGGCTCTCCTTGGCCCCCTCCGGCCCCGCTGCCCCCTCCGCCCCGCTCGTGTCACCGTCCGGGGTGCCGGGCGGCTCGGGCCACGGCAGTGCGGCGCCGTAGGCGTTGGCCGGGTCGGCGGCGGCCAGCACCAGCACCTGCGGCGGCTCGGCCGCCGGGCCCGCCCCCCATTCGGTGGCCCGGGCCCGCTCCAGCCGGCCGCTGACCGACCGCAGCCGGTCCGCGGCGCCCTCCATGGCGAACTGGGCGCCGCCCAGCCCCTCCACGAAGTACCCGCGGCGGGCCCGGCCGCGCTCCTCCATCGCGGCCAGCACCCGGTACACCCCGGCGAAGCCGCCCGGGACGCGCTCGGCGGCCACCGTGCCCCGGGTGAGCAGGCCGTGCCGGTCCAGCAGGCTCTGTGCCCGCGCGGTGGCGCGGACCGTCGGGTCGGCGTCGAAGGCGGGCAGCAGCGACCAGCGCCCGGCCACCGTCGGCGGTCCGCTGCGCAGGGCGCCGCCGATCCGGCCGAACGGGCGGCCGGCGCCGCCGTAGCGGCCGCGCGGGGTGGCCCGGGGCGCCCGGTGGGCGGTCGCTCCGGCCGTCCGGCCCGAGCCGAGCAGGGCCCGTAGCGGGGCCAGGGTGTCGTTGCTGACGTACCCGGCCCAGACCAAGTCCCAGAGGGCTTCGACGAGCTCGGGCTCGGGGGTGTCCGGGAGATGCGCGACGAGCTGGCGGAAGAAGAGCCCGTAGCCGCCCGCCAGCGCCTCCATCAGGGCGGTGTGCACGGGGGTGACGGCCGGCGGGACGGGCTCGGGGCGCAGCAGATGGGCCGTCTCGGCGAGATGCAGGCTGATCCAGCCGTCCTTGCCGGGCAGGGCACCGGCGCCGGACCAGCCGATCTCGCCGGCCGCCATCAGCTCGTCCAGCAGGTTGGGGGAGTAGTCCGAGAGCCGGGCCGGGAGGATCAGCTTCTCCAGCGCCGAGGCGGGCAGGGCGGTGCCCTGGAGCTGCTCGACCACCCGGAGCAGGCCGTCGGGGCCGCGCAGCCGGTGGCCGGCCAGGTGCTGCCACTGCGGGAGGAAGGCGGCCAGGGCGCGCGGCGGGACGGCCTCGACCTCCTGGCGCAGCGCGGCGAGGGAGCGGCGGCGCAGCCGGCGGAGCACCTCGGCGTCGCACCACTCGACGGTGGCGGTGTGGCCCTCGACCGGCCGGAACTCGCCCTGGACGAGCCGGCCCGCGGCGGTGAGCCGGGCCAGGGTGCCGACGACCACGGCGGTGCCGAGGCCGAAGCGGGAGGCGGCCTCGGCGGCGGTGAACGGGCCGTGGGTGCGGGCGTGCCGGGCGAGGAGGTCCCCCAGTGGGTCCTTGACCGGTTCGGTGAAGGCCTCGGGGACGCCGACCGGCAGTGGGGTGCCGAGGGCGTCGCGCAGGCGCCCGGCGTCCTCGATGGCGGCCCAGCGCTGCTCGCCGGCGATCCGCACCGCGATCACCCGGCGGGCGGCCTCCAGCTCCAGGGCCCAGAGCGGCTCGGCGCCGCGGGCGGTGAGCTCGGCCTCGGTGAGCGGGCCGAGCAGTCGCAGCGCGTCGGCGACGCCCTCGGCGTCCCTGATCCGGCGCTCGGGGGCGAGGCGCTGGAGCTCGGCCTCCAGCTCGGCGAGGACCTGCGGGTCGAGCAGCTCGCGCAGTTCGGCCTGGCCGAGGAGTTCGGAGAGCAGCCGGGAGTCGAGGGAGAGGGCGGCGGCGCGGCGCTCGGCGAGCGGGGAGTCGCCCTCGTAGAGGAACTGGGCGACGTAGCCGAAGAGCAGCGAGCGGGCGAACGGGGACGGCTCGGTGGTGGTGACCTCGACCAGGCGGACGGCGCGGGATTCGAGATCCCCCATCAGCTCGACCAGGCCGGGCACGTCGAAGACGTCCTGCAGGCACTCCCGGACGGCCTCCAGCACGATCGGGAAGGAGCCGTACTCGGAGGCGACTTCGAGGAGCTGGGCGGCGCGCTGGCGCTGCTGCCAGAGCGGGGTGCGCCGGCCGGGGCTGCGGCGGGGGAGCAGCAGGGCGCGGCCGGCGCACTCGCGGAAGCGGGAGGCGAACAGGGCGGAGCCGCCGACCTGGTCGGTGACGAGCTGTTCGATCTCGCCCGGGTCGAACAGGGCGGCGTCGGCGCCGACCGGGGCGTCGTCGGTGACGGGCTTCGCGGAAGGGCTGCCGAAGTCGAAGTCGGTGGCCAGCAGGTCGGCGTCGGGCAGGCGGAGGACGATGCCGTCGTCGGCGTGCATGACCTGCGGGTCCAGGCCGTGTTTCTCGCGCAGCCGGGCGGCGAGCGCGAGTGCCCAGGGGGCGTGCACCTGGGCGCCGAACGGAGAGTGGATGACGATCCGCCAGTCGCCCAGCTCGTCCCGGAAGCGCTCGACCACGATGGTGCGGTCGTCCGGGAGGTGGCCGCAGGCGGCGCGCTGCTCGGCGAGGTAGTCGAGCAGGTTGCCGGCCGCCCAGTCGTCCAGGCCGGCCAGTTTGAGCCGGGCGGTGGCGGCTGCGGGCTCCAGGGCGCCCAGCTCGCGGGTGAACGCGCCGAGGGCGCGGCCGAGTTCGAGCGGGCGGCCGAGGGTGTCGCCCTTCCAGAACGGGAGCCGGCCGGGGATGCCGGGGGCGGGGGTGACCAGCACCTGGTCGTGGGTGATCTCCTCGATCCGCCAGGAGGTGGTGCCGAGGGTGAAGACGTCGCCGACCCGGGACTCGTAGACCATCTCCTCGTCCAGCTCGCCCACCCGTCGCCCACCACCGCCCTTCTTGCCGCTCTTCGAATCGGACGGGGTGCTGCCCGCGATGAAGACGCCGAACAGGCCGCGGTCGGGGATGGTGCCGCCGGAGGTCACGGCGAGCCGCTGGGCGCCGGGGCGGCCGGTGACGGTGCCGGCCACCCGGTCCCAGACCAGGCGGGGGCGCAGCTCGGCGAAGGCGTCCGAGGGGTAGCGGCCGGCCAGCATGTCGAGCACGGCGTCGAAGGCGGACTGCGGCAGGGTGGCGAACGGCGCGGCCCGGCGGACCAGGGCGAGCAGGTCGTCCACCGGCCAGGTGTCCAGCGCCGTCATCGCGACCAGCTGCTGGGCCAGCACGTCCAGCGGGTTGCGCGGGATGCGCAGCGCCTCGATCCGGCCGGCCCGCATCCGCTCGGTGACCACGGCGGACTGGACGAGGTCACCCCGGTACTTGGGGAAGAAGACGCCGGTGGAGACGGCACCGACCTGGTGGCCGGCCCGGCCGACCCGCTGGAGGCCGGAGGCGACCGAGGGCGGGGACTCGACCTGGACGACCAGCTCGACGGCGCCCATGTCGATGCCCAGCTCCAGGCTGGAGGTGGCGACCACGGCGGGCAGCCGGCCGGCCTTCAGCTCCTCCTCGACCAGGGCGCGCTGCTCCTTGGAGACGGAGCCGTGGTGGGCACGGGCGATGACCGGCGGGGCGCCCTTGGCGACGCCGGACTCGGCCATCAGCTGGGCCGGGGAGTGCGCCTCGGGCAGCCGCTCGCCGGTGGCGCGTTCGACGGCGATCTCGTTGAGCCGGTTGCAGAGCCGCTCGGCGAGGCGGCGGGAGTTGGCGAAGACGATGGTCGAGCGGTGGGCCTGGACCAGGTCGACGATCCGCTCCTCGACGTGCGGCCAGATCGAGGCGCCCCCGGGAGATGCCCCCGGTCGCTGAGGGTCGCCGTCGGCGGCGGGGGCGGCCGGCAGGTCGTCCAGGTCGGGGACGGGGACGACCACCGAGAGGTCGAACTCCTTGGCGGCGGCGGGCTGGACGATGGTGGCGCCGCGCTGCGGGCTGAGGAAGCGGGCCACCTCCTCGACCGGGCGGACGGTGGCGGAGAGGCCGATCCGGCGGGCCGGGCGCTCCAGCAGCTCGTCCAGCCGCTCCAGCGAGAGCGCGAGGTGGGCGCCGCGCTTGGTGCCGGCGACGGCGTGCACCTCGTCCAGGATCACCGTGTCGATGCCGCGCAGCGCCTCGCGGGAGGCGGAGGTGAGCAGCAGGAAGAGCGACTCGGGGGTGGTGATCAGGATGTCCGGCGAGTGGGTGGCGAAGCGACGGCGGTCGGCGGCCGGGGTGTCGCCGGAGCGGATGCCGACCTGGACGTCGGGCTCGGGCAGGCCGAGGCGGACGGAGGCCTGGCGGAGGCCGGCCAGCGGGGCGCGGAGGTTGCGTTCGACGTCGACGGCGAGGGCCTTGAGCGGCGAGATGTAGAGGACGCGGCAGCGGCGCTTCGGCTCGGCGGGCACCGGGGTGCTGCTGAGGGTGTCCAGGGCGGAGAGGAAGGCGGCGAGCGTCTTGCCGGAGCCGGTGGGGGCGACCACCAGGACGTCCGTCTGCTGCCCGATGGCGCGCCAGGCCTCGGCCTGGGCGGTGGTGGGCGCGTGGAAGGCGCCCGTGAACCAGGCCCGGGTGGCCGGGGCGAATCCGGCCAGCGGGTCGGTGGGCGGCTGGGGGTCGGTCTGTGGCGCCATGCCCCCATGGTGCCGGGTGGCACCGACAACGGGCGGGCCGGCGGGCGGTGGGCGGGCGGTGGGCGGTCGGGACGTTGCCCGGGTGCCGCCCGGTGCAGTTAAAAAAGGCAAAGAGGACAATCCACTCATATGGTGATGATTCAGACCCAGGGCTCTTCCATGACAACCAGCCCCCCGTGATCACCGGAGCTCCCGCGACCGACCGGGACCGACGAGCGGAGACCGTGCCATGGCGCAGGCGCACCCGTCCGGCAGCGGTCCCGCCCAGGCCGGACCGCACCGGGCCCGCGGCCCCCTCCGGGCACTGCTCGCCATGCTGCTCACCGCGCTGGTGGTCGGCGGCGCCGTCCCGTACGTGGCCGGGCCCGGCCGCTCCTACCTCAGCTACCTGGTGCTGGCCGAGCAGGAGGACGCCGCCGGCGCCGCCAAGGCAGGCACCGAGGCGCGCGCCGCCGGCGGGCAGGTCGTCCAGGAGTACCCACAGATCGGCGCCGTGCTCGCGTACGCCCCCGGCGGCTTCGCCGACAAGGTCCGCGCCCGGCCCGGCGTGGCCGCGGTCGGCGCCACCCGGACCGCGCCGGTGCCCAGCCCGCCCCGGCCGCTGGACGGCGCCGGGGACTTCGGCGCGGGGGCCGACGCCGACCGGACCGACGGCGGCCGCAGCACCGACGGCGGCCTCGGCGCGGGCGCTCGCCGCAGCGCCGACGGAGCCGACGGAGCCGACGACGAGACCGCCACCGTGGCCGACCCGGGCGAGCGCGACGCCTGGAACCTCGCCATGCTCGGCGCCTCCGGTGCCCCGGCCGGCGACGCTTCACCCACCCTGCTGCGCAGCCCCGCCGCAGGCCCCGGCGCTCCCTCCGCCGACGCGCTGCGCAAGGTGCTGGTCGCGGTGCTCGACTCCGGCGTCGACGACAGCCACCCGGACCTGCGCGCCGCCGTCGACCCGAAGAGCTCCGCCTCCTGCGCCGACGGCCGCCCCGACGCCCGGACCGGCGCCTGGCGGCCCGACCTCGGCGTCGGCGAGAGCGGCCACGGCACCCACGTCGCCGGGATCGTCGGCGCCGCCCGGGACGGCCACGGCGTCAGCGGCGTGGCGCCGGGCGTCCGGATCGCCGCCGTCCGGCTGCTAGGCCCGCTCGGCCAGTACTACGCGGAGAACATCGTCTGCGGCATGCTCTGGGCCGCCGACCACGGCGCCAAGGCGATCAACAACAGCTACTTCGCCGACCCGTGGAAGTACAACTGTCCGCAGGACCCCGACCAGGCCGCGCTGACCGAGGCCGTCGACCGCGCGGTCGGCTACGCCCGGCGGCAGGGCGCGGTGGTGGTGGCCTCGGCCGGCAACGACGGGCAGGACCTCGGCGCCTCCCGCACCGACGAGCGCAGCCCCAACGACCGCACCTCCGGCCCGGCGCAGTCCCGCTACCTCGGCACCGAGTGCATCCGGCTGCCCGGCGAGCTGCCCGGGGTGGTCACGGTGACCGCCGTCAACCGGGACGGCGGCCCGTCGGCGTACTCCAACTACGGGCGCGGCAAGGTCTCGCTGGCCGCCCCCGGCGGGGACCCGGACGCCGGCGCGCACGGCGCGATCGTCTCCGACTGGCCCGGCGGGCAGTACGCCGCGCTGGCCGGCACCTCGATGGCCGCGGCGCACGTCACCGGCGCGGTCGCGGTGGCCGCCGCGCTCCACCCGGACTGGGGCTCGGACCGGCTCGCCGCCCTGCTGGCCGCCACCGCGGCGGCCGCCTGCCCGCCCGGGCCGCTCGGCTGCGGCGACCGCCAGTACTACGGCGCGGGGGCGCTCGCGCTGCCGCACTGAAAACCCGGTGACGGGCGCGGCCGGGGCGGGGCAGGATCGGACCATGACCGTCCACCTCACCACCGAGCGGCTGGTACTGCGCCGCTTCACCGCCGCCGACGCCGACCGCCTGGTGGAGCTCGACGGCGACCCCGAGGTGATGCGCTACCTCACCGGCGGCCGCCCCACCCCGCGCGACGTGGTCGAGGGCACCCTGCTGCCGCTCTACCACTCGCACTACGAGCGGTACGGCGACCTCGGCTGGTGGGCGGCCGAGGAGCGGGACGGCGGGGCCTTCCTGGGGTGGTTCGAGTTCCGCCCGACGGATCCGGCGGACCGGGGCGAGGTCGAGCTCGGGTACCGGCTGCGCCGGGCAGCCTGGGGGCACGGCTACGCCACCGAGGGCGCGCGGGCGCTGGTCCGCCACGGCTTCACCGGGCTCGGCGTGCGCCGGGTGGTGGCGTACACGATGGCGGTCAACGGCGGCTCGCGGCGGGTGATGGAGAAGACCGGCCTCCGCTACGTCCGCACCTTCCACGAGGACTACCCGGAGCCCGTCCCCGGGACCGAACTGGGCGAGGTCGAGTACGCGCTGGAGGCGGCCGACTGGCGGCCTTAGAGCTTGGCGGCGGTCCGGGATACTGGTGGGCATGAGGCTGACGGAGTTCTGGCGGCGGATGTACGCGCACTTCGGCGAGGTGTACGCGGAGTCCTTCGCCACCGACCACGTGATGACCGAGCTGGGTGGGCGGACGGTGCGTCAGGCACTGGAAGCGGGCTGGGAGGCCAAGGACGTCTGGCGGGTGGTCTGCGACACCCAGGGAGTGTCGGCGCAGCTGCGCTGAGCGGGTGCCCGTGCTCGGACGGGTGTCGGGCATGGGACAGACTGTCCGAGTGACAAGCAGCGCAGAACCGCAGAATTCGGACAGGTCGGCGCGGGCCGTCGACGAGGCCGCGGGGCCGCCGCCCGCATCCGCATCCGTACCCGCGGCGGAGCCGGCCCGGGGGGCGGCCGACGGGCTCTGGGGCACCGGGATGCCGCGCTGGCTGCCCCGGGCGATGGTGCTGGCACTGCTCATGGTCGGGCTGTTCCAGCTCGCCGACTGGGCCTTCCACCAGCTGATCGACCTCTTCGTGATGCTGCTGGTGGCCTTCTTCCTCTCGCTGGCGCTGGAGCCGGCCGTCGACCGGATGGCGGCCCGCGGGGTGCGCCGGGGCGTCGGCACCTTCCTGGTCTTCGTCGCGGTGGCGATCGCGGTGGCGGGCTTCCTGGCCGCGCTCGGCACCCTGCTGGTCGACCAGGTGGCGAAGATCGCGGGTGACCTGCCGCACCTGCTGGACAACCTGATCAACTGGGTCAACCGGACCTTCCACCAGGACCTCTCGCTGGACGAGCTGCAGAAGAAGCTGCTCAAGGACTCGGGCGCCATCGAGACCTACGCCCAGCAGGCCGCCGACAACGTCTGGGGCGTCTCCTCCACCCTGATCGGCGGGCTCTTCCAGGCCTTCACGGTCGGCCTCTTCACCTTCTACTTCACCGCCGACGGCCCCCGGGTGCGCCGGACGGTCTGCTCGCTGCTGCCGCCCGCCAAGCAGGGCGAGGTGCTGCGGGCCTGGGAGATCGCGCTGGCCAAGACCGGCGGCTACCTCTACTCGCGGGCGCTGCTCGCGGTGGCGTCGGCGCTCGCGCACTGGGTGATGTTTGCGCTGCTGGACCTGCCGTACTCGGCGGCGCTGGCGGTCTGGGTGGGCGTCATGTCGCAGTTCGTGCCCACCATCGGGACGTACCTGGCTGGCGCGCTGCCGGTGCTGGTCGCGCTCACGGTGGAGCCGGTGGACGCGCTCTGGGTGCTGGTGTTCGTGGTGGTCTACCAGCAGGTCGAGAACTACCTGCTGCACCCGCGGATCACCGCGAAGACGGTGGACGTGCACCCGGCGGTGGCGTTCGGCGCGGTGATCGCGGGCGCGGCGCTGCTCGGGGCGGTGGGCGCGCTGATCGCCATCCCGGCGGCGGCCACACTGCAGGGGTTCGTCGGGACGTATGTGCGCCGGTACGAGGTGGCCACCGATCCGCGGATCGACCGGGGGGCGCAGCGGCGCGCCCGGCGGGAGCTGCGCCGGGAGGCGGCGCGGCGGCTGCGGCGGATGGTCGGGGCGGGGTCCGGGCCGGGCGGCGATCGGAGCGAAGGCCGGAGTGAAGGCCGGAGTGAAGATTGGGATGCGGGCCGGAGCGCGGGCCGGAGTGTCGATCAGGGGGCTGACCAGCGGTCCGAGGCGGATCGGGGCTCGGAGGGCACGAGCGGGGAGCGGTAGTTCGAACGGGTGAGGCTTGAATCGAACAGATGTTCTTTGTACTCTCCGGCGAGGAGTTTTCCACAGGCCGAGCCCGGTCAGGGCCGTTTGTCAGTGGGACGCGCTAGCGTCGAGGACGATGAAGCGCACAGCACAGAACCCGAGGGTGGAAGCCATGGCAGGTACGGACCGCGAGAAGGCCCTTGAGACCGCGCTCGCTCAGATCGAGCGGCAGTTCGGCAAGGGCTCGGTGATGCGCCTGGGCGAGAAGGCCAACGAGCCGATCGACGTGATCTCCACCGGATCCACCGCACTGGACGTCGCCCTCGGGGTCGGCGGCATCCCGCGTGGCCGGGTGGTCGAGATCTACGGCCCCGAGTCCTCCGGCAAGACCACGCTGACCCTGCACCTGGCGGCCAACGCCCAGCGGGCCGGCGGTACGGTCGCCTTCGTCGACGCGGAGCACGCGCTCGACCCGGAGTACGCCAAGAAGCTCGGCGTGGACACCGACGCCCTGCTGGTTAGCCAGCCGGACACCGGTGAGCAGGCCCTGGAGATCACCGACATGCTGATCCGCTCCGGCGCGATCGACCTGGTGATCATCGACTCCGTCGCGGCGCTGGTCCCGCGCGCGGAGATCGAGGGCGAGATGGGCGACTCGCACGTCGGTCTGCAGGCCCGGCTGATGAGCCAGGCGCTGCGCAAGATCGCCGGTGCGCTGAACCAGTCGAACACCACGGCGGTGTTCATCAACCAGCTCCGCGAGAAGATCGGCGTCATGTTCGGCTCGCCGGAGACCACGACCGGTGGCCGGGCGCTGAAGTTCTACGCCTCCGTCCGGCTGGACATCCGCCGGATCGAGACCCTGAAGGACGGCACCGAGGCGGTCGGCAACCGCACCCGGGTCAAGGTCGTCAAGAACAAGGTCGCGGCGCCGTTCAAGCAGGCCGAGTTCGACATCCTCTACGGCGTGGGCATCAGCCGCGAGGGCGGCCTGATCGACATGGGCGTCGAGCACGGGTTCATCCGCAAGTCGGGCGCCTGGTACACCTACGAGGGCGACCAGCTCGGCCAGGGCAAGGAGAACGCCCGCAACTTCCTGAAGGACAACCCGCAGCTGGCCGACGAGATCGAGAAGAAGATCAAGAGCAAGCTGGGCATCGGCCCGAAGACGGAGGAGCCGGCCGTCGAGGCCGAGGCGCCGGCCGCCGACGGCGCTGCCAAGCCGATCACCGCGACCGCCGCCAAGACGGCCGCGGCGAAGAAGACGGCGGCGGCCACCAAGGCCTGAACCGTTGATGCAGCACGACATGGTGGGCGGCGGCCCGGCGGGCCCGGAGGATGACGACGACTACGGCCCGCCGGACTGGTTCGCCGCAGTGGCGGAGCCGGAGCCTGAGCCGGGTCCGACACCGGAGCCGGGCCCGGTACGGGTCTCGCGGCCGGCATCGGGTCTGAGCCCGGTGTCGGGCCCGGGAGAGCCGGACGGCGGGCTCGGTCTGATGGCCGCGTCCGAGCTGCCCACCGGGCGGCGCCGGCGTCGTTCGGCGCTGGCGCAGGAGGAGCCCCCCGGCCACCGGGCCGGGGGAGGGGCGGCCGGTCACGGGGGTGCGGCCGCCCCTACCTCCCCCGCTGCCGGGGCGCGCGGCCGTCGTGCCCGTGGCCGGGCCCGGGCGGACGATGCGGCGTCGGGGGCGCGGGGCGGCGAGGGCCCGGCCGAGGAGCCGCGTCGGGCGGCGCGGGCGGCCAGGGCGGAGGAGCCGGCCGATCCCGAGGCCCGGGCGCGGGACATCTGCCTGCGGCTGCTCACCGGAGCGGCCAAGAGCCGCAAGCAGCTCGCCGACGCCCTGCGCAAGCGGGAGATTCCGGACGAGGTCGCCGATCAGGTGCTGACCCGGCTGGAGGAGGTCGGGCTGATCGACGACGCGGCCTTCGCGCAGGCCTGGGTGGAGTCCCGGCATGCCGTCCGGGGTCTCTCCCGGCGGGCGCTGGCTCAGGAGTTGCGGACCAAGGGCGTGGCCGGAGAGCTGGTCGAGCAGGCCGTCGCGCAGCTCGACCACGACGACGAGACCGAGGCGGCCCGGGCGCTGGTCGACCGCAAGCTCCGGGCGACCCGTGGGCTGGAGCGGCAGGCCCGGATGCGCCGGCTGGTCGGCGTGCTGGCCCGGCGCGGCTACTCCGAGGGCCTGGCCTTCCGGGTGGTCCGGGAGGCGCTGGACGAGGAGGCTTCGGGGGCGGGCCCGGAGGAAGAGGACGTGGACGGAGCACCCGCTGACGGGTGGGAGTGACGGCGGCGCGGTGCGGGAGTTGGCCAAGTCCCAGGCCAGTCTTGACCGTTTCGTAACCTGCGCTTAGCCTCGCACTCAGTGCGGGAGCGCGTCGATCACGCCTCGGCCGCGCCTCGGGCAGCCGTGCCCGGGCCCGGTCGCGGTTGGTCCCGGACGGCGTGCCGTGCAGGGACGGGGAGTGGCCAGGATGAGGATCGCGCTGAGCACCGGAACGGTCGCCTCCCTGCTCTCGGCGGTGGTGCTGATCGCCGTCGTGGTGTCGGCCTGGCTGATGATCAGACGCCTCCAGAACGCGCAGCGGCGCGCCATGGCCGAGACCGAGCGGGCCCGGCGGTGGGCCGAGGAGCAGGCCGAGCAGTTGCGGGCCGAACTCGACCGGCGCGAGGAGCGGCTGACCGAGGAGCTGCGTCGGCTCCGTGCCCGGGAGGGCGAACTCGCCGAGCGTTCGGCCGCGTTGGAGCAGGCCCGGGGCGAGGCCGCCGAGCTGGTGCGGCGCCGGTCGGCGGAGCTGGAGCGGGTCGCCGGGCTCTCGGCCGGCCAGGCCCGGGCCCAGCTCGTCCGGGAGGCCGAGGCGCAGGCCCGGCGCGAGGCGGCCGTGACCGTCCGGGAGATCGAGCGGGCGGCCAAGGAGGAGGGCGAGGGACGGGCCCGCGGGATCGTCGCCGGGGCCGTCCAGCGGCTGGCGGCCGAGCAGACCGCCGAGACGGCGGTGTCGGTGTTCCGGCTGCCGAACGAGGAGATGAAGGGCCGGATCATCGGCCGTGAGGGCCGCAACATCCGCGCCTTCGAGGCGGTCACCGGCGTCAATCTGATCATCGACGACACCCCGGCCTCGGTGCAGCTCTCCTGCTTCGACCCGGTCCGCCGGGAGACCGCCCGGCTGACCCTGGAGCAGCTGGTCGAGGACGGCCGGATCCACCCGATGCGGATCGAGCACCTCCACGAGCGCAGCCGCGAGGAGGTCGGGCGCCGCTGCGTCCGGGCCGGCGAGGACGCGCTGCTGGCGGTGCGGGTCGGTGCGATGCACCCGGAGCTGGTCCGTACCCTCGGCACGCTGCGCTACCGGGCCTCGTACGGGCAGAACGTGCTCGGGCACCTGGTGGAGTCGGCGCACCTGGCCGGGATGATGGCCGCCGAGCTCGGGGTGGACCCGGAGCCGGTGCGCCGCTCGGCGCTGCTGCACGACATCGGCAAGGCGATGACGCACGAGGCCGAGGGCAGCCATGCCGCGATCGGCGCGGAGTTCGCCCGGCGCCACGGCGAGTCGGCGGACGTGGTGCACGCGATCGCGGCGCACCACGGGGAGGTGGAGCCGCGGACGGTCGAGGCGGTGCTGACCCAGGCCGCCGACGCCTGCTCGGGCGGCCGGCCGGGCGCGCGCAAGGAGTCGCTGGAGGTGTACGTGCGCCGGCTGGAGCGGCTGGAGGAGATCGCCCGGGCACACGACGGGGTGGCCAAGGTGTACGCGATGCAGGCCGGCCGCGAGGTGCGGGTGATGGTGCGGCCGGAGGAGGTGGACGACCTCGGGGCGCAGGTGATCGCCCGTGAGGTCGCCAAGCAGGTGGCGGAGGAGCTGACCTACCCGGGGCAGATCCGGGTCACGGTGGTCCGGGAGAGCCGGGTCACCGAGGTGGCCCGCTAGGCGAGTCCACCGGCGGGGCGGCCGGTTCGGCGGCGGGCTCCGCGGTCTCCGCGGGCTCGGCGGGCTCCGCGCCGCCGGTCAGCGGCTGCGGCCCGCCCCGGGCCCCGTCGGCCAGCGCCTGGAGGTCCTCGGCGGCCGCGCCCTGGGTGATGCCGACCAGGTGGCCGTCGGGCCGGATCAGCAGCACGGTGTGCGGCCCGGCGCCCGGGTACTCCTCGGTGACCAGCACCTCGGCCGGCACCGGCAGCGCCGCGGCGACCTCGGCCAGCCGGGGCATCAGCCCGGCGCCCAGCCAGTGCTCGGCGGACCAGACCGTGGTGCCGGGGGCGACCAGCAGCAGGAGGAACGTCGAGCCGAGCCGGGCGTGCAGCTGGTCCGGCGTGCCGTCGGTGGCGAGCACCGGCAGGTCCGGGACGAGGACGCCGGGGGAGGTGGCGGGCAGCAGTTCGCTGAGCGAGGTGCTGCCGCGCGCGCCGCGCTGGACCGGTACCCGCCCGGGGACGCCGGAGGGGGCGGCCGGGTAGGCGGGGGCGCCGCCGAAGCGTCCGGTGCCGAGCTGGCCGTCGGCGAGCAGCGGGGCGTGCTTGCGGAACGAGCCGCTGATCAGCGAGCGGCGGGTGGCCTGCCAGCCGCGCAGCGGGCGCAGCAGCGGCATGGCCTGGTCGACGGCCCGCAGCCGGGCGCCGACCGCTCCGCGCCGCTCGGACTCGTAGCCGTCGAGCAGCGAGCCGCCGGGCTGGGGGCCGCCGGAGTGGAGGTGCCAGGCGAGGGCGAGCCGCCAGGCGAGGTTGTCGGCGTCGCGGAGCCCGTCGGCGAGGTTCTGCATGCCGAGGGCGCCGTGCAGGTGGGCGGCGTCGCCGGCGAGGAAGCAGCGGCCGCTGCGGAATCGGGCGGCGAGGCGCTGCTGGGCGGTGTGGTCGGCGGCGGCGAGCAGCTCGTACCGGGGGAGTTCGCCGCACCAGCCGGTGAGCGTGGCGGTGACCCGGGTGAGCAGGGTGTCACCGGTGACGATGCCGGGCCAGGTGGCGTGCGGGTCGACCGGTTCGGTGGGTGCCGGTCTGCCCGGGGGCAGCCGCCAGTCGAGGCGCCAGACGCCGTCCGGCAGCGGGCGGGCGGAGGCCTCGCGGTCGCCGCGCCACGGCGGCTCGCGGTGCAGCCGGGCCTCGGTGAAGGGCAGGTCGACCCGGACGGTGGCGATGGCGTTGCGGTCGACGGCCGGCCGCCCGGGGAAGCGGATCTTCAGCAGCTTGCGGACGGTGGAGCGGGCGCCGTCGCAGCCGACCAGGTGGCTGCCGCGCCACCAGGTCTCGGTGCCGTCCTGGGGATTGCGGGTGTGGACGCTGACGCCGTCGCGGTCCTGTTCGAGCCGGGTGACCCGGCTCAGCGGGACCAGCCGGACCAGCGGGGTGCCGGTGAGCGCGTCACGCAGGCCGCGCTGGAGCCGGTGCTGGGGCAGGTGCAGGACGGGGGCGTCGGTGAGGTCGATCCGGAGCACCTCCTGGCGGCGGCGCCAGATGGTGAAGGCGTCCCACTGGGCGGCGTCCGAGACGGCCCGCGGGTAGCCGATCCGGGTCAGGAAGGCGGCGGTGTCGGCCCCGAGGACGACGCTGCGCGGGCCCTCGGGGCAGAGCCCGGAGCCTTCGTCGAGGACTATGGTCGGTACCTCGTGCCGGGCGAGCGCGAGGGCCAGGGCCAGGCCGACCGGCCCGGCCCCGACCACGATCACCGGGTCCATGCCGGGACCTCCGGGCGCGGGCGGGCCGGTGCGCGGTGGCCGCCGGCCGGTGCGGAGCCGTCCGGGACCTCCGGGCATGGGCAGGCCGACGGGGTGGCGTCATATGCCGCGAGGATGGTCCCGGATGGTGTCACGAAGAGCAATGCAACAGTTCACCTGCGTGTCCGTCAAGCAGCAGCCGATGTGCGCCGGTTCGCGCCGCGACGGCCGCGTGCTTCGATCCACCGGGCGAGCGCCGTCAGCAGCAGGCACAGCGCGATGTAGATGGGCCCGATCACCAGCACCACGGGGATGTAGGGGAAGCCCGCCGCGTTGATCGGCTGACTGGCGATCGCCTTGCCGACGAACAGCAGCTCGTTGTAGGTGATGATGAAGCCGAGCGAGGTGTCCTTCAGGGTGACGACCAGCTGGCCGATCATCGTCGGCAGCATCGAGCGGACCGCCTGCGGCACCAGGATGGTGGTCATCACCTGGGTCTTGCGCAGGCCGAGCGCGTACGCCGCCTCGCCCTGGCCGCGCGGGACGGCGTTGACGCCGCTGCGGATGATCTCGGCCTGGACGGACCCGTTGTAGAGGGTGAGGCCGAGCACCAGGGCCCACATCGGCTGCTTGGCGAAGAACGCGTAGTAGAGCGCGACGATCAGGATGAGCAGCGGCATCGCCCGGAAGAACTGGACGAAGGAGACGGCCGCCCAGCGCACCGGCTTGTGGTCGGAGAGCTGGCCGGCGGCGAGCAGCGCGCCCAGGGCGAGGGAGAAGAGTGCCGCCAGCCCGAAGGCTTCCAGGGTGGAGACCAGGCCGTCGACGATGCGCTGCTGGACGGAGTTGTACTGGAACACGTCCCAGAGCTGGGCGTCGAACTGGCCGTTGTCGGCGAGGGCCGTGACGGCGTACCAGAGCAGCCCGGCGATCGCGACCAGCGACAGCACGCCGAAGATCCGGTAGCGCGAGCGCGCCCGCGGGCCGGGGGCGTCGTAGAGGACGCTGGCCGTGGAGGTGCGGGTGAAGAGGGCACTCATCGGGCCACCGCCAGTCGGTCTTCCAGGAAGCGGAACAGCAGGGCGACGCCGGCGCTGATCACCAGATAGGCGCAGGCCACCCAGAAGAAGATCGCGAAGATCGAGTAGCCGCGGTCGACGAACGTCTGCTGCGCGCTGTACAGCTCGGCGACGCTGAACGCGCCGGCGATCGCCGAGTTCCTCGGCAGGGCGATGAAGACGCTGCTCATCGGGGCCAGCACGGTGCGGGCGGCCTGCGGCAGGACGATCTGGGTGAGCGTCTGGCCGAAGGTCATGCCGAGGCTGCGGGCCGCCTCGGCCTGGCCGAGCGGCACGGTGTTGATGCCGGAGCGCAGCACCTCGCAGACGAACGAGGCCGTGTAGGAGCCCAGTGCCAGCACCGCGAAGGTGAGGTGGCTGAAGTGCACGCCCAGCGGCGGGAGCCCGAAGGTCACGGCGAAGAACAGCACGGTCAGCGGGGTGTTGCGGAAGAGCGTCACCCAGCCGGTGCCGAAGGCGCGCAGCACCGGGATGGGAGAGACGCGGAAGGCCGCCAGCAGGGTGCCCAGCAGCAGGGCGAGCAGCGCGCTGAGCGCGCTCAGCTCGATCGTCTGCAGGAAGCCGTCGCGGAACAGCGTGAAGTTGTCGTCCTCGAACAGGAAACCCATCCGGCGGCCCTCCTCTCAGGAGTGGTCAGGAACGTTGGTCAACGGGCGGATCAGTAACGCTCCAGGGCCGGCGGCGTGGGCGCGGCCGAGCCGGAGAGGCCGAGGGTGGCGTCGTACGCCTTCTTCCAGTCGCCGTTGTCCTGGTGGGCCTTGATGGCGTCGCTGATCGCGGCCCGCAGCGTCGCGTCGTCCTTGTTCAGGCCGACGCCGTAGTTCTCGGTGGTGAACGGCTTGCCGACCACCTTGAGCTTGGGGGCGAACTTGGAGGCGTAGCCCTTGAGGATCGCGTCGTCGGTGGTGACGGCGTCGACCTCGCCGGACATCAGCTTCTCGACGCAGGCCGAGTAGGTGTCGAACTGGGTGATCTTCGGCGAGTACTGCTGGATGTTCTTGATCGAGGTGGAGCCGGTGGCGGTGCAGACGTTCTTGCCGTTGACCGACTCCGGGCCGGTGATGGCGGTGTTGTCCGACTTCACCAGCAGGTCCTGGCCGGCGATGTAGTACGGGCCGGCGAAGGAGACCGACTTCTTGCGCTCGTCGTTGATGCTGTAGGTGCCGACGTAGAAGTCGATCTGGCCCTTGGAGATGGCCGGCTCGCGCTGCGAGGAGACCAGGGTCACCCACTTGATCTGCTGCGGGGTGAAGCCGAAGTCGGCGGCGATCATCTTGGCGATCTCGATGTCGAAGCCGCTGCGGTCGCCGCTGGCGACGTCCTCGAAGCCGAGGAAGGGCTGGTCGGCCTTGGCGCCGATGACCAGCTGGCCGCGCTTCTTGGCCTCGGCGAAGACCTGCGAGTCCACCTTCGCGTCGGTCTTGACCGTGTAGGTGGGCAGCTTCGGGGCGTTGCTGCCGCTGGCGGCGGCGGCGTCACCGGGCGTGCCGTCCTTGCCACAGGCGGCGGTGGCGGTCAGCGCGATGGCGCAGAGCGCGACGGCGAAGGTGCGACGGGTCTTCATGAGGGTAGCTCTCCTCGGGCTGGGCCACGGGTCAACCGGGCTCTGGCGACAGAAAGTTGGCCGGGTCGGCGTGGTCGGCGGCGGCGTCCTTGTCACCGCTGACGAACGCCGGCCCGGTAGGTCGGGAAGACCCGGAGGCTCCGGGACGTCCGGGAAGGCCGGGAGGCCGGGGACGGTCAGTGGTGCAGGATCTTGGAGAGGAAGTCCTTCGCGCGGTCGCTGCGCGGCGCGGTGAAGAAGGCCTCGGGGGTGTTCTGCTCGACGATCCGGCCGTCCGCCATGAAGAGCACGCGGTTGGCGGCGGAGCGGGCGAAGCCCATCTCGTGGGTGACGACGACCATCGTCATGCCGTCGGCGGCCAGCTGGCGCATGACCTCCAGCACCTCGTTGATCATCTCCGGGTCGAGCGCCGAGGTGGGCTCGTCGAAGAGCATCACCTTCGGGTTCATCGCCAGCGCCCGGGCGATCGCGACGCGCTGCTGCTGCCCGCCGGAGAGCTGGGCCGGGAACTTCGCGGCCTGCGCGCCGACGCCGACGCGCTCCAGCAGCTCCTTGGCGGTCGCCACGGCCTTGTCGCGGGCGATCCCGCGGACCTTGACCTGGCCGAGCACCACGTTCTCCAGCACCGTCTTGTGCGCGAACAGGTTGAAGCTCTGGAACACCATGCCGACCTCGGCCCGCAGCCGGGCCAGCTCGCGGCCCTCGGCGGGCAGCGGGCGGCCGTCGATGGTGATCGTGCCGGAATCGATGGTCTCCAGCCGGTTGATCGTCCGGCAGAGCGTGGACTTGCCCGAGCCGGAGGGGCCGATCAGGACCACCACCTCGCCCTGCTTGATCTCCAGGTCGATGTCCTGGAGCACGTGCAGGGCGCCGAAGTGCTTGTTCACCCCACGCATCACCACCAGGGGGGTGGCTGCGGCGCTGGAGTCCTTGGTGAGGCTCTCGGTCATCGCGCCTGCTCCCTGGTTCGGCCCGAGAGCTGAACTCCCTTGGGCGGCAATGGTGATAGAAAGCCGGGGGCCGAGGCCGGCGGAGCCGCAGCCCCCGGTGGGGTGACCATAGGAGCGCTGACGATGTCACGTCAGCCGATCTGAGCGGAACTTGAGGATCACGATCCGGCCACACGCCGGGCGCGGGCTGTTCACGAGACCCCACCAAGGGCACGGTGACAGCGGGCACCCGCCCCGCCTCAGGCCGTCCCGCAGGGGTCCGGGACATGGCCGAGCCTGGCGTCCGGCGCTCCGCTGGCCCATACTGCGCAGGACCGGGACCTGCCCGGTGGGGCCCGTGAACATCACGCGACACCCCGGGGACCGTCCGGGAGAGGAGGAACGATGCGACTGCTGCTCGTCGAGGACGACGAACGCGTGGCTGCCGCGCTGGTCGCGGTGCTGGGACGCCACGGCTTCCAGGTCAGGCACGCCCGCAGCGGGCACGAGGCGCTCGACGCGCTGGTACCGGACGGCAACGAGCCGTACCGTGTGGTCCTGCTCGACCTCGGGCTGCCCGACCGGGACGGCTTCGAGGTCTGCAGCCGGATCCGGGCCGGCAGCGGCGTGCCCGTGATCATGGTGACCGCGCGCGCCGACATCCGCTCCCGGATCCACGGCCTCAACCTCGGCGCCGACGACTACGTCACCAAGCCGTACGACATGGGCGAGCTGCTCGCCCGGATACACGCCGTGGCCCGGCGCGGCGCCGCGCCCGCCGCCGTCTCGGCGCCCGCACCCGACACCGTGCCGCAGCAGCGGGGGCCGCTGGAGTCGCGCGGCATCCTGATCGACCGCGAGCGCCGCCGGGTCAGCGTCGACGGCCGGGACGTGCCGCTCACCCGCAAGGAGTTCGACCTGCTGGCGCTGCTCGCCCAGAGCCCCGGCGTGGTCTACCGCCGCGAGCAGATCTTCAGCGAGGTCTGGCGCAGCGGCTGGGAGGGCAACGGCCGCACCCTGGAGGTGCACATCGGCTCGCTGCGCACCAAGCTCGCCCTGCCCGGCCTGGTCGAGGCCGTCCGGGGCGTCGGCTACCGGCTGATCCCCGAGTGCCCGGCCGCCGCCGCGGACGCTCCCCAGGCCCCCGCGGAGCACTGACCGTTCGTGCGTACCCGCCTGCTCGGCATTCTGATCGCGCTGATGCTCTGCGTCCTGGCCGCCCTCGGGCTGCCGCTCGCCGCGGCGGTCGCGGCCGCCGAGCAGAGCCGGGTGGTGGTCGACCGGCTCGACGACGCGGCCCGGTTCGCCCAGGACCTGCCCACCTCGGGCGTCTCCGCCCTGGACTCCGCCCTCAAGGGCGACCTGGAGCCCGCGCCCGGCGACCTCAGCCGCCGCCACGCGCTGGACGCCGAGGTGGCGCGCTACCACGAGCTGTACGGCGTCCGGCTCGGCATCTTCCAGCGTGACGGCGTCCCGATCGCCACCGCCCCGGCGGACTGGCGGGTGCCGGTCGCCGGCTGGGGCGAGCAGGCCTTCCAGGAGGCGCTGGACGGGCGGCGCAGCCACAACCCGCCGCAGGTCTGGCCGTGGACCTCCGACCGGACGCTGACCATCGCCACGCCGGTGGTCCGGGACGGCGACGTGGTCGCGGTGGTGCTCAGCGAGTCCCCGACCGGCGCGCTGCGCACCCGCATACTGCACCGCTGGCTGGTGATCGGGGCCGGCGAGGCCGCCGCCATGATCGTCGCGGTGCTGCTCGCCGTCCGGCTCACCGAGTGGGTGCTGCGCCCCGTCCGGACCTTGGACCGGGCCACCCACGACATCGCCACCGGCCGGATGAACGCCCGGGTGGCGCCCGGCGGCGGCCCGCCCGAACTCCAGCGCCTGGCCCGCTCGTTCAACGAGATGGCCGACCACGTGGTGCTCGCCCTGGACCAGCAGAAGGCCTTCGTCGCGGACGCCTCGCACCAGCTGCGCAACCCGCTGGCGGCGCTGCTGCTGCGGGTCGAGGTACTGGGCCTTGAGCTGCCCGAAGGCCACGACGAGGAGCTCGGCAGGGTCCGCGAGGAGGGCGTCCGCCTCGCCCGGGTGCTGGACGACCTGCTCGGGCTGGCCACCGCCGAACACGCCCGCCCGGAGCCCGAACCGACCGACCTGGCCGCGCTCACCCTGGCCCGGGCGGACGCCTGGCGGCCGGTGGCGGAGCAGCACGCGATCGAGCTCGGCTGGGAGGGGCCGGCACTGGCGCTCGGCATGGCCGACCCGATCGGCTTCGGCAGCGCGCTGGACGCGGTGATCGACAACGCGCTCAAGTTCGGCCCGGCCGGCAGCCGGGTGCGGGTGCTGGTCGCGGTGCGGCGCAGCGAGGTCGCGGTGACCGTCTCGGACGCCGGGCCCGGTCTCGCCGAGGAGGAGCTGGCCCGGGCCGGCGACCGGTTCTGGCGCAGCGCGCGGCATCAGAACGTGGACGGCTCCGGCCTCGGCCTCTCCATCGCCCGGACCCTCCTCCAGGCCGCCGGCGGCTCGCTCACCTTCGCGCCGGTGCAGCCGACCGGTCTCGCGGTGACCCTGGCGGTGCCGCGGGCGGAGAAGCCCCGCAAGGGCCAGGGCGGCACTTCCTAGGGCTTCACCGAGCGGTAGTAGCGCGCCGCGCCCTCGTGCAGCGGGAGCGGGTCGGTGTAGACGGCGGTGCGCAGGTCGACCAGCTGGGCGGCGTGCACCTCGGAGCCGATCTGGTCGCGGCTGTCAATCACCGCCCGGGTCATGCCCTGGACCAGGTCGGTGTCCACGTCGTCCCGGGTGATCAGCAGGTTGGGCACGGCCACGGTGGCGACGGCCTCCTTGGGCTCCGCGTTCGGGTAGGTGCCCTTGGGCATGGTGGCCGCCCGGTAGGCGTCGGTACCGCCGCCCTCGACCCGGTGGACGGCCTCGGCGAGGTCGCCGAGCGGCACGATCCTGATCTTGAACTGTTCGGAGAGGCCGGTGAGCGCGCCGGTCGGCAGCCCGCCGGACCAGAAGAAGGCGTCCAGCTTGCCCTCGCGCAGCCGCTCGGCGGCGTCGCCGACGCCGAGCATGGCCGGGCGGATGTCGCGGTCCGGGTCGAGCCCGGCCGAGGAGAGCAGCCGCCGGGTCACCAGGTTCACCCCGGACAGGGGCTGGCCGACGCCGACCCGCAGGCCCTTCAGGTCGGCCGTCCGGTGCACCGGTGAGGAGGCGGGCACCACCAGCTGGAGGTAGTCGTCGTAGAGCCGGGCGATCGCCCGCAGTCGGTCCTTGCCGGGCCCGGAGTACTGGGCGACGGCGTCGGCGGTGGCGATCGCGAAGTCGTCCTGGCCGCTGGTCACCCGGGCCAGGTTGTCGATCGAGCCCTCCGAGTTGTCCAGCTGCAGCCGCACCCCCGGCATCGCCTTGCCGACGTGGGCCTCCAGCAGCTGCCCGTACCGGTCGTAGACCCCGCCCCGCACGCCGGTCGCGAAGCCCACGGCCCCGCGCGGGTAGTCCGGGGATCGGCCGGCCGAGAGCCACCAGCCGCCGAGGGCCGCCGCCACCAGCACCAGGGCCAGCACCGCCCGCCAGAGCGGGCTGCGCGCCGCCGCGCGGAGGGTTGCGCCGACTCGGGGCGCGGAGCTGGGGGCCATGGAGGGATAGTGCCAGGCGCGCGCACCGAACGGGAGGGGCGGACGCGCGGCGGTGGCCGTGGACGGGTGGGGACCGGTGGGGAAAAGCGTTTCGCGGCTGCCCGTACCCTGGTCTGGTGAGCGGTGAGAGCGGATTGAAGAGCTACAAGGTCGTGACCTACGGCTGCCAGATGAACGTCCACGACTCCGAGCGGCTGTCGGGCCTGCTGGAGGACGCCGGATACGTGAAGGCCGGGCAGGAGGGCGACCCGGACCTGGTCGTGTTCAACACCTGCGCGGTGCGCGAGAACGCCGACAACAAGCTGTACGGCAACCTCGGGCAGCTGGCGCCGGTCAAGAGCCGCCACAAGGGCATGCAGATCGCCGTCGGCGGCTGCCTGGCCCAGAAGGACCGCGACACCATCGTCAAGAAGGCCCCCTGGGTCGACGTGGTGTTCGGCACCCACAACATCGGGCACCTGCCCGCGCTGCTGGAGCGTGCCGCGGTCGAGCGCAGGGCCCAGGTCGAGATCCTGGAGTCGCTGGAGACCTTCCCCTCCACCCTGCCCACCCGCCGTGAGTCCGCGTACGCCGCGTGGGTGGCCATCTCGGTCGGCTGCAACAACACCTGCACCTTCTGCATCGTCCCCGCGCTGCGTGGCAAGGAGGAGGACCGCCGCCCCGGCGACGTCCTCGCCGAGATCGAGGCGCTGGTCGGCGAGGGCGTCATCGAGGTCACCCTGCTCGGCCAGAACGTCAACGCCTACGGCTCCGACCTGGGCGACCGCGAGGCCTTCTCCAAGCTGCTGCGCGCCGCCGGGCAGATCGAGGGCCTGGAGCGGATCCGCTTCACCTCGCCGCACCCGCGCGACTTCACCGACGACGTGATCGCCGCGATGGCCGAGACCCCGAACGTGATGCACCAGCTGCACATGCCGCTGCAGTCCGGCTCGGACACCGTGCTCAAGGCGATGCGCCGCTCGTACCGGCAGGAGCGCTTCCTCGGCATCATCCGAAAGGTGCGCGAGGCGATGCCGGACGCCGCGATCTCCACCGACATCATCGTGGGCTTCCCCGGCGAGACCGAGGAGGACTTCGAGCAGACCATGCACACGGTCCGCGAGGCCCGCTTCACCAACGCCTTCACCTTCCAGTACTCCAAGCGCCCCGGGACCCCGGCCGCCGAGATGGAGGACCAGGTGCCGAAGGCCGTCGTGCAGGCCCGCTACGACCGGCTGATCGCGCTCCAGGAGGAGATCTCCTGGGAGGAGAACAAGAAGCAGGTCGGCCGCACCCTGGAGATCCTGGTCGCCGAGGGCGAGGGCAAGAAGGACGACAAGACCGACCGGCTCTCCGGCCGCGCCCCCGACAACCGGCTGGTCCACTTCACCCGGCCGTCGGAGCCCGTCCGCCCCGGCGACACGGTCACGGTGGAGATCACCTACGCCGCCCCGCACCACCTGCTGGCCGAGGGCCCGGCGCTCGCGGTGCGCCGCACCCGGGCGGGTGACGCCTGGGAGAAGCGCCAGGCCAAGCCCGCCGCCAAGCCGGCCGGAGTGATGCTCGGGCTGCCGGGCATCGGCGCCCCGGCCGTGCTGCCGTCGGCCGCCCCGGCGGGCGGCTGCTGCGGCGACTGACCGCTGTTCACCGGGCGGCCCGGTGGGAGCTCCTGCTCCCGCCGGGCCGCTGTCGTTCTTCGTTAGAGTGATCCGCATGCTGGTTGCCGCCGCCGTCTGCCCCTGCCCGCCGCTGCTCGTCCCGGAGGTCGCCGCCGGGGCGGCCGCCGAGCTGGAGCCGCTGCGCGCGGCCTGCGACGAGGCGCTGGCCGCGCTGCTCGCGGCCGGGCCGGAGCTGGTCGTGGTGGTCGGCACCGGGCCGGAGGCCGAGGTGTGGACCGAGGGCGGGGCCGGTTCCTTCCACCGCTACGGGGTGCCGCTGGTGGCCAAGCTGCCGGCCGGCCGGGTCGAGGGCCCGGAGCTGGCGCCCTCGCTGACCGTCGGCGCCTGGCTGCTGGAGCGGGCCGGGGCGACCCTGCCGACGCACGCCTGCGCGGTGCCCGCCGACGCGCCCGCCGACCGGATGCTGGGCCTCGGCCAGGGCCTGGCCGGGCTGGCCGACCGGGTGGGGCTGCTGGTCATGGGCGACGGCAGCGCCTGCCGCTCACTGAAGGCGCCGGGCTACCTGGACGACCGGGCCGAGGGCTTCGACGCGGCGCTCGCCGACGCGCTGGGCTCGGCGGACCTGGCCGCCCTGGCCGCCCTGGACGCGGGCCTGGCCGCCGAGCTGAAGGCCGAGGGCCGCGCCCCCTGGCAGGTGCTGGCCGGCGCCGCCGAGGGCGCCGGCCTCTCCGCGCGCCTGGGCTACCAGGACGCGCCGTACGGGGTCGGGTACCTCGTGGCGTCCTGGAACTGACTCGGAGCTGACGGGGAGCCGACCCGGAGGCCTGCTCGGGAGGCCGGGCTCAGGGAGTCGGGCTCAGGGGGTCGGGCTCTGCCCGTCGCCGGGAGTGCCGGGGGTGCCGGGGGTGGTGCCGTGGCCCGGGTCCTTGGGCTTGTGGGCGAAGTCGTCGACCGCGCCCTTGGCCCTGCTGGTGCCGTGCTCGATCTTCTCGCTGTACTTGCCCTTGGTGGCCTTGTCGATGGCGCCACCGGCCTTGTCGACCGCGTGCTCGATCTGGTCGCTGTGCTTGCCGGCCAGCTCGCTGGCCTTCTCCTTGAGCTCCTCGGCCTTGCCCTTGAGGTTGTCCATCAGACCCATGGCGTTCTCACCGTTCCTCTCTGTGTCCTGCTCAACGTCTCTCGCGGCCGAACCGTTCTCAACCGGGAAAATGGGCGGAAACGGTCATATCATCGCTCAATGGGATCGGCCGGGCGGGGAGGTCTCCGGCGGGGCGGCGGTTTTGCGAGACTGGTCCGGTGAGCAGCTCCAGCGCCGTCCAGTCCGGCCCCGTCCAGCCCCGTGCCGCCGTGCCCCGCGTGGCCCGACCCCCCGTGGTCTGCGTGGTGGGCGCGACCGCCGCCGGCAAGTCCGACCTGGCCGTCGCCCTCGCCCACAGCCTCGGCGGCGAGGTGATCAACACCGACTCGATGCAGCTCTACCGGGGCATGGACATCGGCACCGCCAAGCTCACGCTCGACGAGCGCGGCGGCATCCCGCACCACCTGCTGGACATCTGGGACGTCACCGAGACCGCGTCCGTCGCCGAGTACCAGCGGCTCGCCCGGGCCGAGATCGACCGGCTGCTCGCGGCCGGCCGCACCCCCGTCCTGGTCGGCGGCTCCGGGCTGTACGTCCGGGCGGCGATCGACGAGATGGAGTTCCCCGGCACCGACCCGGCGGTCCGGGCCCGGCTGGAGGCCGAACTCGACCAGGCCGGCCCGTACGCGCTGCACCAGCGGCTCGCGGAGCTCGACCCGGCCGCCGCCGCGGCGATCCTGACCGGCAACGGACGGCGGATCGTCCGGGCGCTGGAGGTCATCGAGATCACCGGGCAGCCGTTCACCGCCAACCTGCCGAGCAACACCGCCGTCTACGACGCGGTGCAGATCGGCGTCGCGGTACCCCGGCCCGAGCTGGACGAGCGGATCACCCTGCGGGTCGACCGGATGTGGGAGGCCGGCCTGCCGGACGAGGTGCGGGAGCTGGAGAAGCTCGGCCTGCGCGAGGGGAGGACCGCCTCCCGGGCGCTCGGTTACCAGCAGGTACTCGACCACTTCGCCGGCGAGTGCACCGAGGACGAGGCGCGGGCCGAAACCGTCCGCGCCACCAAGCGGTTCGCCCGCCGTCAGGAGTCCTGGTTCCGCCGCGACGACCGCATCCACTGGCTCTCCCGCCCGGCCGGCGCGGACCCCGCCGAGCTGCTCGCCCGCTCGCTGGAGCTGATCGGCCGTCAGGAATCGGCCCTGTCGTAGGCGGTATCCGGCCATTCCGGCGGTGCACTTGCGCGCGCAGGTGGGCGTGCAGGAAGAACCCGCGGTTACGGCCGGATCACGTGATGGCCACGGATCACCCGATGACCCCGGTCAGGCCCGGAACGCCTCCCTGGACATGCCATCATCGAGGTCATAAGGGTCGGCCCGGGCGGGCCGACCGTGCCCGGCCGCGAGTCCGCACTCGTGTCGAACTGTCAGGGGAGGCCGCGTGTCGACGGGTACCGGCCCCGAAACCGGCCAGAGCGGGATCACCACCGCACAGGCCGACGACCTCGACGCGTCGACCATGCCGGATCTGCCCGTGCTGACCGGCCTCGACGGGCCCACCTCCTACGCGGTCGCGCTGCCCGCGCTGGACACCAGCGCCCCTGCCGGTGCGGTGCACGAGCGGGAGATCCGCCCGCGCCGCCGGCTGCGCTGGTGGCAGACGCTGCCGATAGCGCTGCTGGCCACCGCCGGCTCGCTGATGTTCGCCTTCCCGCTGGCCTTCGGCTCGGCCGGGGCCGGTTCGGCGATGGTCGGGATGCTCGGGCTGCTGCTCACCGCGGCCTCGGTCGGCTGGGGCGCGATGGCCGCCCGGCACGCCGGGTACAAGTGGCCGGGCCTGCCGCGCCGCGGCTCCGGCCAGCGGGCCGGGTGGAAGGCGATCGTGATCTACACCCTGATCGTGCTGGCCGCCTGCGCGCTCGCCCTGTGGCGGGTCGTCCACCTGCGCTGACCTGCGCCGGACCTGCACCGACCTGCGCCGGACCTGCACCGACCTGCGCCGGACCTGCACCGACCTGCGCCGGACCTGCACCGACCTGCGCCGGCGGACGCCGTCCGGCTGGTGGTCCGCCCGGCCGGCCGGGCCGGCGGCTCAGTATCATCGGCAGCGTGAGCGACACCTCCCAGCAGTCGGCCGGCCTGTCCTTCCTCAAGGGGCACGGCACCCAGAACGACTTCGTCATCGTGCCCGACCCGGACGGCAAGCTGGCGATCGGCCCCGAGGCCGTCGCCCTGCTGTGCGACCGCCGGGCCGGCATCGGCGCCGACGGTCTGCTGCGCGTGGTGCGCTCGGCCGCCGACCCGGCCGCGGCCGACCAGGCCGACCGGGCCGAGTGGTTCATGGACTACCGCAACGCCGACGGCTCGATCGCCGAGATGTGCGGCAACGGCGTCCGGGTCTTCGCCCGCTACCTGGTCGAGGCCGGCTTGGCCGAGCCGGGCGAGGTGGCCATCGCCACCCGGGCCGGCGTACGGACGGCCCGGGTCGCCGAGGACGCCGAGGACGGCACCCCCGGCGAGGTCACCGTCGACATGGGGCGCGCGCTGCTGCCCGGCCCGGACGGGATCGAGGTCACGGTCGGCGGGCGCAGCTGGCCGGCCCGCAACGTCAACATGGGCAACCCGCACGCGGTCGCCTTCGTCGAGAGCCTGGACCACGCCGGCGACCTGTACAGCGCGCCGCTCACCAGCCCCGCGGGCGCCTACCCCGAGGGCGTCAACGTCGAGTTCGTGGTGGACCGCGGGCCGCGGCACGTCGCGATGCGGGTGCACGAGCGCGGCTCCGGCGAGACCCGCTCCTGCGGCACCGGCGCCTGCGCCGTCGCGGTGGCCACCGCCCGCCGGGACGGCGCCGATCCGGCGGTCACCGGCGAGGCCGTCACCTACACCGTGGACCTGCCCGGCGGCCGGGTGCTGATCACCGAGCACCCGGACGGACGGGTGGAGATGACCGGCCCGGCGGTGATCGTGGCCCGCGGCGAGCTCGACCCGCGGTGGCTGGCGACCGTCCAGGCCGCCCGAGGCTGACGGGCGCGGGCGGTTTGCCCATTTCGTGCAGCGACGAATCCCCCCGTTCGGGTGATCCGGCTCACGGACGGGAAGCAGGGCATCGCGGAACGTGCTCTGCTCGGTAGCATGGATCACCGGGTCGAGCGCCCCTCGGAGGGGAGCAGCCGGTGACGCTGCCGGAGGTGCCGACGATGACCATCGAAGCCGGGCAGCCCCTTGCGGGGCAGCCGACGTCCGCACGGCAAACCGGGCCCAAGCGGCCCCTGGGGGGGTTAGGGCGGGCCGCACTCGGCCGGGCCGGGCGCGCCGCGCTGCTGGCCACCGGCCGCACGCCGGTGCCCGACGCCCTCGAACCGCTCGTCCAGGCCCACCGCCGGCACCACCCGCAGGCCGACCTCGGCCTGCTCGGCCGCGCCTACCGGCTGGCCGAGGCCAGCCACCGCGGGCAGAAACGCAAGAGCGGCGAGCCGTACATCACCCACCCGCTGGCCGTCACCATGATCCTGGCCCAACTCGGCGCCGGGACGACCACCTTGGTCTCCTCGCTGCTCCACGACACGGTCGAGGACACCGAGTTGACACTCGCTCAGGTCGGTGAGGAGTTCGGCCCCGAAGTCGCCTACCTGGTCGACGGGGTGACGAAGCTGGAGAAGGTCGACTTCGGCGCGGCCGCCGAGGCCGAGACCTTCCGCAAGATGCTGGTCGCCACCGGGGACGACGTCCGGGTGATGGTGATCAAGCTCGCCGACCGGCTGCACAACATGCGCACCATCCGGCACATGAGGCCGGCCAGCCAGGTCCGGATCGCCAAGGTCACCCGGGACGTGCTGATCCCGCTGGCCGAGCGGCTCGGCATCCAGGTGCTCAAGGCGGAGCTGGAGGACATCGTCTTCGCCACCCTCCACCCGGAGGAGTACGCCCGCGCGCGTGCCCTGCAGGTCGGCCACGAGGCCGAACCGGACGCCCTGCTCGAACCCTTCGCCCGGACGCTGGCCCGCCAGCTCGCCGAGGCCGGGGTGGCCGCCGAGGTCACCGTCCGCCCCCGGCACTGCGTATCGCTGCACCGGGTGCTGCTCAAGCGGGCCGCCGCGCCCGGCCCCGACGGGCGGCCGCAGGGGCCTCAGCCCGCCGACTTCGGACGGCTGCTGGTGGTGGTCGAGGAGAACGCGGACTGCTACGCCGTCCTCGGCGAGCTGCACACCTGCTGGACGCCGCTGCCCGGCGAGTTCAAGGACTTCGTGGCCGCCCCCAAGTTCAACCTGTACCAGTCGCTGCACACCGCGGTGGCGCTGGAGGGCGGCACGGTGGTCGAGGTGCTGGTCCGCACCCGGCGGATGCACGAGGTCGCGGAGACCGGCGTGGTCGCCCTCGGAGACCCCCGGCAGCCCGGGGCCGGCGGCGCCGACCAGGGCACGGACGAGCTGGACCGCACCGACCCGGCCCGGCCGGGCTGGCTCAGCCGGCTGCTGGAGTGGCAGCAGGAGACGCCCGACCCGGACGCCTTCTGGTCCGCGCTCACCGCCGACCTGGCCGGGGACCGCGAGATCACCGTCGTCACCGAGAGCGGGGAAACGCTTCAGCTGCGGGCCGGCGCCAGCTGTGTGGACGCCGCCTACCTGCTCGGCGAGGAGACCGGCCACCGATGTATCGGCGCCCGGGTCAACGGCCGGCTCGCCTCGCTCTCCACCGTCCTCCAGGACGGCGACCGACTGGCCATCCTCACCGAGCAGGGGGACCCGGCCGCCCACCCCTCGGGACCCGCGCCCGAGTGGCTGGCCCACGCCCGCACCCCGGCCGCCCGGCTGGCCATCGAACGATGGCTGGCCGACCACCCGGCGCGGCTCCCGGTGGTTCGCACCGGCCCCTCGGCCGGCCAGCCGGCGCCGCCCGCGCACCGGGCCGCCGAGCGCGGTGCCGCCCCGGTGGCGGTGGCCGGCCGGCCCGGGGCGCCGGTCCGGCTGGCTCGCTGCTGCACCCCGGTGCCGCCGGACGAGGTCAGCGGCTTCGCGATCCGCGGCGGCGCCGTCGCCGTGCACCGCACCGGCTGCCCGGCGGGCGAGCGGATGCGGGCGGACGGGCGCGGCGTGCTGGAGATCCACTGGCAGCCGGACGGCACGCCGCCCTCCGGCTACCGGGCCACCCTGCGGGCCGAGGCGCTCAACCGGCCCCGGCTGCTGGCCGACCTCACCGCGGCGATCTCGGGGGAGGGTGTCGGCATCGTCTCGGCCGAGGTCGAGCCGCCGCAGGAGCTGCGGGTGCGGCACACCTACACCGTCGAGCTGCCCGAGCCGGCCGCGCTGGCCGCGGTGATGCGGGCGATGCTGCGGGTCTCCGGGGTGTACGACGTGAGCCGCCCGCACGCCCCGGCGGGCGGCGGCGGCGCGCGGCCCCGGGCGGGGGAGGCGGAGCCCGCGGCCGAGGGCGGCCCGGCAATCGAGGGCGGGCCGGCGGACGGCCCGGTCTCCGGACCGGAAAATGGGGATGCCCCGGCCGCACCGGGCGTGCGAACATCGTGGGGAATTCACGGCCGGTCCGCGGCGTTCACGGGGCACTGAGAGAATTGCCTGTGTGGGGCCGCGGTCCCGAGGGGTAGCTCACATCTCGCCCGAGCGGTAGACGGGGCGGCAGCTGGGCAGACTCCGGGTGTGACCGTCGGTACGGTCACGCAGACAGGCCTCCCGTACCAGCCAGCCAAAGGACAGAATGACCTCCACGTTCGAAGCCCGCGACCACGCCGACGCCCCGCGCCGCCTTGACGGTCTGCGGGCGGAAGCCCTCATGGACGAGGACCTCGCGGCCATCGACGAGGACCTCGGCCACCACTACGACGGCGACCAGTACGACCGCAGCGAGCGTGCCGCCCTGCGCCGGGTCGCCGGCCTCTCCACCGAACTCGAAGACGTCACCGAGGTCGAGTACCGCCAGCTCCGCCTGGAGCGCGTGGTGCTCGTCGGCGTCTGGACCGACGGCACTCTGGAGGAGGCGGAGAACTCCATGGCGGAGCTCGCCGCGCTCGCCGAGACGGCCGGCTCCCAGGTGCTGGACGGCGTCATCCAGCGCCGTGACAAGCCCGACGCCGCCACCTACATCGGCTCCGGCAAGGCGAAGGAGCTGCGGGACATCGTCGCGGCCACCGGCGCCGACACCGTGGTCTGCGACGGTGAGCTCACCCCGGGCCAGCTGATCCACCTGGAAGACGTGGTCAAGGTCAAGGTCGTCGACCGGACGGCCCTGATCCTGGACATCTTCGCCCAGCACGCCAAGTCCCGTGAGGGCAAGGCGCAGGTCTCGCTCGCGCAGATGCAGTACATGCTGCCGCGGCTGCGAGGCTGGGGTCAGTCGCTCTCCCGGCAGATGGGTGGTGGTGGCTCCGGCTCGTCCGGCGGCGGCATGGCCACCCGTGGTCCCGGTGAGACCAAGATCGAGACCGACCGGCGCCGGATCCGCGAGAAGATGGCGAAGCTCCGCCGGGAGATCGCCGAGATGAAGAAGGGCCGCGACACCAAGCGCCAGGAGCGCAAGCGCCACCAGGTGCCGTCCGTGGCCATCGCCGGCTACACCAACGCCGGCAAGTCCTCCCTGCTCAACCGGCTCACCGGCGCGGGCGTCCTGGTGGAGAACGCGCTGTTCGCCACCCTGGACCCGACCGTGCGCCGGGCGCAGACCCCGAGCGGCCGGCTCTACACGCTGGCCGACACCGTCGGCTTCGTCCGGCACCTGCCGCACCACCTGGTCGAGGCGTTCCGCTCCACCATGGAGGAGGTCGCCGACGCCGACCTCATCCTGCACGTGGTGGACGGCTCGCACCCCGAGCCGGAGACGCAGCTGGCCGCCGTCCGCGAGGTCATCGTCTCGGTCGACGCGCAGAACGTGCCGGAGGTCGTGGTGATCAACAAGGCCGACGCGGCCGACCCGCACGTGCTCCAGCGCCTGCTGCGCCGCGAGCCGCACGCCATCGTGGTGTCGGCCCGCACCGGGCTGGGCATGGCGGAGCTGCTGAAGCTCATCGACGACGAGCTGCCGCGGCCGGCGGTCGAGGTGCAGGCGCTCGTCCCGTACACCCACGGTGGCCTGGTCTCCCGGGTGCACGCCGAGGGTGAGCTGATCTCGACCGAGCACACCGCGGAGGGCACGCTGCTGCACGCCAAGGTGCAGGCCGAGCTGGCCGCCGAGCTGGAGCGCTTCTCGGTCGCGCTGCAGGGCTGAGGCTCCGCAGGGTTGAGCAGTACGCCGACGGCCCCGCTCTCCGTTCAGGAGACCGGGGCCGTCGGCGTTGCCGCAAGGCCTACTTCGCGTTCTTGGAGAAGTAGTCGAAGGCCTGCCGCGCCTGCTCCTGGAGCGAGGGGCCGGCCATGTACTCGGACGGGTTGCGGTTGCCGATCGAGTTGACGCTGATCAGGTTCGGCTTGCCGTCCTTGGTGATGAACCAGCCGCCGCCGCTGGAGCCGCCGGTCATGGTGCACCCGATCACGTACATCGGCGGGCGGGCCGGGTCGAAGGAGAGCTTGACCGGCCGGATCGCGGAGTCGCAGTGGTTGAGCTCCATGCCGTCGAACGGCCGCTCGGCGGGGTAGCCGTAGGAGAAGGCCGAGGTGATCTGCTCGCGCGGGGCGTTGAACCAGACCGGGATCGAGCTGCCGACCGTCTCCTCCAGCGACTTGCCGGAGCCGTTCTCGTTGCGGACCCGGATGATCCCGTAGTCGTACTGGGAGTTGGGGCCGACGCCGTTCTCCTTCACCCAGGTCGGCGAGACCAGCGCGCGGACCGCCGTCCACCGCCCGTACGGGGAGACCTGCTGCTCGCTGTACTGCTTGCCCCGGCTGGCCTGGCCGTCCCGGTTGTAGCCGGGGACGAAGGTGATGTCCTTCAGCCAGGTGCCGCCCTTGCCGTCGTGCAGGCAGTGCGCGGCGGTGTAGACGAGGTTGCTCCGGCCCGGGTTGGCCGGGTCGGATACCACGGTGCCGGAGCACATCGAGTCGCCCTCGGGCGCGGTCATGAAGATCTTGCCGACCACGGCCGTCGCCGGGCTGTACGGGTGCGGCTGCGGCTTGGCGGGGATGGCGGCCGGCGGGGTGTCCCGCTCGACCGTGCTGCCGGCCGCCGTGTGCGAGTACTCCGGGGTGGCCCGGCCCTTGGCGTTCTCCATCTTGGCGATCGACCAGAAGCCCTGGGCGACCTCGTTGACGAAGGCGTTGTCGCTGATGAACCTCGCCCAGTCGTCGAGCTTCCAGTTGGCCAGGTCCTGGAGGCTGCTGGGCAGTGCGGCACCCGGCTTGCCGGGCCCGGTGGCGGCGGCGGTCGCGGACGGCGTGCCCGCGGCCTCGTTGCTCTTCTCGTTGTCCGGCCCGCAGGCGGTCGCGGTGAGGGCGAGCGCGGCGAGCACGGCGGCTCCGGCCGTCGCGGCCCGGCGGCCGGGCCCGGCCGTGGTGATCGGTGGCATGGTGATCTCTCCCCGTCGGTCGGTTCCTGCGAAGGCGGCTACTTCTGCTTCCGGGAGATGTAGTCCAGGGCCTGCTTGGCGACCGTCTCCAGGTACGGGCCGCTCAGCGAGGTGTGGTCCTGGGTGCCGATCGAGGTGTTGCTGACCAGTGCGAGCCTGCCGTCCGGCATCGGGGCGAACCAGCCGCCGCCGCTGGAGCCCTGCGTCATGGTGCAGCCGATGGTGTGCATCGACGGGCGCTTCGGGTCGAAGGAGAGCCGGACCGGCTTGCCGCCGTCGCACTTGTACAGCTCCTGCCCGTCGAAGGGCTTGTAGAGCGGGTAGCCGACGGCCGAGACGCTCAGCTGGTCGCGTGGGGCGTCGAACCAGACCGGGACGGCCGAACCAACCGTCTCCTCCAGCGACTTGCCGGTGTCGTTCTGGTTCTGCACCCGCATGACCGCGAAGTCGTACTGGTTGGCGGCGTCACCGGTGCCGCCGCCCTCGACCGTCCACTGCGGGGAGGTCACCACGTCCTTGGCCCACCAGGTGCCCAGCGGCGCCAGCTCCGCCAGCGGGGCCTTCTTGCCGCCGCTGGAGGCACCGGAGTTGTTGTAGGCGGGGACGAAGACCAGGTCCTTGAAGAAGTCGCCGCCCTTGCCCGGGTGCACGCAGTGCCCGGCCGTCCAGACCAGGTTGCTCTTGCCGGGGTGCGCCGGGTCGGCGATCACGGTGGCCGAGCAGTTGCCGCGGCCGCCCTCGGCGCTGAAGAACACCTTGCCGGAGGGCTGCTTGGTGTACGGGCGGGCCACCGGCGTCGCCTTGACCACGGGCGGCTCGGGGTCGGTCACCCCGGCGTCGCCGGCGGGCTTGGCGGTGGGCGGCGCCGGGTCGGCGGGCTTGGAGTCGCCCATCTTGTCCGGGTTCCAGAAGTCCTTGACGATCGGGTTGTTGAAGACGTGCTTGGAGGCCCAGGCGTCCCAGTCCTCGAACTTCCACTTCTTCAGGTCGTCCCAGCTCTTCGGCAGGCCCTCCAGCAGGCTGGTCGGGATGCCCGAGGGCAGGGTGAGGCCGCCGATCACGCCGCCGCCCCCCGCGGCGGCGGCCGAGGCGGTGGCGCTCGCCGAGGCCGGCGGCGGTGCGGCGGTGCCCCCGTCGCCGGCGGGGCCGTCCGGGCCGCAGGCACTCACGGCGAGCAGGGTTCCGGCGGCAAGGGCCGCGGCCATGGCTGACCGGTGGATCGATGGCATGGTGTTCGCTTCCCCCTGGATAGTCCTGTTCCGGCGGCGGCCCGCCGCCCTGGAGTCTCCCACTGGACACCAGGACGACACGGGCCGACCCCCGGGTTCCGGAGCTGACCGGAGGTCACCGAGCTGTGACGAACCCCCCGTCGGCTCGTTGCCACGGCAGGGCCTCCCGCCTCAGGGGTGAACAATCACCGCTCTTCACTCGGACGAGTGAGCTGCCCTTGTGATCACCCGTCAGGGATAGGTAACCCTTACCTGACGCGACGGTGCGAGCGCCCGCCAGACCCTCTCCACCACCCGCGCGCGTCCGCACCCCACGCGCCCCAAGGAGCAGCCTTGAGCACCGCCCTCACCGGAGCCCCGCCCGACGTCCCGGCGCCCCGGCCCGCCCCGGCCCGCCTCTCCGTGGCCGGCCCGGCGCAACCCGACCCGCTGCTGCACCCGGACCCGGCCGTCGCCGCCGAACAGGGAGCCCTGGAAGCCCTGTTGCGCTGCTGGGCCCGGGAGACCGGCGCCACGCCGGGCCCTGACGGGCGCCTGCGGATCGCCGTCCTCGGCGGCGCCGCCCGGCTCTCCGCACCCGTCCGCCACTGGTCGCAGGCCGGCTGGCACCGCTTCGGCCCGGCTACCCTCTCTGCCGGCGAGGACACCGCGGCGGGGGATCCCCGCGACGCCCCGGTGGACGCCGTCACCACCGCCGCGCTGCTCGCCGCCGCGGCCGCCGCCCGTCCCGACCCCGGCCAGGTCGCCGACCTCGCCGCCCGGGTCGCCGACTCCGTCGTCCGCACCGCCGACATCCTCGCCCACCACCGCACCGCCGCCGCCCGCGGCGGGCCGGAGGGCTCGCACTTCCTCGCCGCCGAACAGTCCCTGCTGCTCGGCCACCCGCTGCACCCCACCCCGAAGAGCCGCGACGGCCTCGGCCCCGCCCAGAGCGCCGCCTACTCCCCGGAGCTGCAAGGCTCGTTCCAACTGCACTGGTACGCCGTCGACCGCGAACTGCTCGCCGCCGGCTCCGCCGTGACCGAGAGCGCCGACCGGATCACCGCCGGGCTCCTCGGAGACCCGGCCCTGGTACCGCCCGGCACCGCAGCCCTGCCGCTGCACCCTTGGCAGGCCCGCGAGCTGGCGCTGCGCCCGGCCGTCGCCGGACTCCTCGCCGACGGACTGCTGCACGACCTCGGCCCGGCCGGCGCACCCTGGTACCCGACCTCCTCGGTGCGCACCGTCTACCAGCCCGGCACGCCCTGGATGCTGAAGCTCTCACTCGGCCTGCGGATCACCAACTCCCGCCGGGAGAACCTCCGCAAGGAGCTGCACCGCGGCCTGGAGATGCACCGGCTGCTGGAGAGCGGCCTGGCCGCCGAGTGGCGGGCCACCCACCCCGGCTTCGACATCGTCCGCGACCCGGCCTGGATCGGCGTCGACCACCCCGCCCTCGGCGACCCGGGCGGCCTGGACACCGTGCTGCGCGCCCAGCCCTTCGCCCCCGGCGACCGCGCACTCTGCGTCGCCGGGCTGGTCGCCGAACAGCCGCTCGGCACCGGCGACACCGTGCCGTCCCGGCTCGGCGACACCCTGCGCTCCCTCGCCGCCCGCTGCGGCCGCCCGTTGGCCACCGTGGCCGCCGAATGGTTCCTGCGCTACCTGGACGCCGTCGTCCTGCCCATCCTCTGGCTGGACGGACAGGCCGGCATCGCGCTGGAGGCGCACCAGCAGAACAGCCTCGTGCTGCTCGACGCCGACGGCTGGCCGACCGGCGGGCGCTACCGCGACAACCAGGGCTTCTACTACCGGCAGAGCGCCGCCGAGCGGCTCACCGGCCGGCTGCCCGGCCTCGGCGCGCAGAGCGACACCTTCCTCGCCGACGAGGTGATCGACCACCACTTCGCCTACTACCTCGGCATCAACCACGTGCTCGGCCTGATCGGCGCCCTCGGCTCCCAGCGGCTGGCCGACGAGGCGGTGCTGCTGGCCGCGCTGCGCGGCTTCCTCGGCAGCCCCCGGGTCGCGGCCACCGGCTCCGTACTGCCCGCCCTCTTGCTGGACGCGGCCACCCTGCCCTGCAAGGCCAACCTGCTCACCCGGATCAACGGCATGGACGAACTGGTCGGCCCGGTCGCCACCCAGTCCGTCTACGTCGACATCCCCAACCCGGTGGCCGGCGCGTGACCTCCGCCGCGAGCCTGGCCGAGGAGGCCGCCGGCTGGGGCGCCATGCCCACCGTCGCCGGCGAGTTCCGGCTCCGCCCGGTCCGGCTGCCCGCCGACCTGGAGCTGCTCGCCGGCTGGATGAACGACCCGGAGATCGCCGCCTTCTGGGACCTCGCCGGACCGCCCGCCACCACCGAACGGCACGTCCGGGCCCAGCTCGACGGCGACGGGCACAGCGCACCCTGCCTCGGCCTGCTCGACGGCGCCCCGATGAGCTACTGGGAGGTCTACCGCGCCGACCTCGACCCGCTCGCCGGGTACTACCCCGCCCGGCCCCACGACACCGGCGTCCACCTGCTGCTCGGCCCCGCCGACCGGCGGGGGCGGGGCCTCGGCGCCACCCTGCTCGCCGCGCTGGCCGACCGCGTCCTGCGGGAACGGTCGCAGTGCGAGCGGGTGGTGGCCGAACCCGACGTCCGGAACCGGCGTTCCGTCCGCGCCTTCGAACGGGCCGGCTTCGTGCCGGCCGCCGAACTCGACCTGCCCGGGAAACGGGCCGCCCTGATGGTCCGCGACCGCGACCGCCGAGGCCCGCTCCCCTCCGCCCCGAACCCCGCCTAGGACACCGCCCACCCCATGGACACCCCACCCCAGCCCGAGCCGTACGACCTGCTCGGTGTCGGCATCGGCCCCTTCAACCTCTCGCTCGCCGCGCTCGCCGAGCCCGTCCCGGGCCTGCGCACCCTCTTCTGCGACCAGCGCCCGGAGTTCCGCTGGCACCCCGGGATGCTGGTCGACGGGGCCCGGATGCAGGTGCCCTTCCTCGCCGACCTGGTCTCACTGGTCGACCCGACCAACCGCTGGTCCTTCCTCAACTACCTGCGCGAACAGGACCGGCTCTTCCCGTTCTACTTCGCCGAGCGCTTCCAGCTGCCCCGCCGGGAGTACGACCACTACTGCCGCTGGGCCGCCGAGCGGCTCGCCAACTGCCGGTTCGCCACCGTCGTCACCGCCCTGCACTGGGAGGGGGACCGGTACCGGGCCGAGCTGCTGGACACCGCCACCGGCCGGCGCGAAGAGGTGCACGCCCGCAATCTCGCGCTCGGCGTCGGCACCCGGCCGGTCCTGCCCGAGGCCTTCGCCGGCCTGACCGGCCACCCGCGGGCCTTCCACTCCGCCGACTACCTGGACCGCCGCTCCGCCCTGGACGGCGCCCGCGACATCACCGTGGTCGGCAGCGGGCAGTCCGGCGCCGAGGTCTTCCTCGACCTGCTGCGGCGCCACGCCGGCGACGGCGTCCGGCTGCGCTGGCTCACCCGGACCAGGGCCCTCGCCCCCATGGAGTACTCCAAACTCGGCCTGGAGCACTTCACCCCCGACTACACCCGCTACTTCCACGGCCTGCCCGAGCCGGTCCGCGACCGCCTGGTCGACGCCCAGTGGCAGCTGCACAAGGCCGCCAGCGCCGAGACCCTCGCCGAGATCCACGACCACCTGTACGAGCGGACCATCGGCCGCCGGATCGACGCCGACCCGGTCGAGATCACCCCCGGCACCGCCGTCACCGACGCCCGGCCCGGGCCCTGCGGCGGGCTGGAACTCCGCTGCCGGCACACCGACTCCGGCGCCGAGCACGTACTGCGCACCGACGCCGTGGTGCTCGCCACCGGCTACCGGGCCGCCCGCCCGGCCGCCCTGGAACCGCTCGCCGAGCTGATCGACTGGGACGGCGCCGGGCGCTACCGGGTCGACCTCCACCACCGGGTCGCGACCCTTCCCGAGCTCACCGGCGGGCTGTACGTACAGAACGCCGAACTGCACACCCACGGCGTCGGCACCCCCGACCTCGGCCTCGGCGCCCACCGCGCCGCGGTGATCCTCAACGCCGTGACCGGCCGGACCGTCCACCGGCTGCCCGCCCGCACCGTGTGGACCGCCTTCGCCCCGCCGGAGCCGGCGGCCCCCGCCCCCGCTCCGCCCACCGGCCCCGCCACCACCACCGTCCCTCGCCCCCAGGAGCTGTCCCGTGCCGCAACCGCCGGCCGCTGAACCGCCGCTGTACCTGCCCCCGCAGCTCACCGCCGGGCACTGGCGGCGGGCCGGCCGCGCACTGCTGGCCAAGATGCTCGGCGAGTTCGCCTACGAGGAACTGATCACCCCGGTCGCCGGCGCCACCGACGGTGAGTACCTGCTCCCGCTGCCCGAGGCCGAATACCGCTTCACCGCCCGCCGCGGCGCCTACGGCAGCTGGCAGGTCGCCGAGGACTCGGTGCGCTGCTCCCGGCCGGACGGCCTCGACCCGCTGCGCTTCCTCCCGTACGCCCGGCACACCCTCGGGCTGCACGGCGAGACCACCGGCCACCTCGTCCGCGAGCTCACCGCCACCCTGATCTCCGACACCCACCAGCTCGCCACCGCACTCACCGCCGCCGAACTGGCCGACCTCGGCCACACCGAGCTGGAGGGCCGGCAGGGCGGCCACCCCTGGATCGTCCCCAACAAGGGCCGGATCGGCTTCTCCGCCTCCGACACCGCGCGCTGGGCCCCGGAGGCACGCACCCCGCTCCCGCTGCCCTGGATCGCCGTCCACCGCCGGCTCGCCCAGTACCGCGGCGTCCCCGGCCTCACCGAGCCCGGCCAGCTGTACGCCCGCGAACTCGACGACCCCGACGCGCTGCGCGCCGGCCTGCGCGCCCGCGGCCTGGACGCCGACGACTACCTGCTGCTGCCCGTCCACCCCTGGCAGTGGGACGAGACCGTCGTCCCGCTGTTCGCGCCGTGGATCGCGTCCGGCGAGATCGTCCCGCTGCCCTCCGACGGCGACCTGCGGCTGCCCCAGCAGTCCATCCGCTCCTTCTTCAACCGCAGCCGCCCCGACCGCTGCACGGTCAAGCTGCCGCTCGCCATCCTCAACACCCTCGTCTGGCGCGGCCTCCCGACCGAACGCACGCTCGCCGCGCCCGCCGTCACCGCCTGGATCCACGGGCTCCGCCAGGCCGACCCGTTCCTGCGCGACGAGTGCCGGGTGGTGCTGCTCGGCGAGATCGCCTCCGTCACCGTCGACCATCCGCTCTACCGTGAGCTGCCCGAGGCGCCCTACCAGTACAAGGAGCTGCTGGGCGCGATCTGGCGCGAACCGCTCGGCCCCGCCCTGGACGCCGGCGAGCGCGGCCGCACCCTGGCCGCGCTGCTGCAGACCGGCGCCGACGGCCGGGCGCTGGCCGCCGAGCTGATCACCCGCTCCGCGCTCACCCCTGCCGCCTGGACGGCCCGGCTGTTCGCCGCCATGCTGCCGCCGCTGCTGCACTTCCTCTACCGGTACGGCCTGGTCTTCTCCCCGCACGGCGAGAACGCCATCCTGGTCTTCGACTCCTCCGACGCCCCCGTGCGGCTCGCGGTCAAGGACTTCGTCGACGACGTCAACCTCAGCGACCAGGACCTCCCCGAGCTGCGCGAGCTGCCCGCCGAGGTGGCCGGGGTGCTGCTGCGCGAGGACCCGCAGGGCCTCTGCCAGTTCCTCCACTCCGGCCTCTTCATCGGCGTCTTCCGCTACCTCGCCCCGCTGCTGGAGGCGCAGACCGGCCTGCCGGAGGCGGAGTTCTGGGCGCTGCTGCGGGCCGAGATCCTCCGGTACCAGGAGCGCTTCCCCGAGCTGAAGGAGCGGTTCGCCCTCTTCGACCTGTTCCGGCCGCGGATCGACCGGCTCTGCCTCAACCGCAACCGGCTGCTCCTCGACGGCTACCGGGACCGCCCGCACCGCCCGCACGCGGCCCGGCACGGCACCGTCCCGAACGCCCTCACCCCGGAGGGGACGGCCGGGCTGCCCGGCCAACGGGACCGGATTGTCGCCCCTGCCCCGTAGGGTGGGAGGGTCATGACGAACGACTCCGAATCCCAGCTCCCCGCCGACGCCGCCGAGGACGCCGCCGCCGATTCGGCCGCCGCCGACGCCGCCGAGGCCGCCGTCCCGCGGGCCCAGCTCCCCGAGCTGCTGCACGCCGCCGTCGCGGCCGTCGGCGGCGTCGAGCGCCCCGGCCAGGTCCGCATGGCCGAGGCCGTCGCCGACGCCGTCGACCACGGCGAGCACCTGCTGGTGCAGGCCGGCACCGGCACCGGGAAGTCCCTGGCCTACCTGGTGCCGGCCCTCGCCCACGGGGACCGCGTGGTGGTCGCCACCGCCACCCTGGCGCTCCAACGCCAGCTGGTCGAGCGGGACTTGCCACGCACGGTCGAGGCGCTGCACCCGGTGCTGCGCCGCCGCCCGCTGTTCGCGATGCTCAAGGGCCGCTCCAACTACCTCTGCCTGCACCGGGCCAACGAGGGCACCCCGAGCGAGGAGGGCGAGGGCCTGTTCGACCCGGTGGACGCGCTCGGCGGCCCCACCGGCAAGCTCGGGCAGGACGTGCTGCGGCTGCGCGACTGGGCCGACGAGACCGAGACCGGTGACCGGGACGACATGAGCCCCGGCGTCTCCGACAAGGCCTGGGCCCAGCTCTCGGTCACCTCCAAGGAGTGCCTGGGCGCCACCCGCTGCGCGTACGGGCAGGAGTGCTTCGCCGAGAAGGCGCGCGAGCGGGCCAAGCTGGCGGACGTCGTGGTGACCAACCACGCGATGCTGGCGATCGACGCCATCGAGGGCGCGCCGGTGCTGCCCGAGCACGGGCTGCTGATCGTCGACGAGGCGCACGAGCTGGTCAACCGGGTCACCGGCGCGGCCACCGCCGAGCTGACCGTCGGCGCGGTCAACCGCGCGGTGAAGCGGGCCGCGCGGCTCGCCAACGAGAAGGCCGTGGACGCCCTCCAGGGCGCCGCGGAGAACTACCACGGCCTGATGGAGACCGCCCAGCCCGGCCGGGTCGAGGAGCTGCCCGAGTACCTGGCGTACGCGGTCACCGCGATCCGGGACGCCAGCCGGCAGGTGATCACCTCGCTCGGCGAGACCAGGGACAAGTCGCTCACCGACGAGGACGCGGTGCGCAAGCAGGCGATGGCCTCCGTCGAGGCGCTGCACGAGACGGCCGAGCGGCTGCTCGCCGACTCCGAGTACGACGTGGTCTGGATCGAGCGCAGCGACCGGTTCGGGATGGGCACCGCCTCGCTGCGGGTGGCCCCGCTGAGCGTCTCCGGGCTGCTGCGCGAGGGCTTGTACAAGGAGCGCTCGGTGGTGCTCACCTCGGCCACCCTCAAGCTCGGCGGGGACTTCAACGGCGTCGCGGCCTCGGTCGGCCTGCCCTCGGAGGCCCGGCTGCCGGACGTGCGCGGGCCGGGGGACACCCCGGAGCCCGGCCTCGGCGAGGACGTGGTGCCGCACTGGCGGGGCATCGACGTCGGCTCGCCGTTCAAGTACCCCAAGCAGGGCATCCTCTACGTCGCCAAGCACCTGGCCGACCCGGGCCGCGACCCGGAGCGGCCCGACATGCTGGACGAGCTGGCCGAGCTGATCGGCGCGGCCGGCGGGCGGACGCTGGGCCTGTTCTCCTCGATGCGCGGCGCCCAGACGGCCGCCGAGGCGATGCGCGGGCGGCTGGACAACCGGATCCTGCTCCAGGGTGAGGACACCCTGGGCGAGCTGATCCGGGAGTTCGCCTCGGACGCCACCACCTGCCTGTTCGGCACGCTCTCGCTCTGGCAGGGCGTGGACGTGCCCGGCTCGGCCTGCCAGCTGGTGGTGATGGACCGCATCCCGTTCCCGCGGCCCGACGACCCGCTGATGAGCGCCCGGCAGAAGGACGTCGAACAGCGCGGCGGGAACGGCTTCATGGCCGTCGCGGCCACCCACGCGGCGCTGCTGATGGCGCAGGGCGCGGGCCGGCTGGTGCGCGCCGCGGACGACCGGGGCGTGGTGGCGGTGCTGGACCCGCGGGTGGAGACCAAGCGGTACGGCGGCTTCTTCCGGTCCTCGATGCCGGAGTTCTGGTACACCACCGACCGCAACCAGGTGCGGCGCTCGCTGGCGGCGATCGACGCCTCGGCGGCGCCGGTCCGGCCGGTGGTCAGGAAGGGCTGAGCGGGCGGCCCAGGGCAGGCGTCCTGGGCGGGCCCCGGGAGCGCCCGTCCCGAGCGGGCCCGGGAACGCCGAAGGGGCTCCCCGCACTCTGCGGTGGAGCCCCTTCCCGGTGTGTGCTGTGGCGGGCGCTCAGAGGCGGCGCAGGACCGCGACGACCTTGCCCAGGATGGTCGCGTTGTCGCCGTTGATCGGCTCGTACGCGGGGTTGTGCGGCATCAGCCAGATCCGGCCGTCCTCGCGCTTGAGACGCTTGACGGTGGCCTCGCCGTCGATCATCGCGGCCACGATGTCGCCGTTCTCGGCGACCGGCTGGCGGCGGACGGTCACCCAGTCACCGTCGCAGATGGCCGCCTCGATCATCGAGTCGCCGCGCACGGTGAGGGCGAACAGCTCGCCCTCGCCGACCAGTTGGCGCGGCAGCGGGAAGACGTCCTCGACCGTCTGCTCGGCCAGGATCGGACCGCCGGCGGCGATCCGGCCGACCAGCGGCACGTACGAGGTGGACGGGCGCCCGGCCGTCTCGGCGGTGTTGGGGCGGGCCACCTCGACGCCGCGGACCTCGTAGGCGCGCGGGCGGTGCGGATCCCGGCGGAGGAAGCCCTTGCGCTCCAGGGCCATCAGCTGATGGGCGACGGAGGAGGTGCTGGACAGGCCGACGGCCTGGCCGATCTCGCGCATGGACGGCGGGTAGCCGCGGCGCTGGACGGAGTCCCGGATGACCTCGATCACCCGGCGCTGGCGTTCCGTCAGCCCGGCCTCGTCGGTACGGATGCCGGGGGGGCGCCCCGGCATCGAACGCGCGGGGGTGGGGTGCGCGTCGTCCAGCACGGGGGAGTGCTCGATCGGCTGGTCGGGAACGCGGCTCGTGCTGGAAATGGCCGCGCCGGAGAGTCGGTGTTCTTCGCTACGGTCCATGCTGACGTCCACACTCTGCTGATTCGTGGTGCGCTGCCCCACCTTGAGCTGGGAGTGTTCCTGCACCGGGATGGTGTTGCTTTCGATCGTGTTCACGGCGGCCCCTCTCGACGGCTGTCCTCTCCCTTTTCCAGCCCAACGGCACCTCCTATCGAAAGGTTGCGCCAAACACACGTTCGAGTGAATTATTCGGGAGTTGGCTGACTCGATCAAGGCTTTGTTGTACATCGATTAAATGTTCGACCCGAAGTCGGCCCCGGCAGTCTAATCCGCACCGGCGGGCCCGTCGCGTCCGCACCGACACGCCCATCGCGCCGCCTCCCCCAAAGACCTACATGTAGTGGCTACATTCCTCTTCGTGCCCAGTACTAGTGGTCACACCGCATGATCAGCTTGGCGAGGCCGGGTCCTCATCGCGTAGACTCGACCAGTCCGCACGTCCTGCCCGGGAGGGATCCTCAGGTGCACTGCCCCTTCTGCCGGCACTCCGACAGCCGCGTCGTCGACAGCCGGACCACCGAAGACGGCAGCTCGATCCGCCGCCGTCGGCAGTGCCCGGATTGCGGCCGCCGCTTCACCACGGTGGAGACGGCCGCACTCATGGTCATCAAGCGCAGCGGTGTCACCGAGCCGTTCTCCCGGGAGAAGGTCATCTCCGGAGTCCGCAAGGCCTGTCAGGGCCGCCCGGTCACCGAGGACGCCCTCGCCCAGCTCGGCCAGAAGGTCGAGGAGTGCGTGCGGGCCACCGGCAAGTCCGAGCTCACCACCCACGACGTGGGCCTGGCCATACTCGGACCGCTCAAGCAGCTCGACGTCGTCGCCTACCTGCGCTTCGCCAGCGTGTACCAGGCGTACGACGGACTGGAAGACTTCGAGGCCGCCATCGCGGAGATCCGCGCCGAACGGCCCGTCCCCGAGGCGGACGGCACCTGCGTGCCCGTCCCCGCCGCCGCGCCCTAGGAGGCCCGGCTCAGCACACCGGCCCTCCGGGGCCGACCGCCACACCGGCCCCCCTCGGGGCCGACGCGTGCCCGGAAACGGTGCACAGAACACCACAAACCGTGCGGAAACAGGCAGGTAGCCGCCTGTCCGCACACCGGAAGAGCGAACCAGCGGTGCCCGGACTTTTCGGGGCACTTTGGGCGTTTGCCCAGGAGGAGGAGCGAGAAGTGACAGACACCACGAGCGGTTCCGCACGCGGGTCGAAGTCCGACAAGGCCACGACGAAGGGCGCCGGCAAGGCTCCCAAGGGCGGCCTGCGGATCGAGCGCATCTACACCACCCCTGGCGTCCACCCCTATGACGAGGTCCGCTGGGAGCGGCGCGACGTCGTCATGACCAACTGGCGCGACGGCTCGATCAACTTCGAGCAGCGCGGCGTCGAGTTCCCCGACTTCTGGTCGGTCAACGCCGTCAACATCGTCACGTCGAAGTACTTCCGCGGCGCCGTCGGAACCCCGCAGCGCGAGTGGAGCCTCAAGCAGATCATCGACCGCGTGGTGCTCACCTACCGCGCCGCCGGTGAGAAGAACGGCTACTTCGCCACCCCCGGCGACGCCGAGGTCTTCGAGCACGAGCTGACCCACGCCCTCCTCCACCAGGTGTTCAGCTTCAACTCGCCGGTCTGGTTCAACGTCGGCACCAAGCAGCCCCAGCAGGTCAGCGCCTGCTTCATCCTGGCCGTCGACGACTCCATGGAGTCGATCCTCGACTGGTACAAGGAAGAGGGCATGATCTTCAAGGGGGGCTCCGGTGCCGGCCTCAACCTCTCCCGGATCCGCTCCTCCAAGGAGCTGCTCTCCTCCGGCGGCAACGCCTCCGGCCCGGTCTCCTTCATGCGCGGCGCCGACGCCTCCGCCGGCACCATCAAGTCCGGTGGCGCTACCCGCCGCGCGGCCAAGATGGTCGTCCTCGACGTCGACCACCCCGACGTCGAGGCCTTCATCGAGACCAAGGTGAAGGAGGAGGAGAAGATCCGCGCCCTGCGCGACGCGGGCTTCGACATGGACCTCGGCGGGGACGACATCGCCTCCGTCCAGTACCAGAACGCCAACAACTCGGTCCGCGTCAACGACGAATTCATGACCGCCGTCGAGAACGGCACCGAATTCGGCCTCCGCGCCCGGATGACCGGCGAGGTCATCGAGACCGTCGACGCGAAGAAGCTCTTCCGCAAGATGGCCGAGGCCGCCTGGGCCTGCGCCGACCCCGGAATCCAGTACGACTCCACCATCAACCACTGGCACACCTGCCCGGAGTCCGGCCGCATCAACGCGTCCAACCCCTGCTCCGAGTACATGCACCTGGACAACTCCAGCTGCAACCTCGCCTCGCTCAACCTGATGAAGTTCCTCCGCGACGACGACAGCTTCGACGCCCAGCGCTTCGCCAAGGTCGTCGAGCTGGTCATCACCGCGATGGACATCTCCATCTGCTTCGCCGACTTCCCCACCGAGAAGATCGGCGAGACCACCCGCGCCTACCGCCAGCTCGGCATCGGCTACGCCAACCTCGGCGCCCTGCTGATGGCCACCGGCCACGCCTACGACAGCGAGGGCGGCCGCGCCCTGGCCGGCGCCATCACCTCCCTGATGACCGGCACCGCCTACCGCCGCGGCGCCGAACTCGCCGGTGTGGTGGGCCCGTACGACGGCTACGCCCGCAACGCCGCCCCGCACCAGCGGGTCATGAAGCAGCACGCGGACGCCTCGGTCGCCGCCGTCTCGGTCGACGAGCTGGACGCCCCGGTCTGGGCCGTCGCCACCGAGACCTGGCAGGACGTGCTGCGCATCGGCGCGCAGAACGGTTTCCGCAACGCCCAGGCGTCGGTGCTCGCCCCGACCGGCACCATCGGCCTGATGATGGACTGCGACACCACCGGCGTCGAGCCCGACCTCGCCCTGGTCAAGTTCAAGAAGCTGGTCGGCGGCGGCTCGATGCAGATCGTCAACGGCACCGTCCCGCGCGCCCTCAAGCGTCTCGGCTACCAGGACGAGCAGATCGAGGCGGTCGTCGCCCACATCGCCGAGCACGGCAACGTGGTGGACGCGCCCGGCCTGAAGACCGAGCACTACGAGGTCTTCGACTGCGCGATGGGCGAGCGGGTCATCTCGGCCATGGGCCACGTGCGGATGATGGCGGCGATCCAGCCGTGGATCTCCGGTGCCATCTCCAAGACGGTGAACATGCCGGAGTCCGCGACCGTCGAGGAGATCGAGGAGATCTACTTCGAGGCGTGGAAGATGGGCGTCAAGGCGCTCGCCATCTATCGCGACAACTGCAAGGTCGGCCAGCCGCTCTCGGCCAAGAAGAAGGACGCCGAGGCCAAGGTCAAGGCCGAGAACGCCCCGGCCGCGGTTGAGAAGGTCGTCGAGTACCGCCCCGTCCGCAAGCGCCTCCCCAAGGGCCGCCCGGGCATCACCACCTCCTTCACGGTCGGTGGCGCCGAGGGCTACATGACCGCCAACTCCTACCCGGACGACGGCCTCGGCGAGGTCTTCCTGAAGATGTCCAAGCAGGGTTCGACCCTCGCGGGCATGATGGACGCCTTCTCCATCGCCGTCTCGGTCGGCCTCCAGTACGGCGTGCCGTTGGAGACCTACGTCTCGAAGTTCACCAACATGCGCTTCGAGCCGGCCGGCCTGACCGACGACCCGGACGTGCGGATGGCCCAGTCGATCGTCGACTACATCTTCCGCCGCCTGGCGCTGGACTTCCTGCCCTTCGAGACCCGCTCCGCGCTCGGCATCCACTCCGTCGAGGAGCGCCAGCGCCACCTGGAGACCGGCTCCTACGAGCCGCTGGACGCCGAGGAGCTGGACACCGAGACGCTCGCCCAGTCCGCCCCGGTCACCCCGGCGGCCCCGGTGGTCAAGCCCGCCCCGGCGGTCGAGGCCCCCAAGGCCACCCCGGCCCAGGCCCACAACTCGACGGAGCTGATGGAGATCCAGCTCGGCCTCAACGCCGACGCGCCGCTCTGCTTCTCCTGCGGCACCAAGATGCGCCGCGCCGGCAGCTGCTACCTCTGCGAGGGCTGCGGCTCCACCAGCGGCTGCAGCTGACCGCTGAACCGCGAGCGGTGATCCACCGCTGAGGGGGGGGGGGGGGGGGGGGGGGCCCCCCCCCCCCCTTTTTTTTTCTTTGCTCATGGGTAGGGGGGTGGGGGGCGGGGGGGGGGGGGGGGGGGGGGGGGGGTGG